>NZ_JAFMJZ010000033.1 GCF_017853185.1 Mycolicibacterium sp.
GGCAATATCGTCTTCCACTTCTCGCTGCTCGGTCTGCTGGCCGCCATCGCCGTCGGCAAGCTGTTCGGGTACGAGGGCAACGTGATCGTCATCGCCAACGGCGGCCCGGGATTCTGCTCGGCCTCACCGGCGGCCTACGACTCGTTCCGGGCCGGCAACAAGGTCGACGGCACCTCGCTGTACCCGATGTGTGTGCGGGTCAACGACTTCCAGGCCGGATACCTCAACACCGGGCAGGCCACGTCGTTCGCCGCCAATATCGACTATCAGGCCGGCGCCGATCTCGCGTCCGGAACCTGGCGGCCGTACCGGCTGGAGGTCAACCACCCGCTGCGCGTCGGCGGAGACCGGGTCTACCTGCAGGGCCACGGTTATGCGCCCACCTTCACGGTGATCTTCCCCAACGGGGAGAAGCGAACTCAGACCGTGCAGTTCCAGCCGGACAATCCGATGACGCTGCTGTCCTCGGGCACGGTGCGGGTGGACCCGCCGGCCGGCCTGTATCCGGACGACGAGCGTCGCAAGCACCAACTGGCCATCACCGGTCTGTTCGCGCCGACCCAGCAGATGGACGGCAAGCTGTTGTCGTCGAGCTTCCCGGACATGCGGGACCCGGCGGTGGCCATCGACATCTATCGCGGGGATGCCGGTCTGGACACCGGCAAGCCGCAGTCCCTGTTCAGAATCGATCCCACCCTCATCGAGCAGAAGCGGCTCACCAAGCTCAAGCGGGTCAACCTCGGGCTGGGCAAGGACGTCCGCCTCGACGACGGCACCGTGGTGCGCTTCGACGGCGCCACCCCGTTCGTCAACCTCCAGGTCTCGCACGATCCGGGCCAGGTGTGGGTGCTGGTGTCCGCGCTGTCGATGATGGCCGGGCTGCTCGTCTCGCTGGTGGTGCGGCGGCGCCGGGTCTGGGCACGGATCACCGGCTCCGCTGACCCGGGTACGGTGAATGTCGAACTGGGCGGCTTGGCCCGCACCGATAATTCCGGTTGGGGCGGCGAGTTCGAGAAGCTCACCGCGGTCCTGCAGGAGAAGGCGTGAACACTCACATAGATATCGGCCTGTCCCGTTACTCGGACTGGGCCTTCACCGGGTCCGTCGTGGTGCTGGTGCTCGCCCTGATGCTGCTCGCCGTTGAACTGGCCTCCAGTCGGGGGCGCCGGGTCGAAGAGCGCGAACTGGTTCCGGCCGGGGCGATGAGCGCTGGACCGATGAGCACTGGTGCCGACCGCCCCGGTGTGGTGGTCGACGCCGGCGCGCGGCCGCTGGCCGAACGGATCGGCGGCTCGGGCCTGGCGTTGGTTTACGTCGGCATCGCGCTGTTGTTCGCGTGCATCGTGTTGCGCGGCCTGGCCACCTCGCGGGTGCCGTGGGGAAACATGTACGAGTTCATCAACCTGACCAGCTTCTGCGGCCTGATCGCCGGCGCGGTCGTGCTGCGCAAGCCTCAGTACCGGGCGCTGTGGGTGTTCGTCCTGGTGCCGGTCCTCATCCTGCTGACCGTGTCGGGCAAGTGGCTGTACGCCAACGCCGCTCCGGTGATGCCGGCGCTGAAGTCCTACTGGCTGCCGATCCACGTCTCGGTGGTCAGCCTCGGGTCCGGGGTGTTCCTGGTCTCCGGGGTGGCCAGCATCCTGTTCCTGCTCAAGCTCTCGAAGTTCGCCGAACCGTCAGCCGACGGAGTCCTGGCGCGCGTGGTGTCCCGGCTGCCCGACGCGCAGACCCTGGACCGGATCGCCTACCGCACCGCCATTTTCGCGTTCCCGGTGTTCGGTTTCGGCGTGATCTTTGGTGCGATCTGGGCCGAGGAGGCGTGGGGCCGCTACTGGGGTTGGGACCCCAAGGAGACGGTGTCCTTCATCACCTGGGTGATCTACGCGGCCTACCTGCACGCCCGGTCCACGGCCGGCTGGCGGGACAAGAAGGCGGCCTGGATCAACGTCGTCGGCTTCGTGGCGATGGTCTTCAACCTGTTCTTCATCAACCTGGTGACCGTCGGCCTGCACTCCTACGCCGGCGTCAACTGATCTTTCGGAGGAAGTCCGGATCGTCGTCGGGTCCGATGACCCGGGTGGTGGGCCGATGGGCTTGCGCGCGGACGGCCCGCAGGCCGACATAGGTCAGCACCGCGATAATGACGATGAGCAGCAGGTAAAGCACTCCCGAACCTCCTGTGAACGAATATACGCGCGTCGGTAGGCTCTGCGCCGTGACCGAGAACGAGGCGGACGGCAAGACCGGCCGGATGGTGCGCGACGTCGTCATCTACACCCTGGCGCGGCTGGTCCTGGTGATCGCGCTGACGGCGGCGATCTTCTACGGCGCGCACCTGCTGGGTATCAGCGATATGCCGATCGCGGTGGCGCTGTTGTTCGGGATCATCGTGGCGCTGCCGCTGGGGATCTGGTTGCTGGGCCCCCTCCGTCGCCGCGCCACCGCGGGCATCGCCGAGGTCGACGCACGCCGGCGGCGCGACCGCGAGCAGCTCGAGGCCCGACTGCGCGGCGAGAAAGACTGACCGCGGGGCGGGACGTTCCGGACTAGCTGCGCTTCCAGGCGTCGACTTCGATCTCCACCAACATCATCGGATCGACCATCGTCACACCGGCGACCATGGTGGCTGCCGGCCGGATGTGGCCGAACACCTCACCGTGCGCCTTGGCCGCCGCGTCGATGTCCGAAGCGTTGACCAGATACACCCGCGACCGCACCACGTCGGCCAGTTCATAGCCCACCTGAGCCAGCGCGGGGGCGATGACCTCGTTGAGGGCCACCAGGGTCTGACCGTAGGCGTCGCCCGGATGTTTCACCTCCCCGCCGATGCTTGCGGTGGAGCCCGAGACATGGACGTAGTCGCCGGCGACCGTGGCCCGGGAATAGCCGATGGAGGCCTCCCACGGGCTGCCGCTCGAGATCAGTTTGTCTGCTGCCATCGTCGTCTCCTCAGTCTGTCGGTCAGAACATCATCAGCGCGGCCGCCACCATCAGCGACCACACCAGCATGGTCAGCCCGGTGTCGCGCAACACCGGGATCAGCTCCCGGCCGCCCTTGCCGGACCGGACCGGATTCGCGGCGCGCAGCGCCAGTGGCGCCGCCAGCAGGCCTGCTGCACACCACGGCGTCGCGGCCATCAGCGTCAGCGTGAGAACGCCGGCCAGCATCAGCAGCGACTGGTAGAGAACCCGGGTGCGGGCATCGCCAAGCCGGACCGCCAGGGTCACCTTGCCGGAATCGGTATCGGTGGGAATATCGCGAAGGTTGTTGGCCACCAACACCGCTGACGACAGTGCGCCGGTGGCGACCGCCAGGGTCAGGCCCACCCAGTCCACTCGCTGCGCCTGAGTGAACTGGGTGCCCAGCACGGCGACCAGACCGAAGAACACGAAGACCGCGACCTCGCCGAAGCCGGCGTAGCCGTACGGCCGGGAGCCGCCGGTGTAGAGCCACGCACCGGCGATGCACGCCGCCCCGACAGCGATCAGCCACGGTGCGCTCAGCACGGCCAGCGCCAGACCGGCGACGGCCGCCACCGTGAGGCTGACGATCGCGGCAGTGAGCACCGCGCGCGGCGCGGCGATTTTCGAGCCGACCAGCCGCAAGGGCCCGGCCCGCTCATCGTCGGTGCCGCGGATGCCGTCGGAGTAGTCATTGGCGTAGTTGACGCCGACGATCAGGGCCAGCGAAACCGCCAGCGCCAGAAGCGCTTTCCACCACACCGCTCCGTGCAGCCAGGCGGCCGCACCGGTTCCGGCGATCACCGGGGCGACCGCGTTCGCCCACGTGCGCGGGCGTGCCCCTTCGATCCACTCGGCGACGGTGGCCATCAGTGGTTCGCCAACTCGAGCACGAGGTTGATGGTGGAGGCCAGGATGACCGCGCCCAACAGGAACGAGACCAGGGCCTGCCCGAGCACCGATCCCCGCATCCGCGGGCTGGCCAGGTCGGTGTCGGACACCTGATAGGTCATCCCGACGGTGAACGCGAGATACGCGAAATCCTTGTAGCAGGGCTGGTAGTGCTCGGTCTCCTGGTGGTAGCTGATCGCCTCGGGACGGTCGTCGGTGTAATACAACAATGCGTAACGCATGGTGAACGCCGTGTGGATGGCGAACCACGATGCGATCACGCTGAGCACCCCGATGAGTGCCTCGCCCAGATGCCGCTCGGCGCCGGAGGTGGCGGCCAGCAGATAGCCCACCCCGGCGATGCCGGCCAGGCTGGCGGTCAGCACGATGGCGTGCGACAACCGCGGGTTGCCGTCCTCATGCCGTTGGTGCACGTGGTCGATGGTGCGCTTGCCGTTCATCGGCAACAGGATCGACCAGGTCCAGACCAGGTAGATGGCGGCCGCCGCGATCCATCCCACCGCGGGCGCGAAATGCCACTCCTGGCGCGTCATCCCGACCAGTACGGCGGCCAGGACCCCGAAAGTCAGGGCCACGCTTATCCGGAGCATCCCCCAGAGACTAATGACTGGGGCGAGGGGCGTAATACTGGGCTGATGAAGACCCAGATCTGCGATCAGTTCGGCATCGAGTTCCCCCTCTTCGCCTTCAGTCATTGTCGCGACGTCGTCGCAGCAGTGACCAATGCCGGCGGGTTCGGCGTGCTCGGCGGCGTCGCCTTCCGGCCGGACCAGCTCGAGCAGGAGCTGTGCTGGATCGACGACCACGTCGGCGGCAAGCCCTACGGTGTCGACATCATCGTTCCGGCCAAGTTCGAGGGCAAGGGCGAGAACCTGTCCAGAGAGCAGCTCGCCGAACGCATCCCGGCCGAGCACCGGGATTTCATCAACCAGTTGCTGGCCGACCATGACATCGAGGTCGAGGAACTGCGGGTGGCCTCCTCAGCACTGTCCGGTGACACCGGTCAGAGCCTGCTCGAGGTCTCGCTGAACCATCCGATCAAGATGATGGCCAATGCGCTGGGCGTGCCGCCGGACTACATGATCGCGGCCGGCAAGGAGCGTGGTATCCCGGTGGCCGCGCTCGTCGGCGCCAAGGAACACGCCATCAAGCAGGTCCAGGCGGGCGTCGACCTGATCGTGGCGCAGGGCACCGAGGCCGGCGGCCACTGCGGTGAGGTGAGCACCCTGGTCCTGATTCCGGAGGTGCTGGACGCGATCGCGGAGATCCCGGGCGGGCGCGATGTGCCGGTGCTGGCCGCCGGCGGGATCGTGACGGGTCGGCAGATGGCGGCCTGCGTCGCGATGGGCGCCGCCGGCGCCTGGACCGGTTCAGTGTGGCTGACCACCGAGGAGGCCGAGACCGAGCCGCACACCAAGCAGAAGATGCTGGCTGCGTCCTCGCGCGACACCGTGCGTTCAGCCGGCCGCACCGGCAAGCCGTCCCGGCAGTTGCGCTCCGACTGGACCGACGCCTGGGCGCCGAACCCGGGCGGCCGCCAGCCGCTGGGTCTGCCACTGCAGGCGATGATCGCCGAACCGGCGCTGCGCCGAATCGACCGGCTGGCCGGCAACGGACACCCCGGCGCGCAGGCGCTCGCGACGTATTTCGTCGGGCAGGGCGTCGGGCTGATGAACAAGATCAAACCGGCCCGCGAGGTGGTGTTGGAGTTCATCGAGGATTACGTCGCCGCGGCCGAGCGGCTGTCCGGCACGCTTGAGGAGTGATTTGCGGAATCAGTGGTTTCAGAAGCCGATTTCTGCTGAATCCGTGAAAATAGTATGAATCTTCGACTGAATTGGACTTCCTGAGACGCTCCTGCGATCATTGTGGCCATGGAAAATACTGTGAAATCCGTCCTCAAGACGGCCGGCGCAGCTTTCGCTCTCAGCATCGGTGCCGTTGGTTTCCTCGGCGGAGCGATCGCGCACGCCAGCAGCAGCCACGAGTCCAACGCCGACGTGAAGGTGAGCACCACCCCGCCCACGATGAAACTCGTCGGCTCGACCGATGAACAGATCCGGACCACCGGTATTCAGGGTGTTCTCGAAGAGTCGGATCAGTGCACCGACACCTCGACGGTCAAGGTCGATTGCGTAACCCCGTCCCCGGAGTCGACCCCGCAGTTCAAGGCCAAGTAGTCCTCAGTCGACAGGCGGCCCGTCCCGGTTCACCCGGGGCGGGCCGTTTTGGCCTCCGGGTCGCCCGATCGGTGCGGAAACCGCGCAGACCGCGCACTCGCGGGTGTGCCCGGAAGGGACGAGTTGGGGACCCGGCTACTCGGCGGCGAGCGGTAGCCGCACTTCGAAACGCGCGCCGGTGGGCAGATTGCGCGCCGACAGCGTGCCGCGGTGTGCCCGCACCAGACCGGACGCGATCGCCAGGCCCAGTCCCGATCCGCTGGGCAGTGACGAGTCCGACCGCGGCACCCGGTCGTTGGATCCGCGATAGGCGATGTCGAATACCCGCGGTAGGTCGGTGTCGGAGATGCCGACCCCGGTGTCATCCACCCGGACCCACGCCCCGTCCGCGTCGGCGCCCATCGACAGCGACACCCTGCCGCCGGGCGGAGTATGGGCGATCGCGTTGGCGACCAGGTTGGACAGCACCCGGACCAGTGCCCGGTCGCTGCCGATCACCCGAATGGGCGTCGGTGGAAGGTCAACGGCCAGAATCACTCCCGCGCGTTCGGCGGAGATGTGATGGATGTTGCGCACATCGTCCAGCACCTCGTCGAGTGCGACCCGCTCGTAGGGTGCGGTGACGGCGCCGGCATTGATCTTGGAGATCTCGAACAAGTCGTCAACCATTTCGGAGAGCCGGATGCTCTCCTGCTCAATCCGTTTGGCCTGGGACTGCGCCTCGTCCTGGGTGACCACGCCGTCGGCGATCGCCTCGGACAGCGCCCGGATCGCGGCCAGTGGGGTGCGCAGGTCATGGCTGACGAAGGCGACCAGTTGCCGACGGGATTGTTCGGCCGTCCGTTCGACGTCCTGGATCTCCCTCTCCCACACCATTCTTCGAGCCAGATAGCGGGCGAGCAGCACCGCAGCGGGCAGGGTCACGACCGCGACGATCGCCAGAACCAGGGCCACCGCGTGGAAGGTGCCCTGGGTCATGAATCGACTCGCGAAGAACACCCCGGCCAGCGTCGCCAGGGTGGGAATGAGAACCAGGGCCACCATGCTGAAGGTCAGCGACCAGGATCGGGCCAGCCGGATCACCAGGCCGCCCAGTAGCACCACCGGCACGGAGGCGCCCAGTGCCAGTAGGGCCATCTCCATCAGTTCATGCGGAGTCAGTGTCGCCCCGCCACAGATAGCCGCGGCCCCACACCGTCTGGACGCGGTGGTGGTCGCCGAGCTTGGACCGTAACCGCTTCACGTGCACGGTCACCGTCGACAGATCGCCGAAGTCCCAGTTCCACACCCGCTGCAGCAATTCCTCCCGGGAGAACACCACGTCGGTGTGGGTCAGGAAGAACAGCAGCAGGTCGAACTCCCGGTTCGTCAGGCCGACCGGTGCGCCGGCGACGGTGACCGCGCGGGCCGCCGTCGACACCGACAACTCTCCGACGGAGATCTCCAACGGCACTGCGGTCGGTGCGGCCGGCACCCGGCGCAGCACCGATCGGACCCGCAACGCCAACTCGCGCGGGCTGAAGGGTTTGGTCAGGTAGTCGTCGGCGCCGGCCTCCAGACCGGCGATCCGGTCGTCCTCCTCGCCCAGGGCGGTCAGCAGGATCACCGGAATGCTGTAGTCCCCGCTCTGGCGCAGTGTCCGGCACAGCGACAATCCGCTCGGCCCGGGCATCATCACGTCGAGCACAGCCAGGTCGATCCGTTCGGTGCCCAGCACTCGCAATGCCTCGCTGCCGTCACCGGCCACCCGGACCTCGAGCCCGTCGCGTTCCAGGTAGCGCCGGACGACGTCACGGACCACGACGTCGTCATCGGCGATCAGCACCCGCGGCGTCATGATTGCGAGCCTAACCAGATTCGCCGGAACGGGTCCGGCCCGAACCGTTGGGCAAGCGCGCGACGGTTCAGCTTGCCGATGCCGTGCCGCGGAAGCTCAGTGACGACGTGCAATTCCCGAGGCGCGGCGGTGCGGTCCAGCGATACCGCGACGAAGTCCCGGAGTTCCTCCAGTGTCGGCGCCGGCCCGGTCACAACAATTGCGGCCACCACCCGCTGACCCAGCCGGTCGTCGGCAACCCCGAACACCGCACAGTCGGTGACCGCAGGGTGTCGGGACAGAACCGCCTCCACGATCGTGGGCAGCACCGTCAGTCCGCCCGTGCTGATCGCGTCGTCAATCCGGCCCAGCACCGATAACCGGCCCGAATCATCAACAGCGCCAACATCATCGGTGCGAAACCAGCCGGGTTCGGTGAACGGATCCGGCTGCGTGGGATTGCGGTAACCCTTCGCCAGGGTGCAACCACCGATCGAGATGCGGCTGTCCTCGGAGTCGATGCGTACCTGGACCCCGTCCAGCGGCAGACCGTCGTAGACGCAGCCGCCGGCCGTCTCGCTGGAGCCGTAGGTACGCACCACCGCGATCCCGGCGTCGGATGCCGCGGCCAGCACCGGCGCAGGGGCCGGGCCGCCGCCGAGCAGCACCGCGTCGAGTTCGGCCAGCGCCGCGGCGGCGGCCGGTTCCGCGAGCGCCTTCGCCAACTGGGTGGCCACCAGCGAGGCATAGCGGCGGCCTGAGCCCATGTCGCCGACCGCGGCAGGTAGTGCGGTGACGTCGAAGCCGGCGGACAGGTCGAGTTCGGCCGGCACCGTGCCGGCCAGCGAACTGCGGACAAGCACCTGCATCCCGGCGATGTGGTGGGCAGGCAATGCCAGCAGCCAGGTTCCCGGCCCGCCCAGCCGGTCATGGGTGGCCGAGGCGCCGGCGATCAGGGCCGCGGCGGTGAGCATCGCGCCCTTCGGGGTGCCGGTGGTGCCGGAGGTGGGGATGACCAGGGCGACGTCGTCGTCGATCTCCTCGCCGACCCGTAGGCCCCGGGTCAGCAGTTCGCTCTCGCGGAGGTCGCCGGACGGGATCGGAACCACCGGAGCATCGCGGCCGTCCAGCACGCCCTCAAGGGCCGCCAGCAGGGACAACGCCGACGGGCCGGGGGGAATGGCGAGCGCGCGCAGGGTGGCGATCGGCGGGGTCCTCTCATGGATTCCTGAACCCAAGCTAGACGGCGCAGGGCCGTTAGGCCCCAATGCGGAAGGTTTATTGGTCAAACGCGTCCCTCTGACCCCACAATGAGCGGCATGGGTTCGGAGACGGTCATTCTGCTGCTGTTGATCGTGACAGCGCTGGCCTTCGATTTCACAAACGGGTTCCATGACACCGGCAACGCGATGGCCACCTCGATCGCGACCGGGGCGCTCAAGCCCAAGACCGCGGTGACCCTGGCCGGCATCCTCAATCTGGTCGGCGCTTTCCTGTCGGTCGAGGTCGCGGCCACGGTGACCAAGGACGTGCTGAAGATCCAGGACACCAAGACCGGCGTGCTGCTGCCGTCCGTCGACGCCAACCTGGGTCTGCTGATCATCTTCGCCGGCCTCATCGGCGGCATTCTGTGGAACCTGCTGACCTGGCTCTTCGGAATCCCGTCGAGTTCGTCGCACGCGTTGTTCGGCGGCCTGGTGGGCGCGGGTCTGGCCGCCCTGGGCGTCGCCGGGGTCAACTGGAACGGATTGACCCAGAAGATCCTCATCCCGGCGGTGGCCTCCCCGGTGATCGCCTGCCTGGTGGCGACCTGCGGAACGTGGCTGGTGTTCCGGATCACCCGCGGCATGCAGCAGGAACGCCGGGACCGTGGGTTCCGGCGCGGACAGGTCGCCACCGCCTCGCTGGTCGCACTCGCCCACGGCACCAACGACGCGCAGAAGACCATGGGCGTGATCGCGCTGGCGCTGTTGACCACCGGGCACCTGACCGGTGACGTCAAGAAGGACGGCCTGCCGTTGTGGATCATCGCCTCGTGTGCGCTGGCCATCGGGCTGGGCACCTACATCGGCGGATGGCGGGTGATCCGGACCCTGGGCAAGGGACTGGTCGAGATTGAAGCGCCGCAGGGCCTGTCCGCTGACGCCTCCTCGGTGGCCATCATCCTGACCTCCAGCGTGGCCGGAATGGCGTTGTCGACGACCCACGTGGCCACCGGCTCGATTCTGGGCAGCGGCGTGGGCAAGCCGGGCGCCGAGGTGCGCTGGTCGGTGGCCGGCCGGATGGCGGTCGCCTGGCTGATCACCCTGCCGTTGGCCGGGTTGGCGGGAGCCCTGACCTTCTGGATCGGCCACGGCATCGGGACGGTGAGTTCCGAGTTGGTCGGCAGCATCGTGATCTTCGCGATCCTGGTCGCTCTGTCCGGATACATGTGGTGGCGGGCCCAGCAGCACAAGGTCGACCATTCCAACGTGACCGCCGACTGGGATGCGACGACGAACTCCGTGGTGCCCGCCGATGTCCGCGAAGCGGCGCGGCAGCGCCGGAAGTCGGCGTGAGGGAGACGCGATGATGCATTACCTGGAGGCCTCGCTGCGTGTGCTGCTGGTGGGTCTGGTCCTGGGCGCTGGGTTGCCCGCGCTCTTCGCGATCGGCGTCCGGACCTACTCGGCCGGTGGCGGCGGTGAACTGCGCGCTCCGAATCCGGCCCTCAAGGCAGCCGGCCTGCTGCTGATCGCCTTCGTGGCGGCGGTGATCCTGGTGGCGATCCTCTGGATCACCCGGACCACGATCAACCATCACTTCGGGGTCGACCTCTTCCCGTTCATTCATAAGAAGTGAGGGTGTGATGACGACCGATCCGACGCCGACGCCGAACTTCTTCCAGTCCGTTCTGGGCTGGCTGCACAACGTCTATCCCGACGGCATCCCGCGCACCGACTATTACCCGCTACTGGCACTGCTGAAGCGCACGCTAACCGAGGACGAGGTCGTGCAGGCGGCGTTCTCTGTGCTCAAGGACAGCGATCCGGACGACCCGGTGACCGCCGAGCAGATCCGCGCGGCCATCCGGGAGACCACCGAGAAGGAGCCCACCGGCTTGGAGATCAACCAGGTGGCCGCACGGCTGGCCTCGGTTGGCTGGCCGCTCACCGATCACAGCTAGCTGCGCCGGTCTCGGCGTAGCGGGTGGTCGTCGGGCACCTGCACGAAGATCAGGGTGACCCCGTCCGGGTCGACGACGTGCATCTCGTGCAGGCCCCATGGTTCCTGTCGCGCCTCGCGGGCGATCTCGACGCCGCGGGCGCGGAGTTCCTCCTGGGTCCGGTAGAGGTCTCGGACCTGCAGCCAGAGTGCGCCCGAGAACGACGTCGGCTCACCGTGGCCGGCGATCTCGATCAGTGACTGGCCGGCGAAGAACACTGTGCCGCCGGGATATTCGCGGGCGATCGCCAGACCGAGGGCATCCCGGTAGAAACGCACCGAGTCGTCGTAATCGGCGGGCCTGAACAACACCCGGCTGGACAGTATCTCCATCAGTTCGGCTGCACGCGTTGACGTTTCAGCAATCCATTGAGGACGCCGGGAGCCAGCACGTCGATGGCGCGGGCTGTCACGCCGAACCGGGGTGCGATGCGGACCGGGCGGTGCCGGGCGGCATCGATCATCCACCCCGCCGCCTCCTGCGAACTCAGCGCGGGCATTCCGGTGTACTCCTTGGTGGGCGCGATCATCGGGGTGGCCACCAGCGGGTAGTAGAGCGTCGTGGAATGCACACCGAGGGCTGACCATTCGGTTTCGATGACCCGGCTCACCGCACTCAGCGCCGCCTTCGAGGCGTTGTAGACGCTGAACAACGGTGATGCCTCGCTGAGCACACCCCAGGTGGCGACGTTGATGATGTGCCCGTCGCCGCGTTCGATCATGCCCGGCGCCAGCCCGCGGATCAGCCGCAGTGGCGAGAAGTAGTTCAGCCCCATGGTGCGCTCGACGTCATGCCAGCGGTCCAGTGAGTCGGCCAGCGGCCGGCGGATCGACCGCCCGGCGTTGTTCACCAGGATGTCCACCCCGCCGAAACGCTGCTCGACGACCTCGGCGAGGGCGTCGACTGCGCCGAGGTCGGACAGGTCGCATGGCAGTGCCGTCGCAGTGCCGCCGCTTTCGGCGATTCGGGCGGCCACCTCATCGAGCAGATCAGCGCGCCGGGCGACGAGGATCACCTCGGCGCCCTCGGCGGCGAACGCCTCGGCCCCGGCCTCGCCGATCCCGGACGAGGCGCCGGTGATCAGAACCCGCTTGCCGCGCAGCGGAATCCGGGTGCGTGAGGGCACTCCCAGCGGCGGCCGCATTCCGGCCATCGCTATCGCAGCGGTCAACTTCCTGCGCAGTGTCACAGCACTGAGTCTAGGAACCGCGGCGC
The DNA here is from genome assembly GCF_017853185.1 of Mycolicibacterium sp. Lineage (GTDB taxonomy): Bacteria > Actinomycetota > Actinomycetes > Mycobacteriales > Mycobacteriaceae > Mycobacterium. The sequence continues at coordinate 12,290 of NZ_JAFMJZ010000033.1, forward strand.
AGGGGGCTTCGTCGGCCCTTGCCGCCGAGTGTGAAGCTGTCGTCACGGTGGGCGCCCAGCGTGACGTTGACTTCACGCTGGGCGGTGCGGGGTGTCAGAGGGTCACGCCGGCGACGCGCAGTGCCTCGACCAGCCCGCGGGGGCGTCGGGCGATCGGCAGCGGGTCCACCAGTGCGAACGCGCAGCCCAACGCCTCTGCCGCGCCGTCGTTCTCCTCGCTGTCGCCCACCATCAGCGCTTCCCGGGGTTCGACGCCGAGAGCGCCCAGGGCGGCCTCGAAGATCCGGAGGTCCGGTTTGGTCGCGCCGATCTCGTAGGACAACGCGTAGTAGTCGGGCTTCGCGCCGGCGGGGTTGAGAACCGTGCGGATGTCCCACGAGATATTGGACACCACTGCGGTACGGATCCCCTTGTCCCGCAGCCGGTCCAGGACCGGCACGGCGTCCGGGTAGAGCGCCCACTCGGTCGGGTCGATGCAGCGCGCATAGATCGCCTCGGCATGCTCGTCGGGCAGTCCCGTCGAACGGAGCACATGCAGGTAGGCCTCCCGGTGCATTCCGGGGTCGAGGTCACGATGCGCCCAGGCGTCGTGTGTCACGCTCGCCGTGGGGTGTGTCATCCGGTCCATCACCTGGGCACGGCCCCCTGCGTCCAGGCCCATCCCGGCGAACCAGTCGTCGTTCTCCTCCAGGTTTGCCAGCGTGCCGGAGAAGTCGAACAGCACCGCTTTAACCGACCGCACGTGCGGCACCCTCCCAGAACGACGCCCGAACCGCCTTCTTGTCGGGCTTACCCAGGGCCGTCACCGGAACCGAGTCGACCACGATCACCTGCTTGGGTGACTGCACCGATCCCTTGCGCTCCTTGACCGCCTCCTGGATCTCGGCGGTCACCCGGGCCACCGCCTCCTCATCGGCCGGGTGGCCGGGACGGAGCACGATCACCGCCGTCACCGCCTCACCCCATTTCTCATCGGGGGTCCCGATCACGCACACCTGCGCGACCGAGGGGTGCTCGGCGATCACGTCCTCGACCTCCCGGGGGAACACGTTGAACCCGCCGGTGACGATCATGTCCTTGACCCGGTCGACGATGTAGTAGAAGCCGTCTTCGTCCTCGCGCGCCATGTCGCCGGTGTGCATCCAGCCGTCCCGGAAGGTTTCGGCGGTGGCCTCCGGCAGGTTCCAGTACCCGCCGCTCAATAGTGGCCCGGACACGCAGATCTCACCGACCTCGCCTTGGCGCACCGGGCTTCCGTCGGGATCCAGCAGTGCGACGCGGGCGAACAGGGTGGGCCGGCCGCATGACGTCAGCCGCTTCTCGTCGTGGTCCCGCTTGGCCAGGTAGGTGATCGCCATCGGCGCCTCGGACTGCCCGTAGTACTGCGCGAAGATCGGACCGAACCGCCGGATGGCCTCGGCAAGTCGGACCGGATTCATCGCCGAGGCCCCGTAGTAGACGGTCTCCAGCGACGACAGATCCCGGGTGTGCGAGTCGGGATGGTCCATCAGCGCGTAGATCATCGACGGCACCAGCATGGTGGCGGTGATCCTGCGTTCCTCGATGGTGGCCAGCACCTCGGCCGGATCGAACTTGGGCAGCACGATCATCTCGCCGCCTTTGACGATCGTCGGCGTGAAGAACGCGGCCCCGGCGTGCGAGAGCGGCGTGCACATCAGGAACCGCGGGTTCTCCGGCCACTCCCACTCGGCCAGCTGGATGGTTGTCATCGTGAGGATCGAGGCAAGCGTGCCCATCACGCCCTTGGGCTTGCCGGTGGTGCCGCCGGTGTAGGCCATCCCACCGACGTGATCGGGCGGAAGATCGGCCGCCACCAAGGGTTTCGGCGGATACTTGGCCGCCTCGGCGATCAGGTCCACCCCGACCCCGTCGAGCTCCGGTGGCACCGGCCCCAGCGTCAGCACCTGGCGCAGCGAGGGCACCTTCGCCAACAACCCGAGTGCCCGCTCGACGAACATCGGGTTGGGGTCGATCACGATGGAGGTCGCCTCCGCGTCGTTCAGCACGTAGGCGTGATCGTCCAGCGAGCCCAGCGGGTGCAGCGCGGTACGGCGGTAGCCCTGGGTCTGGCCGGCGCCGATGATCATCAGGACCTCAGGCCGGTTCAGCGACAGCAGACCCACCATCGCCCCGCTACCGGCGCCGAGCGCCTCGAACGCCTGGATGTACTGGCTGATCCGCTCGGCGAGCTGGCCCCCGGTCAGCGTGGTGTCGCCCAGGAACAGCACCGGGGAGTCCCGGTGTCGTTTGAGGGCGCCGACGGTCAGATGCCCGGCATGCAGGGGGTGGCGCAGCAGGTCCTGGCTCATGGCTCCAAGACTAGAACGTGTTCCAGTTCCCCGGAAGCTTCACAGCGGCCAATGTCGGGTCAGTGCCCGACGCAGCTGGTGGCCGTGACCGGCTCCCGGTTGGCCTGGGCGTTGTTGAGCTGGCCGGGCCGGGTCAGCAGGCTGCTGAGACTCGACGGGGATGCGACCACCTTCGCGGTCGTACAGGTGGCCTCGTTGGAGGCGGCCGGCGCCGCGTTTGCAGGGGAGCTGAGGGCGAGGGCTCCGCCCAGGACCCCGGCGATGACGGCCGGTCCGGCCAGGACGGCGGCGATACGGCGGGTAGCACTGCTGCGGGCAGAAATGGTGAACATGTCGTGATCCTTTGTCTCGAAGTTGTCTCCACTTCAGCGGTCGCAGGCCCGGAGATCAGTCCACCGGGCGGACCGTTGTGGGGATGACGGAACCGTCCACCGATCGGGGGAAGCGTGGCACTCTGTGGATATGTCGCAACCGCCCGAACCCCGCTTCCTCGACGACCGTCCGGCCTACTGGGCCAAGGCCAAACCCGACGCCGAAGCCATCTCCTATCTCGGCCGCAGCTTCACCTGGGCGCAGTTCTACGACCGGGTACAACGACTGGCCGGGGCGCTCGCCGAGCGCGGTATCGGCCGTGGCGATGTGGTGGCCTTCCTGGAGAAGAACCATCCCGCTTGCGTCGAGACAACCCTGGCCGCCGCGTCGTTGGGTGCGGCCACCGCGATCATCAACTTCCGGCTGGCCGGCGACGAGATCGACTACGTGCTCAACGACTCCGGCGCCAAGCTGATGATCGTCGGGGCGGAGTTCAAGGACGGTATCGACAAGATCCGCGACCGGCTCACCCACGTTGAGTATCTGATCGAGGTGACTCCGGAGGGTGGGCCGGGCGACGAGTACGAAGCCATGCTCGCCGCGGCTACGCCGCGCGGCCGCAGCGCGGATGTCAGCCCCGACGATGTCTGCGTCATCATGTACTCCTCCGGCACCACCGGAAACCCCAAGGGGGTCAGGCTCTCCCAGGCAAACCTGATCGCGCACACCGTCAACGCCGGCACCTTCGAGTTCGACGACACCGACAAGAACATGGTGTCGATGCCGCTGTTCCATGTCGGCGGCTCGTCCTATGCGCAGTTCGGTCTGCACGCCGGTGTGCCCAGCATCATGACCCGTGACGTCGACGGGATGTCGCTGGCCGGTGCGCTGATGGCCGGTGCGACCCGCACGTTCCTGGTGCCCGCGGTGCTCGGCCGGGTGCTGGAGATGGGGCCGGACGCGGTCAAGCTGTTCAGTCAGTTGCGCACCTACGTCTACGGCGCCTCGCCGATGCCCCCGGCGTTGCTGCAGTCCGCGCTGAAGGCCTGGCCGGACACCGACTTCATCCAGGTGTACGGACTGACCGAGGTGTGCGGCGCCATCACCCAGCTCTCACCGGAGGCGCATCGCGACGCGAACCGACCGGAGCGCCTCGGCAGCGCCGGTCAGCCGGCCCGTGCGGTGGAGGTGCGGGTGGTCGACCCGGACACCCTTGAGGAGGTCCCAATAGGTCAGCCGGGCGAATTGTGGTTCCGCACACCGCAGTTGATGCAGGGGTACCACAACAAGCCGGAGGCCACCGCGGAAGCGGTCACCGCCGACGGCTGGTTCCGCACCGGTGACATCGGTCGCGTCGATGAGGAGGGCTTCGTCTTCATCGAGGACCGGCTCAAGGACATGATCATCTCCGGCGGGGAGAACATCTACTCCGTGGAAGTTGAACGGGCGCTGACCGATCACCCCGCCGTGCTCGACGCCGCGGTGTTCGGCATTCCCGATGAGAAGTGGGGCGAGTCGGTCAAGGCCGCCGTCGAACTGTCGGCCGGTCAGCAGGTCACCCCGGAGGAACTGATCGCCTGGTGCCGGGAGCGCCTCGCCGGTTACAAGATCCCGCGCAGCGTCGACATCATGGCGGAATTGCCGCGCAACCCCACCGGCAAGCTGCTCAAGCGTGATCTGCGAAAGCCCTACTGGGAGAACCGCGACCGCGCGATCTGATGCACGTCGAGCTGGATGACCTGCTCGATCGGCTGCACGTCGTCGCGCTGCCGATGCGGGTGCGTTTCCGCGGCATCACGGTGCGCGAGGTGGCGCTGATCGACGGCCCCTCGGGTTGGGGCGAGTTCGGCGCGTTCCTGGAGTACGAACCGTCGGAGGCCGCCCACTGGCTGGCTTCCGGGATCGAATCCGCCTATGGCGCAACGCCTTCGCCGCTGCGCGAGGCCATCCCGATCAACGCCACCGTGCCTGCGATCGCACCCGATCAGGTACCCGAGGTGCTGGCCCGGTTCCCGGGCGCGATGACGGCGAAGGTGAAGGTGGCCGAGCCCGGGCAGAGTCTGGCCGACGATGTGGCCAGGGTGCGTGCCGTGCGCGAACTGATCCCGACCGTGCGGGTGGACGCCAACGGCGGATGGACGGTGGCGCAGGCCGTCGCCGCTGCCCGTGCGCTGACAGCCGAGGGGGAGCTGGAATACCTCGAGCAACCCTGCCGCACCGTCGCGGAGCTGGCCGAGGTGCGTCGGCTCACCGATGTCCCGGTTGCTGCTGACGAGAGCATTCGCAAAGCCGACGACCCACTGGCCGTGGTGCGCGCGAAAGCGGCCGACATCGCGGTGCTCAAGGTGGCTCCACTGGGCGGGGTGCGGGCCACCCTGGACATCGCCGCCCAGATCGACATCCCGGTGGTGATCTCCAGTGCGCTGGACTCCGCCGTCGGCATCGCCGCCGGTCTTGCCGCGGCGTCTGCGTTGCCCAATCTGGAGCACGCCTGCGGGCTGGGCACCGGCGGACTGTTCGTCGAGGATGTCGTCGAACCCGGCTTCACTCCGGTCGGCGGCCTGCTGCCGGTGTGCCCGGTGATACCCGATCCGGCTCGGCTGGCCGGCCTGGCCCCGTCCGCCGACCGCCGTGACTGGTGGATCGCGCGGACCCGCAAGTGCCTAGGTCTGCTGGCCGACCGCCGCCCCGGTTAATCCGCGGTGGGGCAGACCACGTCCATGTAGACCGTGGTCTGCGACGGCGCGTTCCAGCCGGGCGCGTGGTATCCGGTGACCTGGCAGCGGTTCAGTGGAACGCCGACGCCGTGGTTGACCCAGTTGATGGCGACGGAGTACCCCATGCTCTGCAGTTCGTTCAGGATGACGCTCGCCGGTTGTGATCCCGGGTCGGGGAAGGCGCTGACGTCGGCCGCCGTGGCGGCCGGGGCCAACAGGAAAGCCCCGGTGGTCAGTGCGGCAGCCGTGGCGGCCGCGACGATTCGGTTGCCATATGCTTTCTTCATGATTCAAGAATAGCGAAACATATGACATGCTTTCAATAGCTGATTTCTGACGCGCTCGGAAACGCCCACCCCCTAGGACGTCGTCCCGCCCTGCTGACACACTGTTAGGTATGGCTCAGATAACCCTGCGTGGAAATCCCATCAACACCGTCGGCGACCTGCCCGCCGTCGGATCGTCCGCTCCCGCGTTCGCGCTGACCGGCACCGATCTCGGCACCGTCAGCAATGAGCAGTTCAGCGGGAAGGCGTTGCTGCTCAACATCTTCCCGTCGGTGGACACCCCGGTGTGCGCGACCAGCGTCCGCAAGTTCAACGAGCAGGCCTCCGCCCGCGGGCTGGCGGTGCTGTGCGTGTCCAAGGACCTGCCGTTCGCGCTGAGCCGGTTCTGTGGTGCGGAGGGCATCGAGAACGTCACCTCCGCCTCGGCATTCCGGGACAGCTTCGGCGAGGACTACGGTCTGACCATCGCCGACGGCCCGATGGCCGGCCTGCTCGGGCGCGCGGTGGTGGTGATCGGTCCGGACGGCAAGGTTGCCTACGCCGAACTGGTGCCGGAGATCGCCCAGGAACCGGACTACGAGGCCGCGCTGGCCGCAGCCGGCTAACGCGAGGGTGACCAGCCTCGCCCACAACGACAGCGGGTCCGGCGATCCGGTGCTGTTCATCTCCGGTACCGGTGGCGGCGGACGCACCTGGCACCTCCATCAGGTGCCGGCCTTCCTCAATGCCGGTTACCGCTGCATCACCTTCGACAACCGCGGCATCGGCGAGACCGAGAACGCCGACGCCTTCTCCACCGAGCAGATGGTCGCCGACACCGCCGAACTCATCGAGAAGGTGATCGGCGGCCCGACCCGGCTGGTGGCGATGTCGATGGGCGCGTTCATCGCCCAGGAACTGATGCTGGCCCGTCCCGAGTTGGTGCGCCAGACGGTGCTGATGGGCACCCGCGGGCGCCTCGACGACACCCGCAAGGCATTCCGCTCCGCCGACCTGGCACTGGCCGAGTCCGGCGTCGAGATCCCGGCCGCCTACGCGGCCAAGGTGCGGGTGCTGGAGAACTTCTCGCCCAAGACCATCAACTCCCCGGCGATCGGGGAGTGGCTCGAGGTGTTCACCGCCTTCCCGCTGCGGCGCACGCCGGGCTGGCGGGCCCAGCTGACGGTGGTGCCGAGGGAGAACCGGCTGCCGGCCTACCGCTCGATCGGTATCGAGACGCTGGTGATCGGATTCGGCGACGACATCATCACCCCGCCCGCGCTGGGCAAGGAGGTCGGCGAGGCGCTGCCGAAGGGCCGCTACATCCAGATCGCCAATGCCGGGCATCTCGGTTTCCTGGAGCGTCCGGACGCGGTCAACAAGGCGATGCTGGAATTCTTCGCCGGCAGTCTCATATGACACCCTGAACAGGTGAACCCCTCCACGGCTCAGGCGCGGGTCGTCGTCGACGAACTGGTCCGCGGCGGAGTCCGTGACGTGGTGCTGTGCCCCGGATCCCGCAATGCCCCCTTGGCGTTCGCCCTGGCTGACGCCGACCGGGCCGGCCGGTTGCGGCTGCACGTCCGCATCGACGAGCGCACCGCCGGCTATCTGGCAATCGGACTTGCGCTGGGCAGCGGGCGTCCGGTGCCGATCGCGATGACGTCGGGCACCGCGGTGGCCAACCTCGGGCCGGCTGTGGTGGAGGCCAACTACGCCCGGGTCCCGCTGATCATCCTGTCTGCGAACCGGCCCTACGAACTGCTGGGCACCGGCGCCAACCAGACGATGGAGCAGTTGGGTTACTTCGGTACCCAGGTGCGCGCGTCGATCAGTCTGGGCCTGGCCGAGGATGCGCCGGAGAAGCTGGACGCGCTCAACGCGTCATGGCGCTCGGCCACCAGTCGGGTGATCGCGGCGGCGACCGGCGCCCGTACCGCCAACGCCGGACCCGTTCAGTTCGACATCCCGCTGCGGGAACCGCTTGTGCCCGAAGTGGATTCGGATCCCGGCGATGTTCCGCAAGGCCGCCCCGGCGGGAAGCCGTGGACCTACGCTCCGCCTGCGATCTTCGACCAGCCGTTGGAGATCGACCTGACGCCCGACACCGTCGTGGTCGCCGGCCACGGCGCCGGGGTGCATCCGAATCTGGCGCACCTGCCCACCGTCGCCGAACCCACCGCCCCGCGCCCGGCCAACCCGCTGCACCCGCTGGCGCTGCCGGGACTGCGGCCCGCGCAGGTGATCATGCTGGGCCGGCCCACCCTGCACCGAACGGTGTCGATGCTGCTGGCCGACCCGGCGGTCCCTGTCTTCGCCCTCACCACCGGCCCGCGCTGGCCCGACGTGTCGGGCAACTCGCAGGCCACCGGGACCCGGGCGCAGACCATCGGCGCACCTGATCCGGACTGGCTGGCCCGCTGCGCCGCCGCCAACGGCAAGGCGCTGGCGGCGGTTGCCGGTCAGCTGAAGGCCCACCCGTTGGCCACCGGACTGCACGTGGCCGCCGCGGTCGCCGATGCGCTGCGTCCCGGAGACCAACTGGTGCTTGGCGCCTCGAACCCGGTCCGTGACGCCGCCCTGGTGGGGCTGCACACCGACGGAATCACGGTGCGCTCGAATCGCGGAGTGGCCGGTATCGACGGCACGGTGTCAACGGCCATCGGCGCGGCCCTGGGATATGCGGGTGGGGGACATCCGGGCCGTACCGTCGCCCTGATGGGCGACCTGACCTTCGTCCACGACGCGTCGGGCCTGCTGATCGGTCCGACCGAGCCGGTACCGGACAACCTCACCATCGTGGTGTCCAACGACAACGGCGGCGGCATCTTCGAACTGCTCGAGCAGGGTGATCCGCGGTTCTCCGACGTCTCGTCGCGGATCTTCGGCACCCCGCACGACGTCGACGTCGGCGCGCTGTGCCGGGCCTACCACGTCGACTCCCGGCAGATCGAGGTCGACGGGCTGGTCCCGGCGCTCGACGAGCCGCATGAGGGCATCCGGGTGCTTGAGGTCAAGGCCGACCGATCCACGCTGCGGCAGTTGCACGCCGCCATCAGAGCGGCGCTGTGATCGCGTCGGTGATCGCGAGGCTGCGGCCGATGGTGGCTGCCGCCCTGCCCACCCGCAATGTCGACGTTCCCGACACCCGCGAGCGAAAAGCGTTGCGCTGGGCCAAAGCCGCGGTCTGGATCCTGATGGGCATCGTCACCCTGCAATCGGTGCTTCTGGTCGCCGGGGCATGGCGCAACGACCGGCAGATCGAACGGCACATGGGGGTGGCCGAGGCGGAGGTGCTCTCCGCCGGCCCGCGCCGATCGACGGTCGAGTTCGTCACCCCGGACCGGGTGACCTACCGGCCGGAACTCGGTGTGCTGTATCCCTCGGAGCTCGCCACCGGCATGCGCATCTACGTCGAGTACGACAAGAGCAATCCGAATCTCGTTCGCGTGCAGGACCGTAACGCCGCGCTGGCCATCATCCCGGCCGGCTCCATCGCTGTGGTCGGCTGGCTGGCGGGGGCTCTCATGCTGGCCGGTCTGGTGCGCATCGAGAGTGGTCTACCGCTGGCAACCTCTGCGAAACATGATCTTCACCTGAAAGGTTCCTGAAGGGTCTTCCCTCCGCTGGGAGGTCTGTGGAAGATGGAAATCAGGTTCGGTGAAGCACCTATCGCACAAGTACTTTCGCGCTGCGGGACAACTCAAGGCTCCGTAGCCAAAAGAAACTTCGGGGGAGTAATCCGATGAATGAAAGCATCTTTCGGCAGGACCTCGGCGAATTCGCCGTCGAGTTGCGCAAGCTGGCCTACACGATGCCCGCCGGGCACGAGGATCGGCTGATCCACCTGAGTGAACGGATGGCCCAACGGGCCCGCCAGGTGACGGTGCGGCGTTCCTCGGACACCGCGTGATCGGCTGACCCGGTACCGTCGGGCATGTGAGCCGCGCCTCCCTGGACAAGGATCCCCGCGATGTGGCGTCGATGTTCGACGGCGTGGCGCGTCGCTACGACATCACCAACACCGTGCTGTCGGCCGGTCAGGACCGGTCCTGGCGCAGGGCCACCCGGGAGGCGTTGCGGATAGGACCCGGCGATCGGGTCCTTGATCTGGCTGCCGGAACCGCGGTCTCGACGGTGGAATTGGAGAAATCCGGGGCCTGGTGCGTGGCCGCCGATTTCTCGGTCGGCATGCTGCGGGCCGGAGCCGCCCGTCCGGTGCCCAAGGTGGCCGCCGACGCCACCCGGTTGCCGTTCGCCGACGGGGTGTTCGACGCGGTGACGATCAGCTTCGGCCTGCGCAACGTGGTGGACAACCTGACCGGACTGGGCGAAATGGCCAGGGTCACCCGGCCCGGTGGACGGCTGGTGGTCTGCGAGTTCTCCACACCGACCATCCCGGTGTTCTCGACGATCTATATGAACTACCTGATGCGGGCATTGCCCAAGGTCGCCGAAGCGGTGTCGAGTAATCCGGAGGCCTACGTCTACCTCGCCGAATCCATCCGGGCCTGGCCCGACCAGCCGGCTCTGGCCCGGCGCATCGAGGAGGCCGGATGGGGCGAGGTGCGGTGGCGCAATCTCACCGGAGGCATCGTCGCCCTGCACGCCGCCGTCAAGCCCTCTAGCTGAACGGTTTGCGGCGATCCGCCAGCCGCGAGCCGGCACCGGCGCCGCGCCAGAGCCTGGCCACCCAGTCGGCGTCCTCGTCGGTCACCAGGTTGCCCATCACCCGCACCGCGATGTCCATCAGCCGTGACGAGCGCATGCCGATCGGCCCCGCGAACGGAAGGAACCGCGGCAACGTCAGCAACAGACCCAGCCGACGGGCCACCGAGAAGCCCCGCCCGTAGTGCTCCTGCAGCAGCACCGGCCAGTCCTGCTCAAGGCCGCCGTTGCCCAGCATCTGGGCGGCCAGCCGCCCGGTCTCCAACCCGTAGTCGATGCCCTCGCCGTTGAGCGGGTTCACACACGCGGCGGCATCGCCGACCAGCAGCCAGTTCGGGCCGGCAACCCCGGACACCGCACCACCCATCGGCAGCAGCGCCGAGGACACCGCGCGCGGCGCGCCCTCAAAACCCCAGGCTTCCCGTTTCGCGTCGGCGTAGTGCTGGATCAGGGGTCGCAGCGCCACGTCGGCGGGCCGCTTCGCGGTGGCCAGTGCGCCGACGCCGATGTTCACCTCGCCGTTGCCCAACGGGAAGATCCAGCCGTAGCCGGGCAGCACCTGCCCATCGGCCGACCGCAGTTCCAGATCCGAGGAGATCCACTCCTCGGCGGCCCGCGGCGAGGTCAGATAGCCACGGGCGGCCACCCCGTACACGGTCTCCTGATGCCACTGCCGGCCCAGGACACGTCCCAGGGTGGACCGTGCCCCGTCGGCCACGATCAGCCACCGGCAGGACACCTGGCGGCCGTCGGCCAGCGTCAGCGCCGTGACCCGGCCCATCGAGTCCCGGGTCACCCCGGCCGCCTTGGTGCCCAGCAGCATCCCGGCGCCGGCCTCATCGGCGGCTTTGCGCACCCGGTCGTCGAGTTCGGTGCGCGGTACCGCTGAACTGACCGATGGGAACGACGGGCCCGGCCAGGGCACCTCGACATGCGCGCCGAAGCCGGCCAGGCGCAGCCCGTGGTGGCGGATACGACCGTCGAGCCAGTCGCCCAGGCCCAACAGTCGGAGTTCGGCCACCGCCCGCGGGGTCAGCCCATCACCGCAGGCCTTGTCCCGGGGGAACTCGCAGGAGTCGACCACCAGAACCTGACGGCCGGCCCGTGCGGCCCAGGCGGCGGCCGACGAGCCGGCAGGTCCGGCGCCCACGACGAGCACCTCAGCTGACAGTGCGTTCACACCCTTCAGTATGTTGTGGGGGTGCGGACACCGGCCAGCGTGGTAGCAGGCGTCGACTTCGGCGACCCGGCCTTTGCTCAAAAAGTCCGCGATGGCGTCGCCCGGGTGGAGGATCTGATCGCCGGCGAACTGAGCACCGGCGACGAGATCATGACCGAGGTCGCCCTGCACCTGTTCGAAGCCGGCGGCAAGCGATTCCGTCCGCTGTTCACTGTGCTCTCCGCCCATGTCGGTCCGGACCCGGAGGCGTGGCAGGTCACCGTCGCCGGCGCGGTCATCGAACTGGTGCACCTGGCCACGCTGTACCACGACGACGTGATGGACGAGGCCCAGGTGCGTCGCGGCGCCGAATCGGCAAATGCCCGGTGGGGCAACAACATTGCGATCCTCGCGGGTGACTATCTGTTCGCGACCGCCTCGAAACTGGTCTCCAGACTGGGACCGGACGCGGTGCGCATCATCGCCGAGACGTTCGCGCTGTTGGTCACCGGGCAGATGCGCGAGACCAAGGGCGCCACACCCGGAAACGACCCGGTGGATCACTACCTGAAGGTGATCGGCGAGAAGACCGCGTGTCTGATCGCCGCCTCCGGCCGGCTGGGCGGCACCTTCGCCGGGGCGACCGAGGACCAGGTGGAGCGGCTGGCCCGGATCGGCGGGATCGTCGGCACCGTCTTCCAGATCTCCGATGACATCATCGACATCGAGGCCGACCCGGATGACTCCGGCAAGCTGCCCGGCACCGACCTTCGCGAAGGTGTGCACACGTTGCCGGTGCTGTTCGCACTGCAGGAGACCGGCCCGGGCGCCGACCGGCTGCGGGAGCTGCTCAAAGGCCCGATCGAGGATGACGCCGCGGTCGCCGAGGCGCTGGAACTGCTGCGCGCCTCCGGCGGAATCGCCGCCGCCAAGAGCGTCGTGCAGCAATACGCCGAGCAGGCGCGGGCCGAGCTCGACGGGCTGCCGGACGGCCCGGGGCGCAGCGCGATGGCTTCGCTGGTGGATTACACGGTTAACCGGCACGGCTGAGCTCGGTCAAGGAACCGCACGGCGCTCCCGGGCGTTAGTCTGCCGGGGTAGTTCAACGAAGGAGACCCGATGACCTGGCACCCGACCGCCAACCGGATGAAGACGTTCTTCCTGCTCGCCGGCATGTCGGCGCTGATCGTCTTCGTCGGCTCGCTTTTCGGGCGCAACGTCATGTTCCTGGCCCTGCTGATGGCCCTGGGCATGAACGCCTACGTCTACTTCAACAGCGACAAACTGGCGCTGAAGTCCATGCACGCCGTGCCGATCACCGAGGTCCAGGCCCCACAGATCTACGCCATCGTCCGCGAACTCTCGACGGCCGCGCATCAGCCGATGCCGCGGCTCTACATCAGCGACACGGCCAACCCCAACGCCTTTGCCACCGGACGCAATCCGCGTAACGCCGCGGTGTGCTGCACCACTGGAATCCTGAACCTGCTCGATGAGCGCGAACTGCGCGCCGTGCTCGGCCACGAGCTCTCGCACGTCTACAACCGCGACATCCTGATCTCGTGTGTGGCCGGTGCGCTCGCGTCGGTGATCACCTACCTGGCCAACATGGCGATGTTCACCGGAGCCATGGGCCGTGGAGGCGGTCGCGACGGCGGCCCCAATCCGCTTGCACTGATGCTGGTTTCGCTGCTCGGCCCGTTCGCCGCCGGCGTGATCCGGATGGCGGTGTCACGATCCCGGGAGTATCAGGCCGACGAGTCCGGCGCGGAGTTGTCCGGCGACCCGCTGGCGTTGGCCTCAGCGCTGCGCAAGATCAGTGGCGGGGTGGAGCAGGCTCCGCTGCCGCCGACGCCGCAGATCGCCGATCAGGCCCACCTGATGATCGCCAGCCCGTTCAAGGCCGGCGAGAAGATCGGGAATCTGTTCTCCACGCATCCGCCGATCCAGGACCGGATCGCCCGGCTGGAGAAGATGGCGCAGGGCTGAATCCCGGCTGGCGCAGGGC
>NZ_JAFMJZ010000169.1 GCF_017853185.1 Mycolicibacterium sp.
ATCCTGGGCTCCACCGATGATCGGGCGCCCAAGGGCTTCGCCGGGATCTCCATCGGCCTCGGACTGACGCTGATCCACCTGATCTCGATCCCGGTCTCCAACACCTCGGTCAACCCGGCCCGCTCGACCGGTGTGGCGTTCTTCAACGGCGACGGCGCCCCGGCCGAGTTGTGGGTGTTCTGGCTGGCGCCACTGGTCGGGGCTGCACTGGCCGGTGTGCTCTACCCACTGCTGTTCGGGAGCGGTGACGAACTGGCGGACCGCCCGGTGAACGACGCCGCCCTTGAGCGTTTGGCTTCGGCTGGGTGACTGCAACCAGGGATTGGGTCCTCCAACACTTCCCGTGGCGAGTCATCGTTGAGCAGGGGCAGGCACCGGTGCTGCGGAGTCTTCACGATCACGCCGAATTTGTGGTGACCGGCGGCGCGGCGATGCCGGACCACAGGCTCAAACGGCTCCGCGCTTTTTACCGCGCACTGCGCGAGGCTGACGTGGTGGTGGAGTACAACCCCGACATCCCGCCCCAACCGGGGCTTTCCAGGAAGGGCGGGTTCGCGTTGCGGCCCCGGCGGCCAACCGACGGCGACCTGATGATCCGCATCAACGAGTACACCCGACTCACCACGGAAGGTCGCAACATCTGGCGGCTACCGGAGGACGACCCGCCCAGTGGAAGACCAAGCTGATGTTGATCTCCGCCACTGAGGCTCGACATCAATTCATTCCGTCGCAGAACTGCGGCCACCACGCCATCCGGCACTTCGCTGTAGTTGTCTTGTGATGGATGCATCGCCGAAGCGCGGCAGTAATAAGGCGTGGGTCTGCGCCAAGAACAAGAAGTACAGCCGGGGTGGTGCGGCTGGCACGGGCGGAGCTGCGGGCGCCGATGGCGACAACGGGCTTCCCTCACCGGTGTAGAGAGAGGGGTCCTATGCGTCATTTACGTGAGCATCGGTGGTGGCTGGCGGCGTGCGGTGGTGGCTGTCTGCTGGCGGCACTCATCGGAGGTTGGGTGGGGCCGATCATCGCGGTGTTTGCGATCGTCTACCTCGCGGGCAGTGTGCTCATCGAGTGCGAATCCGGGAACACCAACCCGCCTGGTGATCTTCAGGATGAGCAGGAGTCGGTGGACGCCGATTCGGGCTAGCGGGCCAATGACCTAAGGGGCCAGTGACGGCATCTGCAGTCCGAACGCGCGCTTGAGCACCGTCCGCGCGGCGTAGTAACCGCTCATGCCGTGCACCCCGCCGCCCGGCGGGGTGGCCGACGAGCACAGGTACGCCTTGGGGATCGGCGTGGTCCACGGGTCGATCCGCGGGGTTGGGCCGAGCAGTGCGCGCAGCACGTTGTTGCCGCCCACGCCGATGTCACCGCCGACGTAGTTGGCGTCGTGCAGGTGCAACCGCGAAGCCGGTATGGATCGCGCGGCAACGACGATGTCGGAGAAGCCGGGCGCGAAGCGTTCGACAGTCGCGATGATGGTCTCGGTCTGGTCGATGTTCGAGCCGGCCGGCACGTGAGCGTAGGTCCAGAACGGACGCCGGCCCGCGGCGTCGATCCGACCGGGGTCGGCAGTGTAGGACTGTGCAGCGAGCACCATCGGCCACTGCGCGTGACGGCCCGCGGCGATCTCCCGTTCGGCCTGCGCCATCTGAGTCCTGGTGCCGCCTAGATGCAGCGTCGCCGCACCGGCCAGTCGCGGATCCGACCACGGAATGTCCTGGGAGAGAACGAAATCCACCTTCGCGACACCGGGACCGTAGGTGTAGCGGCGCAGTGATTTCGCGTAGCGATCGGGCATCGCAGCGCCGTAGATGTCCAGCAGTGCCGTCGGCGCGGTGTCGTAGAGCACCACTCCGGGCGGGGGAGAGGTGACGGTGACCCCGGTGTGCAGTTCGCCGCCGTGTGCCCGCAGATCGGCGATCAGCGCGTCGGCGATCGACTGACTGCCGCCCACCGGTACCGGCCACCCGGAGGTGTGCGCCAGTGTGGCCAGCAGCAGACCGGCCCCGGCCGCCACCAGTGACGGCATCTTGGCGATGGTGTGCGCGGCCACCCCGGTGAACAACGCTTGGGCGTCCTCGCCCTTCAGCGCGCCCCACAATGGCGTGCCCTGCTCGAGCATCCGCTGACCCAGCAGCGCCGCGGCCGGGATGTCCGGCGGCAGCGAGCGCTTGTCGCCGATCAGGAAACGGACGACGTCGTCGCCGTGCGCGCTCAGCGGCCCCAGCAGGTGCAGCCAGGACTCACCGTGAACCAAACCTGCGCAGGTGCGCTCCAGGTCCTGATAGGCCAGCGCGGCCGGCCGCCCGGGCAGCGGATTGGCGTAGGAGATCTCCGGAACCGCCAGCCCCACCCCGCGGGCCCGCAGGTCGAACTCGGCGAAGAACGGCGAGGCCAGGGCCAGCGGGTGGATGGCCGAGCAGATGTCGTGCCGGACGTCGGCGAACTCCGGGTCGGGCAGCGTCCGGGCGCCACCGCCCAGGGTCGGCTGGGCCTCCAGGACCTGAACCCGCAGGCCCGCCCTGGCGCACACGACGGCGGCTGCCAGGCCGTTGGGGCCGCTGCCGACCACCGTGACGTCCACCACACGATTAGACCCCATTAGTCTGTTGCGGTGACTCTGCCTGTCGTATTGATCGCCGATAAGCTCGCCGAATCGACCGTCGCCGCCCTCGGCGACCAGGTCGAGGTCCGTTGGGTCGACGGCCCGGACCGCCCCAAACTGCTGGAGGCCGTTGCCGCCGCCGACGCGTTGCTGGTGCGTTCGGCCACCACCGTCGACGCCGAGGTGATCGCCGCCGCCCCCAGGCTCAAGATCATCGCCCGCGCCGGCGTCGGCCTGGACAACGTCGACGTGGAGGCGGCCACCGCCGCCGGTGTGCTGGTGGTCAACGCTCCCACCTCCAACATCCACAGCGCCGCCGAGCATGCCGTCGCGCTGCTGCTGTCCACCGCGCGCCAGATCCCGGCCGCCGACGCGACGCTCAAGGAGAAGACCTGGAAGCGGTCGAAGTTCAACGGCGTCGAGCTGTTCGGCAAGACCGTCGGCGTGGTGGGCCTGGGCCGCATCGGTCAGCTGGTGGCTGCGCGACTGGCCGCCTTCGGCACCCACGTCATCGCCTATGACCCGTACGTGCCGCCGGCCCGCGCCGCGCAGATGGGCATCGAACTGCTGCCGCTGGATGACGTGCTGGCCCGCGCCGACTTCATCTCGGTGCACCTGCCCAAGACCAAGGAGACCGCCGGCCTGCTCAACAAGGAGGCACTCGCCAAGACCAAGCCGGGCGTGATCATCGTCAACGCCGCCCGCGGCGGGCTGATCGACGAGCAGGCCCTGGCCGACGCCATCAAGAGCGGCCATGTCCGCGCCGCCGGTCTGGACGTGTTCGCCACCGAGCCGTGCACCGACAGCCCACTTTTCGATCTGGCTGAGGTCGTCGTCACCCCGCACCTCGGCGCGTCGACGTCGGAGGCCCAGGACCGGGCCGGCACCGACGTCGCAGAGAGCGTCAAGCTCGCGCTCGCCGGTGAGTTCGTGCCGGATGCGGTCAACGTCGCCGGCGGTGCCGTCAGCGAGACCGTCGCGCCGTGGCTGGAACTGGTCCGCAAGCTCGGCGTGCTGGCCGGCGTGCTGGCCACCGAGGCGCCGGAGAGCCTGACCGTGACGGTCGCCGGTGAGATCTCCTCGGAAGACGTTGGTGTGCTGAAGCTTTCGGCGCTGCGCGGCCTGTTCTCCACGATGACCGACCAGCAGGTCACCTTCGTCAACGCACCCGCCCTGGCCGCCGAGCGCGGTCTGGACGCCGAACTCACCACGCACAGCGAGAGCCCGAATCACCGCAGCATGGTCGACGTGCGGGTGGTCGGCCCGGACGGCTCTTCTGTCAACGTCGCCGGCACGCTGTCGGGCACCCAGGAGGTGCAGAAGATCGTCGGCATCAACGGTCGCAGCTTCGATCTGCGCGCCGAGGGCGTGAACCTGATCCTGCATTACGGCGACAAGCCCGGCGCGCTCGGCAAGATCGGCACGCTGCTCGGTGCGGCGGGCGTCAACATCGAGGCTGCGCAACTGAGCCAGGACACCACCGGCGGCGGCGCGACGGTGATGCTGCGCATCGACCGCGACGTGCCGGCTGACGTGCAGGCGACGATCCGCGACGCCGTTGAGGCTTCCCTGATCGAGTCGGTGGACCTGTCGTGAAGCTCGCCGTCATCCCCGGCGACGGGATCGGTCCGGAGGTCATCGCCGAGGCGCTGCTGGTGCTCGACGAGGTGCTGCCCGGTGTGGAGAAGACCCACTACGACGTCGGCGCCAAGCGCTACCACGCCACCGGTGAGATCCTTCCCGACGGACTGCTCGACGAACTGCGCACCCACGACGCGATCCTGCTCGGCGCGATCGGCGATCCGTCGGTGCCCAGCGGCGTGCTGGAGCGCGGTCTGCTGCTCAAGACCCGCTTCGAACTCGACCACCATGTGAACCTGCGGCCGAGCCGTCGCTATGAGGGCGTGAGCAGCCCGCTGGCCGGCAATCCGGAGATCGACTTCGTCGTCGTGCGTGAGGGCACCGAGGGTCCGTACACCGGTAACGGTGGAGCTCTTCGCGTCGGGACCCCGCACGAGGTCGCCACCGAGGTCAGCGTCAACACCGCCTACGGGATCACCCGGGTGGTGCGCTACGCCTTCGATCTGGCGCAGAAACGACGCAAGCATCTGACCCTGGTGCACAAGAACAATGTGCTGATGTTCGCCGGCGGCATGTGGACGCGGATCTTCGCCGAGATCGGCAAGGAATACCCCGACGTCGAGGTGGCCTATCAGCACATCGACGCCGCCACCATCTACATGGTCACCGACCCGGGCCGCTACGACGTGATCGTCACCGACAACCTGTTCGGCGACATCATCACCGACCTGGCCGGCGCGGTGTGCGGCGGCATCGGGATGGCCGCCAGCGGCAATATCGACGCCACCGGAACCAACCCGTCGATGTTCGAACCGGTGCACGGCAGCGCGCCGGACATCGCCGGCAAGGGGATCGCCGATCCGACCGCCGCCGTGATGAGTGTGGCACTGCTGCTCAAGCACCTCGGCGAGGACGGCGCGGCCGCTCGCGTCGACAAGGCGGTGGCCGACCATCTGGCCACCCGCAAGGACGCGAAGCTGTCCACCGCCGAGGTTGGTAAGCGGATCAGGGAACGGCTCTAGCGCGAAATCGTATCGCGCAGAACGGTTTCTGCGCGCTCGTGCACGGGGCCGCGAACTCTCAGCATCGGTAGACCGGGATTTTCGGCGAAGATCGAGGCGAGAATCTGCTGGGACGTCTTGCGAGCGTGTGAACCATCGCGCTGAGGATCGGGGTGCCAGGGGAAGTCGTCCTGGCACCACACCACCGTGTTGCTGAGCGCCGTCCACTCCAAGGCTTGCGGTAGCAGCGAGTCGTCGTCGTAGTACTGGATGCTGTACACCGCCGTCATGAGCGGACCGCTATCGGAGACCGTCCAGTCCAGGCCGCTCCGGTCGGCCTGTTGTAGCGCGCGCACCTCTGCGTCGCGGTGTTCGGCCATTACGGCAGCCTGCTCGGCCGGCAACGGCACCCGGCCGGATCGCTCGACCCACTCCCGTAGAAACTCGGAGACGACGATAGCCGGCAGTCGTCGCCCAAGAGCGTCCGCCAGAGTCGACTTCCCGGTGCATTCCCCGCCGACAAGGGAGATCAACTCAGGCATTGGCCGGCGAATGCGGCGTGTGCGCGGCGGCGCGTGCAGACCATTCCCGCCAGCCGACGACGGCCATGCCGATGAGGACCGCGTAGAACAGCGATGTGAAGTAAAGACCCTGGCTGGCGTAGAGCACAGCGCCAACGGTGTTCACCGCGATCCACACCGGCCAGGCCTCCATCTTCTGCTGCACCATCAGTAGTTGCCCGGCCATCGACCCCACCAGCATGAACGCGTCGCCCCAGGTGGCCGCCCCGCCGATGCTCTGCAGCAGTGGTGCGATCAGGACCCACAGCACTATGAATGCGACGGCGCCACGGATACGCCCGGCAGATGTGAGCCGCCCGGGCATCTGCACACCTTCCCGGCCCCAGGAGAACCAGCCCCAGACCGCCGCGGCCATGAAGATCAGCTGCATGGCCGCGGAGGCGAACAGGTCGAACTCGGCGAACAGCCAGCCGTACAGCAGGCTCGACAGGAAGTAGAAGGGCCACGTCCAACGGGTTCCGCGGATACCCAGGCTGATGGCGAGCAAGGCCAGGATCACCGCGGCGAATTCGATAACGGTGATGCCGTAGTCCCACATCGTGAAGAGCACAGTCATATTCGACGCTCCCTGCCCGGCATTACCCGGACGGTTATGCGGTCGGCGACGCGGTATGTCACCTTCTCAGACCGGTTGCCCGGACTCCCGCGGTTCTGTCGGCCTACCGGGTTGGTCGGCCGGCACTAAGGGTATCGCCAGCACCGGGAACAGGGCGCACACCAGAAAGGCGGCCGGATAGCCCGCCGCAGTGATCAACGCGCCGAACACCGGCGGCGTCAGACCGGTGGCCAGCAGTT
>NZ_JAFMJZ010000170.1 GCF_017853185.1 Mycolicibacterium sp.
CCAGGTGACCGACGAATTCGGTTGCACGGAAACAGGTCCCGCCGGATCGGTGCCGGTGACGGTGAGCAGTTCGGAGGTCCAGGTGATGCCGACCGAGGCCGCCAGTGCGGCGCTGGCCTCCGACGTCGAGGTGCCGGGGCCGAGGTCGCGCGGCAGCAGCGACACGGTGTCACCGACGGTGAGCACCTTGCCCAGCAGCGCCTGACGCAACGTCGCCGACGTCACCGACCGGGTGGCCAGGGCCGAACCGCTCAAGGTCACCGACCGGGCGCCGTAGACGGTCACCGGGGCCACCACGACGGTGGCGTCCTCGCGCAGTCCCGCGTTGGACAGTGTGACGTCGTCGAGCAAAGCCGTTCCGGTCGGCGTCCCCGCCGGTGCCACCCCGACGACCGCAGCGGTGGTGCGAGACCCCATCAGCGACACCGCATCCCACTCCCGGATGCCGAGTGCGGCGATGACCTCCGGATGAAGTCGGATGACACCGCGGCGGGAATCCAGTGCGGCGGTGTTGAGCCGCGCGGTCAGCGTGAGGCTCGACGCCGGTCCCGGAGGGCCGGTCATCAGTTCGGTCATGCGTCAGCCTCCAGGCTTGCTTTCCGGTTTACGAAGGCCCAACCGGGCCGCCGATCGGCGGGGGTGCTGGGCGCGACGGATCTCGCGACGTGCCGCCCGTCGCTGGCGGGGCTTGTCGTCCCACATCTCCGGGCGTGCGGCAACCCAGCGTTGGCTGTAGACCGTGAACGGAATGATGAGCACATAGCCGGCGACGATCAGCAGGTACAGGATGTACGGGAAGAGCAGTAGGCCGGCCGCGGCGGCCGCGACCAGAATCAGCAGCAGCGGTGCGGCGTTCGGCGGCACCGAGATTCCCTTGAGCGCAAGGGTGGGCACACGGCTCACCAGCAGTGCGGCGTTCGCCGCCAGCCAGAGACACAGGAACCACGGTGCGGTCCACCAGCCGTGGCCGAACTGCAGCATGGCCGCCAGCGGGGCCAGCGCGCCGACCGCACCACACGGGGCGGGCATGCCGGTGAAGTACTGCCGGGTGTAGGCCGGCTTGGTGTCGTCATCGAGCAGTGCGTTGAACCGCGCCAGACGCAGCACGATGCACACCGCGTAGAGCAGCACGCAGATCCAGCCGATCGGCGAGTTCGGCAGCAGCGTCACGTAGACCACCAGGGCCGGTGCCACACCGAAGTTCACCGCATCGGCCAGGGAGTCGATCTCGGCGCCCATCCGGGACTGGGCGTCCAGGGCCCGGGCGATGCCGCCGTCGATCCCGTCGAGCACGGCGGCGGCGCCGATCAGCGCCAGTGCGATGTGCGGCCGGCCGTCCAGGGCGAACTTGATGGATGTCAGACCGGCGCAGATCGCCAGCACGGTGGTCGCACTGGGCAGGATGCGCAGTCCGCGCCGGGACTTCAGCCGGGGACCCGTCATGGCAGTCGCGCCATGACGGTCTCGCCCGCCAGCGTGCGCTGGCCGAGTTCGATGAGGATCTCCGATCCGGCCGGCAGATAGGTGTCCAGCCGGGAGCCGAACCTGATCAATCCGTAGGTGTCGCCGATGTTCACCGTCTCTCCCGGCCGCACATCGCAGACGATGCGGCGCGCGAGGAGTCCGGCGATCTGTACCACCACCACGTCTTGGCCTTCCGGAGTGCGGATCAGCACACTGTTGCGCTCATTGTCCTCACTTGCGGCCGCCAGGTCGGCGGAATGGAAACTGCCCGGACGATGCGCCACCGACAGCACGTCGCCGCCGACCGGGGCGCGCTGGACGTGGGCGTCGAGCAGGGACAGGAAGATGCTGATCCGCGGCACCGGACCGGAGCCCAGGCCGAGTTCGGCGGGCGGTGCCGCGTCCTCGATCAGGCACACCAGTCCGTCCGCCGGGGCGACCACCACGCCGGCCCGGGTGGGCGGGGTCCGCGGCGGGTGTCGGAAGAACCCGGCGTTGGCCGCGGCCGCTGCCAGCCCGGCGTTGCGCAACCAGCGATGCCGCCTTCCCAGTGCGGCGACGGCGAGGCCGGCCGAGATGAAGGGGAGCCCGGCGCGATGCACGGGCGGGACGGTGGATCGGATCAGTTCGGCCAGATGCTTCGGACCGGACTGCACGGGGAGATCGGGGCGTCTGGCCACCCGGGCGATTCTACGGTTCGGTGTGCCGAACCGATCAGGACATGTCCCAGACTCGGACGTGTTGACCCGCGCCGAGTTCGGTGACCTCCTCGGGAACCTCGAGCAGGCAGTTCGCCGAGGCCAGCCAGCGCAGATGGTGCGAGGCCGGGGGACCATAGCTGGTGACGGTTCCGGCGCTCGCGTCGTAGACGCCGCGGCGGAACTGGCGCTTGCCGCGCGGCGAGGTCAGATCCTCGGCCAGAACCGCGGTGCGACGCCTCCGGTGCGGATCCAGTCCCATCGCGGCGCGCAGGGCGGGCCGGACGAAGACCTCGAAGGAGACCAGCGCGCTGACCGGGTTGCCGGGCAGCGTGACGATCGGGATGCCGGCGACGGTGCCTGCCCCCTGCGGCATGCCGGGCTGCATCGCGACCTTGACGAACTCGACGCCTCCGCCGTCTTCCGGGCGACCCCCGAAGGCGTCCTTGACCACCTCGTAGGCGCCGGCGCTGACGCCACCGGAGGTGATGATCAGATCCGCCTCGCCGGCGTGCGCCTCGATCGCGGCGCTGAACTGGCGCACGTCGTCACCGGTGGTCGCCATCGTGACCACGTCGCCGCCGGCCTCCCGGACCGCCGCGGCCAGCATGATGGCGTTGGACTCGTAGATCTGCCCGGGTTGCAGCGCGGTGCCGGCCGAGACCAGTTCCGAACCCGTCGACACCACCAGCACCCGTTGTCGGGGCGTCACGGTCAGTTCCCCGAGTCCCAGCGCGGCGACCAGGCCGAGGACGGCCGGGGTGACGACCTGCCCGGCGCGCAGCACCGTGGCCCCGGCCGCGACGTCCTCGCCGGCCTTCCGGATGTGCTGGCCGGGTTTGGGGGCCATCCTGATCTCGACGGTGGCACCGGGGAGGCCGGCGTCGGTCTGCTCCACCGGAACGATCGCGTCGGCGCCGGCCGGTACCGGTGCGCCCGTCATGATCCGGTGCACGGTCCCCGGCGCCAAGGTCAACAGATCGGTGCGTCCTGCCGGAATATCTTCTGCCACAGGCAGTCTCACCGGGTTGTCGGCGCCGGCGGTGGCCAATTCGGCGGCGCGCACCGCGTAGCCGTCCATGCCGGAGTTGTCGAACACCGGCAACGACAGCGGGGCGGTGACATCGGCGGCAAGCGCCAGGCCCTGCGCCTGCATCAGCCCCACCAGGGCTGCGGCGCGGGCCCGGATCAGGCCGGCGACGGCGCGCTGATGCTCCTCGACTGTGCGCATCGCGGCGGCCCTAAACCGGGAAGGTGACGCCGGTCAACTCCTCAGAGACCGTCCAGAGCCGTTCCTGGATCGCCACATCCTTGGACTGCTGGCTGGAGGTCGCCAGTTCCGGATATCCGCGCATCTCGCGGAAGCCCGTCGGGCCCCAGTACTGACCGCCCTTGACGTTGGGATCCGTCGCCGCCCGCAGGGTCGCGAGCGCGCCGACCTCGGAGGTGTTGAGCAGCTTGCCGAACAGCCAGGCCACGCCGGGTAACTGGTAGCCCGGCACGTGCCGGCTCAACTCGGTGGCTGCCACCCCGGGATGCGCCGCGACCGCGATGGTCTTGGCGTTCGCCGCGGCCAGGCGGCGCTGCAGGTCGTAGGCGAACATCAGGTTGGCCAGTTTGGACTGCCCGTAGGAGGCGACCCGGTCGTAGTCGCGCTTCTCCCACTGCAGGTCGTCGAAGTCGATCTTGGCCTTGATCTTGTGGGCGATGCTGGCCACCACCACGACCCGCGAACCATCAACGGGCAGAAGGTTTTTCAGCAGCAGCCCGGTCAGGGCGAAGTGGCCGAGGTGGTTGGTGCCGAACTGCAGCTCGAACCCGTCGGCCGTGGTGGACTTCGGCGGGTACATCACGCCGGCGTTGTTGATCAGCAGGTCGATCCGCGGATGGGCGGCGGCGATCTCGGCGGCGGCCTCCTTGACCGATGCCAGCGATCCGAGGTCGAGCTTCTGCACCGTCACATCAGCGCCCGGGGTGAGCTTGCGGATCTGGGCGGCGGCGGCCTCGCCCTTGGCGGTGTCGCGGACGGCCATCACCACCCTCGCCCCGCGGGCGGCCAGCGCCCGGGCGTTGTCGAAGCCAAGGCCGGTGTTGGAACCGGTGATGATCGCCAGTCGGCCGCTCTGATCCGGAACGTCTCTCTCAGTCCATGCCATGCCTAGAACATACGGCGGCCCGGCCGTGCGGAAGCGGCTGGGGCTGCAGGCCCTAGGGGTTGCGCCAGGTCCGAATGTTGTCGATGCGTTCCTGCAACTGGTCGTGGTTGGCCGCGGCCACCGGCGGACCGCCGCACAACCGGCGCAACTCGTTGTGGATCCAGCCGTGCGGCTTGCCGGTGCGGTGGTGCATCGCCGCGACCAGGGTGTTGAGTTCGCGCCGCAGCTCGGCCCGCTGGCCGTGGGTGGTGCGAGGTACCGGCACGCCGCCCGCCGCCGAGCGCACGGCAAGCTGCTCGTCCTGGCGGCGGCGCAGCAGATCACGCATCTGGTCGGGGTGCAGCAGGCCCGGGATGCCGAGGTAGTCCTCCTCCTCGGCGCTGCCCGCCGGGGTGGCGGTGCCGAATGACGCCCCGTCGAAGATCACCTGGTCCAACTCGGCGTCGGAGCCCAGGGACTCGAAACTGTTCTCCAGCTCGCTGGGCTCGGTTCGGCGGCGCTCCTCGGGCATGTCGTCGTCGAGCGATTCCCGGTGCGGCTTACCCAGCACGTGGTTGCGCTGCGCCTCCAGCTCGCTGGCCAGTTGCAGCAGCTGCGGCACCGACGGCAGGAAGATGCTGGCCGTCTCGCCCGGCCGCCGGGACCGGACGAACCGGCCGATCGCCTGGGCGAAGAACAGCGGGGTCGACGCACTGGTGGCGTAGACGCCGACCGCCAGTCGTGGGACGTCGACACCCTCGGACACCATCCGGACCGCCACCAGCCACCGGCTGGTCGACTCGGAGAACGCGGTGATCCGGTCGGATGCGCCCTGTTCGTCGGACAGCACGACAGTTGGCTTCTCGCCGGTGATCGTGGTCAGCAGTTTGGCGTAGGCGCGCGCGGCGGTCTGGTCGGAGGCGATCACCATGCCGCCGGCGTCGGGGATGCCGCCCTCGCGCAACTGGCTCAGCCGGCGGTCGGCGGCCCGGAACACCGCGGGCATCCAATCGCCGTCGGGGTCCAGCGCGGTGCGCCAGGCCCGGGCGGTGTGCTCGGCGGTCAGCGGCTCGCCCAGTCGGGCGGCATGCTCCTCGCCGGCGCTGTCGCGCCAGCGGGACTCACCGGAATAGGCCATGAACACCACCGGGCGCACCACGCCGTCGGTCAGGGCGTCGGAGTAGCCGTAGGTGTGATCGGCGACCGAGCGTTGCAGCCCTTGGGAGTCCGGCGCGTAGTTGATGAACGGGATGGCGCAGTCGTCGCTGCGGAACGGCGTCCCGGTCAGCGACAGCCGGCGGGTCGCGTCGCCGAACGCCTCCTTGATGCCGTCGCCCCAACTCTTGGCGTCACCGCCGTGGTGGATCTCGTCGAAGATGACCAGGGTCCGCCGGTTCTCGGTGCGCACCCGGTGCCGCATCGGGTGGCTGGCCACCTGGGCGTAGGTCAGCACCACACCGTGGAAGTCATCGGAGATCTGAGCGTTCGAGTTGGAGAACTTCGGATCCAGCGCGATCCCGGCCGCATCGGCGGCAGCCGCCCACTGGATCTTGAGGTGTTCGGTGGGCACCACGACGGCGATCTTCTCGACGGTGCCGTCGGCCAGCAGCTCGCCGGCGATCTTCAGCGCGAACGTCGTCTTACCGGCTCCGGGGGTGGCCACCAACAGGAAATCGCGGGGCCGGGCGCTCAGGTAGCGGACCAGAGCCCGCCGTTGCCAGCCCCGCAAAGCCCGGGTGCTGGGCGCCTCGCCTGCCCGCACCCTGGACTCCCTCCTGATCGCCAGTCCCCTGGCTGCCAGGGGACTCTAGCCCAACCGGTTACGTGTCAGCCCGCTAGACACTCGCGGCGAGAGCGGAGTTCCGGATCAGGTGGTCGAACGCGCTCAACGAGGCGGTCGCGCCGGCGCCGAGGGCGATGACGATCTGCTTGAACGGTGTGGTCGTGCAGTCCCCGGCGGCGAACACGCCCGGCACCGAGGTCCGCCCGGCGGCGTCGACGACGACCTCGCCGCGTTCGCTCAACTCGACCGTGCCCTTGAGCCAATCGGTGTTCGGCAGTAGGCCGATCTGGACGAAGATGCCCTCCAGCGCCAGTTCACGCTCCGCGCCGCTGTCCCGCTCGTCGTAACGCAGTCCGGTGACTTTGTCCCCGTCGCCCAGCACCTCGGTGGTCGCCGCGCTGACGATGACGTCGACATTGGGCAGGCTGTGCAACTTCCGCTGCAGCACCTCATCGGCGCGTAACCGGTCG
>NZ_JAFMJZ010000034.1 GCF_017853185.1 Mycolicibacterium sp.
AACCAGGGTGACGCCGAAGGCCTCGCGCACCCCGTCCCGCACGGTGCGCGCCAGCGCCAATACGTCCGCGGTGCGCGCACCGCCCCGATTGGTCAGTGCCAGCGCGTGTTTGGTGGACAGCCGGCACGGGCCGTGCCCCGGATACCCCTTGCCGAACCCGGCCCGTTCCACCAGCCAGCCTGCCGCGAGCTTGACCCCGTCCGGGGCCGGGTAGTGCGGAACCGTCCCCTCGGTCGCATCCTGCAGGCGGTCGAACTGCTCGACCGGCACCACCGGGTTGGTGAAGAACGAACCAACGCTCCAGGTGTCGTGATCGGCGGCGTCGAGCACCATCCCCTTGCCGGCCCGTAACGCGAGTACCTCCGCGCGAACCTGCGCCGGATCGCAGGTGTCGCCGGCGGCCACACCGAGCCTGGCGGACAACTCCCCGTAGCGCAGCGGCGCCGAGCGTCCCGCCTGATCGAGGGCGAACTCCACCTCAAGCACCAGGGCCGCGTCGGAGTTCTTCAGCACGCTGTGCCGGTAGCCGAACTCCAGTTCCGCGGCCGGCGCCCAGCACACCTCGAAGGTTCGTCGGTCCAGCAGCAACACCCGGGTGAGGCTGTCGGCCACCTCGACGCCGTAGGCGCCGACGTTCTGAACCGGAGTCGCCCCGGCTGAGCCGGGGATGCCCGAGAGGCACTCCAGGCCACCGAGATCCGCCTCGACGGCGCACACCACGACGTCGTCCCAGTTCGCCCCGGCCTGGGCGCGCAGTGTGGGACCGTCGACGGTGACGCCCGTACTGGCCAACCGCACCACGGTCAGATCGGTCAGGTCGTCGGCCAGCACCACGTTGGAGCCGCCACCGAGCACCAGCACCGGTTCGGCGGCCAGCGCGCGCATGGTCGAAACGATCTGATCGGTGGACTGGCAGGTGATGACCCGCCGGGCAACCGGGCCGACCCGCAGGGTTGTCAGCTCGGCCAGGGATACGTTCTCCTCGACCCGGGCGCCGCCGAAATCCTGCGAGAGCCTCACGCCGGATAACGGTAGCCTCACCAGCTATGCCGCGCTCATTCGACATGGCCACCGACTACCAGGAGACCGTCGAGCAGGTGCACCGGGCGTTGCGCGACGAGAAGTACTGGTTGGCCAGGCTGGCCGGTTCCGGCGCCGACCGGACCCGGTTGGACGGCTTCGAGCTGGGCCGGGACGGCGGTGTGGACGTGGTGACCACCCAGGTGCTGCACGCCGACCGGCTACCCGGGGTCATCCACCAGTTCCACCGCGGCGATCTGGAGATCCGGCGGGCGGAGACCTGGACCGGGATCAGCGGCGGCCAGGCCGAGGCCACCGTCGCGGGCAGCATCGCCGGAGCGCCGGTCTCGTTGATCGGCAATGGCCAGCTGACGCCTTCGAAGGCCCTGTCCCGGTTGGCATTTCGCGCCACGGTGGAGGTACGCATCCCGTTGGTCGGCCAAAAGCTGGAGAAATTCATCGGCAGCCAGTTGGAGCAACTGCTGATCACCGAGCAGCGGTTCACCACCGCCTGGATAGCGGAACACCACTGACGCGATGTCGCGCCGGATGAGCTACACAGTGCGGGTCGACAAGCCGGCCGCCGCGGTCTACCGCGACTTCACCACCGTCGGTTACTGGGAGGACCTGGTGGAGTTCTACCGGGAGCACTCGGTGCACACCGAGATCGAACGGTTCCACACCGACGAGTTCGGGACGGACATCGCGTTCCGGCACACAATCTCGGCACAGGACCTCCCCGCCATCGCCCGTCCGGTGGTCCCGGGCAGTTTCGCCATCACCCGCCAACAGCACTTCGACCCGTTCGACGCGGCCGCCGGCCGGGCGGCCGGGCACTACAGCGCCGACATCCCGAAGGCGCCGGTGGAGATCTCCGGCGACTACGTGCTGTCCGACGCCGGCGGCGGCGGCCAGTTGGAGTTGCAGACGCTCTGCCGGGTCAAGGTGCCCATCATCGGGGGCCAGATCGAGCACTTCGTCGTCACCGGGTTGCGGACGCTGTTCAGCACCGAGGGCGAGTTCACCACCGAGTGGGTGGCCGGCCATCAGTAGGCCCATGCCGCGACCCCGCCGTCCCGTCGGCATGACGACCCGCGGGACCACCGGAGTCAACCGGTTGCGCAAGGCCGACCGATGGATGGCCGGTTCGGCGGCCGTGCGGGCGGCCCTGCAATCGGTCACCGACCCGATCGCGGTCGACCTCGGCTACGGCCGGCTGCCGGTCACCACCCTGGAGTTCGCGTCCCGGCTGCGCGCGGTGGCGCCCGGGGTCCGGGTGGTGGGTCTGGAGATCGAACCCGAGCGGGTTGAAACCGCCCGCGCCGCCACCGGTGACAGCGTCGAGTTCGGCGTGGAGTTCGCCCATGGCGGGTTCGAACTGGCCGGACTGCGGCCGGTGTTGGTGCGGGCGTTCAACGTCCTGCGGCAGTACCCGGAGCCCGACGTGGCGCACGCATGGCAGACCATGCAGTCCGCACTCGCACCGTCCGGCCTCATCATCGACGGCACCTGCGACGAGCTGGGCAGGCGGTGCTGCTGGGTTCTGCTGGACCGGGAGGGGCCGCTGAGCCTGACCCTGTCCTGCGACCCCCGCTATATCGAGGTGCCCTCGGATCTGGCTGAGCGGCTGCCGAAAGTGCTTATCCACCACAATGTTCCGGGCCAGCCGGTGCACGCGCTGCTGACCGCCGCCGATCGCGCCTGGGCCGCGGCAGCCGGACAGTCGGTGTTCGGGCCGCGGGCCCGATGGCGGGCCATGCTGGCCGAGTTGGCGGCCGGCGGGCTGCCGATCGAGCCGCAGCGGCGGACCGGGCGCGACGCCGTTCTCACCGTGCCGTGGTCTGCGGTGGCCCCGATCTGATCCGAGCCAATAGGCTGAGCCACATGCGGATTGCGTGTGCGCAGATCCTGTCGGGCACCGACCCGGCCGCGAACTTACGGACGGTGCGGGAATACACCCGTCGGGCAGCCGACGGCGGCGCCCAGCTGGTGGTGTTCCCGGAGGGCACCATGTGCCGGTTCGGCGTCCCGCTGGCTCCGGTCGCCGAACCGATCGACGGACGGTGGGCCGACGCGGTGCGCGCCATCGCCGATGACGCCCGCGTGACGGTGTTCGCCGGGATGTTCACCCCCGCCCCCGACGGCCGGGTCACCAACACGATTCTGGC
The DNA here is from genome assembly GCF_017853185.1 of Mycolicibacterium sp. Lineage (GTDB taxonomy): Bacteria > Actinomycetota > Actinomycetes > Mycobacteriales > Mycobacteriaceae > Mycobacterium. The sequence goes on from NZ_JAFMJZ010000034.1 coordinate 3,189, forward strand.
CACCGGTCCCGGGGTGGAGGCGCGCTACGACAAGATCCACCTGTACGACGCCTTCGGATTCACCGAGTCCGACGGGGTGGCTCCGGGCCGGGAACCCCTCGTCGTCACCGTCGACGGGGTCGGGGTGGGTGTGACGCTGTGCTACGACATCCGCTTCCCGAGCCTCTACACCGAACTCGCCGACCGCGGCGCGGAACTCATCACGGTCAGCGCCTCCTGGGGCGCGGGGCCGGGCAAGCTCGACCAGTGGACGTTGCTGGCCCGGGCCAGGGCGCTGGACTCGACGTCGTTCGTCGCCGCCGCCGGGCAGGCCTATCCGGGCGCCGAACTCGCCGGATCCACCAAGGCTCCGACCGGGGTGGGCGGCAGTCTGGTGTGCTCACCGCTCGGGGAAGTCCTCGCCGAGGCGGGCACCGACCCGCAACTGCTGCTGTGCGACGTCGACATCGCACGGGTGGACACCGTCCGGCAGACGCTGGCCGTGCTGGCCAACCGCGCGGACTTCGGTAAGGCAGAATCGCGACAGTGACGATGCCGCCGCCCGGTCCCCCACACGATCCGACCCCAGAGCGTCCCACCCCAGAGCGTCCGACCCAGCAAATCCCGCTTCCGCCCACTCAGCAGATCCCGCTGCCGCCCACTCAGCAGATCCCCCAGCCGGCGCCGGAACCGGTCATCGAACCCGCCCCCGAGCCGCAACGGCGTGATCCGCTTTCGGCGGTCCTGATCGCGGTGATCGTGCTGGCGCTCGTGGTCGCCGGCCTGCTGGGCGGCGAACTGTACGCCCGCCACAAGGCCGATTCGATCGTCGCCTCGGCGGTGAGCTGTGTGGTGCGCGACAACGCCAGCGTGTCCTTCGGCATGCGGCCGTTTCTGATCCAGCACTTCACCCACAGCTATCGCGACATGGTGGTGGAGACCGCCGGCAACCAGATCCGCGAGGCCAAGGGGATGAAGCTACGGCTGCGCCTCGACGATGTGCGGATCAACCCGACCGCGGAGTCGGCCGGGACACTCGGCGCCCTCGACGCCGACGTGACCTGGTCGTCCGACGGCATCAAGGACACCGTGCAGGGCATCATCCCGTTCCTCGGCGGCCTGGTCTCCGGAGTCGCGACAGATCCCGCCGCCGGCACCATGCAACTGCAGGGGCCGCTCGGCAGCGTGACGCTGCAACCGCAGGTGGTCGACAAGGACCTGGCGCTGACCGTGGTCAGCGTGACCGGCCTGGGGTTCACCCTGCCGCGCGAGTCGGTGCAGCCGGCGTTGGATGCGTTCACCGGCGCGCTGGTCAAGAACTTGCCGATGGGCATTCACGCCGAAAGCGTCGAGGTCACCGACAGCGGCATCGCATTGAAGTACGCGACCCGCGACGCCACCATCCCGAACGGCAAGGTCGACCCCTGCTTCGCAGGAATCTGACAGCGCTTCGCAGGAATCTGACAGCGCTTCGCGGGAAGCTAGCCCTTTTCAGCCCCGCCGGGATTGCACCCGGCCAGCAGCATGGTGTTGTCGTCGACGGCGGGACGCCACGGTTCGAGATCCCAGCTGGTCTTGCCGGGCTGGGCCAACTCGGCGAAATTCCAGTGACAGATGAACTGCGCGCGCATGCCGGGGGTATCCGCGTCGGGCGCCAGGGAGAGCACCTCGTGCCAGGCCTCGCCGGTCTCGACGGCGGTCTTGCCGATCTCGCCGGCGACCTCTCGGCCGGCCGTGGTCGGGTAGATCCGCAGCGTGGGCAATCCGCCGTAGCTGACCCAGCGGGCGTGGTCGATGTACGGCGGCGATGCGGCCATGTCCGCGGACGCCGTGGGCGCCGGCACGAGAGCCAGCGAGGCGACGACGGCGGACACGGTGAGAGGAAGTTTCAGCGTGACTTCCCCTGCACTTCAAGGAGCCTGGGCCGGACATCCACCAGGTAGACCCCGGCCGCCACGGCGGAAATGGCCATCCCGGTAACCCCCAAGACCCAGGACAGCAGCGCGGTCGCGCCCAAGATTCCCAGCCAGGCCGGCTTGGTCAGTTTGTCGGTGGCGGTATAGGCGTCGGGCCGCTGTAGGGCGGCATGCACGAAGGCGAAGATGTTGGCGGCCAGAACCGCCCAGAACACCACATCAAGCACGACACCCGCCACACCCTGAAGCATCACGGCTTCAGGGTAGGCGGGTGTCGGCTTGTGGTCGAACTTACTTCTGGGTGACCTTCTTGGCCGGGGCCTTCTTGACGACCTTCTTGGCCGGGGCCTTCTTGGCGACGGCCTTCTTGGCCGGAGCCTTCTTAGCCGGGGCCTTCTTGGCCGGGGCCTTCTTCGCCGGGGCCTTCTTGGCGGCCGGCAGCTGAGCGCCGACCAGCTTGGCGGCCCGCTCGCCGACGGCGCGAGTCTGCGCCGACACGTTGCCCAGGGCCTCCTGGGTCAGCTCGACGGCCTGCTCGACGTAACCCTCGACGCGGCCGGCGGCCTCCTTGAACTCAGCCTGGCCACGCAGGCGCACCAGCGCCGCCTCGCCACGCTGAACCAGGGTGTTGTAGGTCTCGGTGGCGTCCTCGAAGAACTCCTCCGCAGCCTTACGCAGCTCCTCGGTGGTCAGCTTGCCGCGCAGCTCTTCGGTGCGCTTGGGCAGCTCTTCCTGCAGGCGGGTCAACGCGGCCCGACGGTCATCCATCCGGTCGCCGGCCAGCTCGGCCCGCTCACGGAGGCTGGACAGGATCTCGTTGACGGTGGCCAGGGCCAGGTCAGCGGCGCCGACTGCGGCGAGCAGCGGGGCCTTGAGGTCCTCGACGGTGGTGTCGTTCTTGGTCTTCTTAGCCATCTGAGTGGCTCCTTTCAATTTATTTCTTGGAAGAGATTGGAGTTGAAGGGTTTTCAGCTTCTCTCGGAACCTTGACTAGGCAGTCGGCAGCTCCTTACGCCCACTCTCGTTCTGCTGAAGGAACGAGGTGTAGATGTCCAGCAGCACACGCTTCTGACGCTCGGTGATCGAGTTGTCCCCGATGATCGCGTCGTGCACCTGACTGGGTTCGCCGGGCTCGAGAATGCCGGCCCGAACGTAAAGCACCTCGGCTGAAAGCCGCAGCGCCTTAGCGATCTGACTGAGCACCTCCGCGGACGGCTTACGCAGACCGCGCTCGATCTGACTGAGATAGGGATTGCTCACCCCGGCCCGTTCAGCGAGTTGCCGCACGGAGACCTCGGCCGCTTCCCGCTGCGTGCGGATGAAGCTGCCGATGTCCTGCGCGGCGTTGCTGACGACCGCGGCGAGGTCGGACTCCTGAGGCATGAAAACCACGATACGCCCGAGTGCTAACAATTGCAAGCAGTTGCTAGCGCAGGTCAGAACAAGAATTGGGCAATCGTGTAGATAGCAAGGCCGGCCAGCGCACCCACCACAGTGCCGTTGATACGAATGAACTGGAGGTCGCGGCCGACGTGCATTTCGATGCGTCGGCTGGCCTCCTGCGCATCCCAACGCTCGATGGTGTCGGTGATCAGCGTGGTCGCCTCACCGCCGTACTGGGTCACCAGATGCTGGGCGCCGCGCAGGATCCAGCCGTCGACCTTGTCGCGCAGGTCGGCGTCATCGCGCAGTGACTCCCCGATCTGCATCACCGAATCGGCGATGCGCTCACGCAGGGCGCTGGACGGGTCATCGACGCCCTCGAGCACGAGTCGTTTGAGGGTCTTCCACGCGGTTTCCGCCGCGCGGGTCACCTCGTCGCGTTCCATCAACTGATCTTTGACCGCCTCCGCCTTGGCGATGGTGGTCGAATCGTTCTGCAGATCCCCGGCGAACTCGAAGAGGAAACGCGTAGCCGACTGGCGCAGTTCATGATTCGGGTTGCGGCGCACCTTGTCGGTGAAGTCCATCAGCTCGCGGTGTATCCGGTCGCCGACCAACTGGTCGACGAATTTCGGGGACCAACTCGGCGAATCGCGCAGCACCACCCGGTCGATCGTCGGGCCCGCGTTCAGCGCCCACTCAAAGGCCCTGTCGCACAACAACTGAAGCAGCGCCTCCTGCCGGTTCTCCGCCAGCAGCTGTCCCAGCACCCGCCCGACCGGAGGACCCCACTGCGGTTCGGCGAGGCGCTTGACGATGGTCTTGTCGATGGCGTTCTGGATGTCCTCGTCGTTGAGCAACTCCACCCCGACCCGCAGAATCGTCGCGGTCTCGGTGGCCACCCGGTCGGCGTTCTCCGGTTCGGAGAGCCACTTGCCCATCCGTCCGGCGATCTCGGCGCCACGAAGCTTGGTCTCGACGACCTCCGCGGACAGGAAGTTCTCCCGCACGAATTGGCCGAGGCCCTCGCCGAGCTGGTCCTTCTTTCGCGGGATGATCGCGGTGTGCGGGATCTTCAGCCCCAGCGGATGGCGGAAGAGGGCGGTGACGGCGAACCAGTCGGCCAGCGCGCCGACCATCCCGGCCTCGGCCGCTGCACCGACGTATCCGAGCCACCCCGGCCCGCCCCGCGCCTCGCCCCACTTGCAGGCCAGGAAGATGACGGTCGCGCCGATCAGGAATCCCAGCGCCACCGCCTTCATCCGCCGCAGATTGCGCAGCCGCTCGGCGTCGGCCTCGGGGTCGGCGCCGGCGAACGACTCAGCCAGGGAGGTGACGGCGCGCGCCGGCAATTCCGGGAGACGATGTTTAGCTGTCACGCGACCATCATCCGCTATTTCCGCCCCCACGGGTTTTCCCCTGAGGGGAACCGCTGAACTTACTGTGACCGGCCGTCACAACTTTCTGCCCGCGCAACGGTAGACTTGTCAGCATCGTGACACAGCAGATCAGCGGCGGCCTGGAGAAAGTGGCGGCCAAGACCGACGGCCGCAAGCGCCGCTGGCACCAGCACAAGGTGGAACGTCGCACCGAGTTGGTCGACGGCGCGCTGGACGCCATCCGCCGGCTGGGCAGCGATGTCAGCATGGACGAGATCGCCGCCGAGATCGGGGTGTCCAAGACCGTCCTGTACCGCTACTTCGTCGACAAGAACGACCTGACCACCGCGGTGATGATGCGTTTCACCCAGACCACCCTGATCCCCAACATGGCGGGTGCGCTGTCCACCAGCCTGCAGGGTTTCGACCTCACCCGCGAAGTCATCCGGGTCTACGTCGAGACGGTTGCCGCCGAGCCCGAGCCCTACCGGTTCGTGATGACGAACAACTCGGCGGGCAAGAGCAAGGTGATCGCCGATTCCGAGCAGATCATCGCCCGGATGCTCGCGCTGATGCTGCGGCAGCGGATGAAGGGCGTCGGGATGGACACCCAGGGTGTCGAGCCCTGGGCCTATCTGATCGTCGGCGGCGTGCAGCTCGCGACGCACTCCTGGATGTCGAACCCCCGGATGACCACCGAGGAATTGATCGACTACCTGACCATGCTTTGCTGGAGCGCGCTGTGCGGGATCGTGGAAGTCGGCGGTTCGCTGGAGAGATTCAACTCCGAGCCGCACCCGCCGCCGCTGCTGCCCGGCTAGTCTTCGGCGATGGCCGAGAAATCCGGGGCAGACCTGCCCGAGCAGTGGACCCACACGCCACGGAAAGTGCTGCGCTTCCAGCCCGGCAGCAGGATCGCGGATCTCGACACCGACACCAGTCCCGGCTTCGACGGCTCCCGTCAGGATGCAGAGGCCGTGCTGGCCGACCGCAGCGAGCGGTTCGCCGGGCTGCAGGAAATGCTCTACGCCAACGGCAAGGGCGGCGACCGCCGGTCGGTGCTGCTGGTGTTGCAGGGCATGGACACCGCGGGCAAGGGCGGCATCGTCGAGCATGTGATCGGAGCGGGCAGCCCGATGGGTATCCGCTACACCGGCTTCGGCAAGCCCACCGAGGAGGAACGCGCGCACCACTACCTCTGGCGGATCAACAAGGCGCTCCCGCCGGCCGGCCACATCGGGGTGTTCGACCGCTCGCACTACGAGGACGTTCTGGTGGTTCGGGTGCATAACCTGGTGCCCCCCGCCGAGTGGGAACAGCGCTATGACGAGATCAACGCTTTCGAGTCCGAACTTGTCGACTCCGGCATGACGCTGGTCAAGGTCGCCATGTTCGTCTCGCTGGACGAGCAGAAGAAGCGCCTGGCCGAACGGCTGGAGCGGCCCGACAAGTACTGGAAGTACAACCCCGGCGATCTCGACGAGCGCAAGCTCTGGCCGGCGTATCAGGAGGCCTATCAGGCCGTGCTGGACCGAACTTCCACCGAACACGCGCCGTGGTACGTATTGCCGTGCGACAAGAAGTGGTACGCCCGATTGGCCGTGACCGAGTTACTGATCGAGGCGCTCAAGGACATGAACATGTCCTGGCCCACAGCGGATTTCGACGTGGAAGCCGAGAAGAAGAAGCTCGCCGGCCTCTGACCCCCACTAGCCTTTGACAAGGGTGAACTGACCGATATTGGTGACGCCGCGGCGGAAGAAGTCGGCACACCCGGTCAGGTACTTCATGTACTTGTCGTAGGTCGCCTCGTCGGTGATCGCGACTGCCTCGTCGTGAGTGGCTTCCAGGTTCGCCGCCCACATGTCCAGCGTCCGGGCGTAGTGCGGACCGAGCAGGTGGGTGCGCTCCAGGGAGAAACCGGAGTCGTCGGCCAGCACCTCGATGTCCTCGACGGCCGGTAGCCGACCGCCCGGGAAGATCTCGTCGCCGATGAACTTCATGAACTTCAGGTCGCTGAGGGTGAGCTTGATTCCGTTGTCCCGGAAGAACTTCTGGGTGTGCGCAAGGATGGTGTGCAGGAGCATCCGGCCGTCGCCGGGCAGGATGTTGTACGCCTTCTCGAAGAACAACGGATAGCGCTCGACCTTGAAGGCCTCGAATGCGCCGATGCTGACGATCCGGTCGACGGGCTCGTCGAACTCCTCCCAGCCCTGCATGCGAACCTCGATGGAGCGGTTGGTGTCCAGCTTGGCCAGCCGCGCCCGGGCGAACTCCGACTGCGCCTTGCTCAGCGTGATACCGATGACGTTGACGTCATAACGTTGCACCGCACGCTCGAGTGCGCCGCCCCAGCCACAGCCGACATCGAGCAGGGTCATCCCGGGTTCGAGGTTCAGCTTGCCCAGGGCCAGATCGAACTTGGCGTTCTGGGACTCCTCCAGGTTCATGTCGTCGCGCTCGTAGTAGCCACAGGTGTAACCCATGGTGGGACCCAGCCACAACGCGAAGAAATCGTTCGACACGTCGTAGATGGACTGCGATTCCTCGTAGTAAGGAGTCAGGTCGGAATCGACGTCGCTCACGATTCGAGCCTACCGTCAGTAGCTGTAAAAGCCCTGACCGGACTTCTTTCCGAGCCGTCCGGCCTCGACCATGCGCAGCAACAGCGACGGCGGCGCATAGAGCGGTTCCTTGAACTCGTCGAACAATTTGTCGGCGATGAGTTTGAGGGTGTCCAGCCCAACCAGATCGGACAGCCGCAGCGGCCCCATCGGGTGGGACAGGCCGGCCACCACCGCCTTGTCGACGTCCTCGATGGTGGCAACGCCGGACTCCACCATCCGGATCGCGGACAGAAGATAGGGCACCAGCAGGAAGTTGACGACGAAGCCTGAGCGATCCGAGCAACGGACCACCTGCTTGCCGAGCACCTTGCCGGCGAACTGCTCGGTGCGTGCGGCGGCCGACTCGCTGGTGACCAGGGTGGTGACGAGTTCGACCAGTGGCAGCACCGGCACCGGGTTGAAGAAGTGCAGACCCAGAACGCGCCCCGGGTTCTTCGTCGCCGCCGCGATCTTCATGATCGGGATGCTCGAGGTGTTGGAGGCCAGCACCGCGTTCGGGTCGGTGATGATCTCGTCGAGTTGGCTGAAGATGGACGCCTTGACGTTCTCGTCCTCGATCACCGCCTCGATCACCAACTGGCGATCGGCCAGGTCGGTCATCTTGGTGGTGAATCGCAGTCTGTCGACCGCAGCATCGCGTTCGCGTTCGGTGATCTTGCCCGAACTGACGCCGCGTTCCAGCGACTTGACGATCCGGTTGCGGCCGGCCGTGGTGAGCGCCTCGGTGGTCTCGAAGACCACCACATCGACGCCGGCCCGGGCGCAGACCTCGGCGATCCCGCCACCCATCTGGCCCGCGCCAATCACCCCGACGCGTTCGATCGATGCTTCAGTCACGTTCTCTCCCAATGATTGTCGGCAAATGAGAAACCCCGCCCGCCGAAGCGGGCGGGGTCCTCCGGGTATTGATCCGCCGTGCTTAGTGGAACTGGCCCTCTTCGGTCGAGCCCGCGAGCGCGGTGGTCGACGAGGTCGGATCCACCGTGGTGGCGATCTTGTCGAAGTAGCCGGCGCCGACCTCGCGCTGGTGCTTGGTGGCGGTGTAGCCCCGAGCCTCCGCGGCGAACTCACGCTCCTGCAGCTCGACGTACGCGGTCATCTGGTTGCGGGCGTAGCCGTATGCCAGATCGAACATCGAGTAGTTCAGGGCGTGGAAGCCGGCCAGCGTGATGAACTGGAACTTGAAGCCCATCGCGCCGAGTTCCTTCTGGAACTTCGCGATCGTGGCGTCGTCGAGGTGCTGCTTCCAGTTGAACGACGGCGAGCAGTTGTAGGCCAACAGCTGATCCGGGAACTCGCTCTTGACGCCCTCGGCGAACTTGCGCGCCAGCTCCAGGTCCGGGGTGCCGGTCTCCATCCAGATCAGATCCGAATAGGGGGCGTAGGCCTTGGCCCGCGCGATGCACGGCTCGAGGCCGTTCTTCACGTGGTAGAAGCCCTCGGAGGTGCGCTCACCGGTGACGAACGGCTTGTCGCGGTCGTCGACGTCGGAGGTGATCAGGGTGGCCGCCTCGGCGTCGGTGCGGGCGATCACGACGGTCGGAACGTCGGCGACGTCAGCGGCCAGGCGCGCCGAGGTCAGGGTGCGGATGTGCTGCTGGGTCGGGATCAGCACCTTGCCACCGAGGTGACCGCACTTCTTCTCCGAGGCCAGCTGGTCCTCCCAGTGCGAACCACCGACACCGGCGGCGATCATCGCCTTCTGGAGTTCGTAGACGTTCAGCGCGCCACCGAAGCCGGCCTCGCCGTCGGCGACGATCGGCACCAGCCAGTTGTCGATCGAAGTGTCGCCCTCGACCTTGGCGATCTCGTCGGCGCGCAGCAGTGCGTTGTTGATGCGACGGACGACCTGCGGCACCGAGTTGGCCGGGTAGAGGCTCTGGTCGGGGTAGGTGTGGCCGGACAGGTTGGCGTCGCCCGCGACCTGCCAACCGGACAGGTAGATGGCCTTCAGTCCGCCGCGGACCTGCTGGACGGCCATGTTGCCGGTCAGCGCGCCGAGGGCATTGACGAAGTCCATGTTGTTGACCTGATCCCAGAGGATCTCCGCGCCGCGGCGGGCCAGGGTGTGCTCCTCGACGACAGTGCCCTGCAGGGCGACGACCGCATCGGCGGTGTAGGTGCGGGTGATGCCCTTCCAGCGGGGATTGGTGTCCCAGTCCTTCTGGATCTCCGCAGCGCTCTTCGGCTTACCGACGTTCGACATTGAACTTCTCCATTCGTTGTGTCGCCCAGATCTGCTAACACCCAGATGACTTCGCTGGGCTGCTAACGGGACACTTTCATAGTCGATATATGCAGGTCAAACCGTTGCTGATTGCCAATTTAGACAATAAATTCAAGTTAACTTGCGAAGATTGCGAAGACCCCGGGATTGCGGCAGGTCAACCGCTACAGCGGGAAGATGGCTGCGACGGCTTTGGTCTGATCCCCGACCAGGTATGTGAGCGTCCTCACCGTGCGGTCGGTCAGCTCCGGCCCGAATTTGTCGGTCGAGCCGGGCGGGTAGACGTGCGAGAGGATCTCCAGCTTCTCGCCGTAGGCCACCGCCGCATCGTGCTCGATGGTGACCCGCAGCGGAGCTTCGAGCAGTTCGGGGTGCGGCGCGAGGAACTCCTCGACGACCTTCCAGTAGACCGAGTTGTTGACGTGGTCGAAGAGGTCGATGTCGCTGACCCGGATGGGGAACTCCCGGATCTCGTCGGCGTCCTCCCTGGAACCGGCCTTCAGGTAGGACTTCCAGCGCAGCCGGTCGATTTCGGTGGTGCGCAGCATCGCCTCCATGAAGTCGTCGGCGATCCGGGCCGGGGTGTGGGTCTCCCGGTTGAAGTTGATCCAGAACGCCTCGGACTCGATGAGGCCGCCGCGGCGGCCCTCGATGCGCACTCGCATCTCCGCCCATCGGTTCGACGCGCCCGAGCACCACCGGCGTAGCCGGAGCATGTCCTGGAACTCGATGGGCCCGATCATGTCGACCATGGCCCGGCGGACGATCCACAGCGGATGGGAGTCGTTATGTCCCATCTCGCGCAGGTGGTCCTGGCCGATGTCCTGAATGTGCCGAAGCGCGGCGTCCATCCGCAGCCGACCCAACCGGTCGACGTCGGCCGGCCGCAGCGGCCAGCGCCGTTCGAAGACATCCGGGCTCGGATCGGGCACCGGCATCATGACCTTCGCCAGTCCGCTGTCAGTCCCCATGTCCGAGGATCATAGCGACGTACGCTGGCGGGATGCCCAAGACCTTTGTCGGATCACGGGTGCGCCAGCTGCGCAGCGAACGCGGGTTCAGCCAGGCCGCGCTGGCACAGATGCTGGAGATCTCACCGAGCTATCTCAATCAGATCGAGCATGACGTGCGTCCGCTGACCGTTGCCGTGCTGCTGCGGATCACCGAGGTGTTCGGCGTGGACGCGACGTTCTTCGCCTCCCAGGACGACACCCGGCTCGTCGCCGAATTACGCGAGGTGATGTTCGACCGCGACCTCGACGCCGACGTCGAACCCACTGAGCTCGCGGAGATGGTCAGCTCCCATCCCGCAATCGCACGGGCGATGGTGAACCTGCACCGGCGCTACCGGATCACCACCGCACAGCTGGCCGAGGCGACCGAGGACCGGTTCAACCTCAACACCGGAGGCAGCGGCACCGGATCCATCACGATGCCGCACGAAGAGGTCCGCGACTACTTCTATCAGCGGCAAAACTACCTGCACGAACTCGACACCGCTGCTGAGGATCTCACCGCCCGGATGCGGATGCACCGCGGCGAGTTGGCCGGCGAGCTGTCCCGGCGCCTGACCGAAGTGCACGGGGTGCACATCACCCGGCGGATCGACCTGGGCGACACCGTCCTGCACCGCTACCGCCCCGAGACCAGGACGCTGGAGATCAGCACCAACCTGTCGGCGGGGAGACGGGTGTTCAAGATGGCCACCGAGTTGGCTTACCTGGAGGTCGGTGCCCTCATCGACGAGATGGTCGACGATGGCAAGTTCACCAGCGAGGAGTCCCGCAAGCTGGCGCGGCTCGGACTGGCCAACTACTTCGCGGCGGCGGCGGTGCTGCCCTACCGGCAGTTCCACGACGCAAGCGAGAACTTCGGGTACGACATCGAGCGACTCTCGGCGTTCTACCAGGTGAGTTACGAGACCATCTGCCACCGGCTGTCCACTCTGCAGCGGCCGTCCATGCGGGGCGTGCCGTTCTCCTTCGTCCGGGTGGATCGGGCCGGGAACATGTCAAAGCGTCAGTCCGCGACCGGATTTCACTTCTCCTCCGCCGGCGGCACCTGCCCGCTGTGGAACGTCTACGAGACCTTCGCAAACCCGGGCAAGATCCTGGTTCAGATCGCCGAGATGCCCGATGGCCGTAGCTACATGTGGGTCGCCCGGACCGTCGAGCGGCGCGCCTCCCACTACGGGCAGCCGGGTAAGACCTTCGCGATCGGACTGGGTTGCGAAGTGCGCCACGCCAATCGGCTGGTCTACTCCAAGGGTCTGGACCTGTCCACCGACAGCGCGACACCGATCGGTTCGGGTTGCCGGGTCTGCGAACGGGACAACTGCCCGCAGCGGGCGTTCCCTGCCCTCGGCCGCGCACTGGATCTCGACGAGCACCGCAGCACGGTGTCGCCCTACCTGGTCAAGGAGTCGTAAGTGCCGGGATCGCAACGGATTCCCCCGGGCACCCGCAAGGAACTCGGTCTGCTGAACTGGGCCATCGCCAAGATCGCCGCGCGCACCATCAGGGCACCGGAGTTCCACCTGTTCACCACACTGGGGCAGCAAGGCGCGCTGCTGCCGGCCTTCCTGCCGTACTCCGGCTACCTGCTGGGCCGCGGAAAGCTGTCCAAGCAGGAGAAGGAGTTGGTGGTCCTGCGGGTGGGCCATCTGCGCAACTCCGAGTACGAACTGCAGCAGCATCGCAGGCTGGCCCGCTCGCGGGGGGTGGACAACGCCCTGCAGCAGAAGATCTTCGCCGGGCCTGACGCCGAGGGGCTGACCGGTCGGCAGCGCGCGATGCTGACAGCGGTGGATGAGTTCATCCTCACGAGGGATCTCTCCGACCAGACCTGGGCGACGCTGTCACAACACCTGACCAAGCAGCAGATGATCGAGTTCTGCGCTCTGGCAGGCAATTACGATGCGATCGCCGCGATACTGGCAGCGTTGCGCGTTCCGATGGACTTCCCCGACTAGGGGCCGATCACAGGTACGTCACTCCGAGCACGATGATCGTGAAGAGCACCGGGGACACCGCCAGCCCGCCGAGAAACGCCGCTCGCGTCCAGTTCTGGCGTTGATAGGAACGCCAGGCCTCGTAGATCGCCAGCGTCGCACCGAGTAGGAACAGCGCCGAGAACAACAGCACCCAGGCGCTCGCAGGCGATCCTGCGCGCGCCATCGAGATGCCGATCAGCCAGACGATGTGACCGAGGATCACCCCGCCGACGCCGGCAATTGCGACTGGGACTACCGGCATCTAGAAGTTGATCATGTGGCCGGCGAGGCCGTGGAAGCACTCCTGCAGCGCCTCCGACAGGGTCGGATGGGTGTGCACGTTGCGCGCCAGCTCGTTGATCGTCAGATCCCACTTCTGGGCCAGGGTGAGTTCGGGCAGCAGTTCGGAGACGTCCGGTCCGATCAGGTGCGCACCGAGCAGTTCCCCGTACTTGGCGTCGGCGATCACCTTGACGAAACCGGTGGGATCGGCCAGACCGTGCGCCTTGCCGTTGGCGCTGAAGGGGAACTTGGCCACCTTGATGTCGTGGCCCTCGGCCTTGGCCTGCTCCTCGGTGAGTCCGAAACTGGCCACCTGCGGCTGGCAGAACGTGGCCCGCGGCATCATCCGGTAGTCACCCAGTGCCAACGTCTCTGCGCCGCCGATGGTCTCGGCCGCGACGACGCCCATCGCCTCCGCCACATGGGCGAGCTGCAGCTTGGCGGTGACATCGCCGATGGCGTAGATGTGCGGAACGTTGGTGCGCATGTAGTCGTCGATGGCGATGGCGCCGCGGTCGGTCAGGGCCACCCCGGTGGTCTCCAGCCCGAAGCCGGTGATGTTGGGGGCGAAGCCGATGGCCTGCATCACCTTGTCGGCGCGCAGTTCCTCGGTCTTGCCGTCCTTGCTGATCACCACGGTGACGCCCGCGCCGTCGTCGGTGATCGACTCGACCTTGGTGCCGGTGAGGATCTTCACACCCAGCTTCTTGTACTGCTTCTCGATCTCCTTGGAGACCTCGGCGTCCTCGTTGGGCAGGGCGCGCGGCAGGAACTCGACGATGGTGACGTCCACGCCGTAGTTCTTCATGACGTAGGCGAACTCCATGCCGATGGCACCGGCGCCGGCGATGACGATCGAGGACGGCAGATCCCGCGTGAGGATCTGCTCCTCGTAGGTCACCACGTTCTTCGACAGCGAGGTGCCGGGGATGAGCCGGGTGCTGCTGCCGGTGGCGATGATGGCGTTGCCGAAGGTCACCGTCTCGGTGCCTCCGTCGTTGAGATCGACGACCAGGGTGTTGGCGTCGGTGAACCGGCCGTACCCGTTGATCTCGGTGATCTTGTTCTTCTTCATCAGGTAGTGGATGCCGGCGACCCGGCCGTCGGCCACCGTGCGGCTGCGGTCGAAGGCGGCCCCGAAGTCCAAGCTCACCTGCCCACTGATGCCGAACGTCGCCGCCTCCTGGGTGACGATGTGGGCCAGTTCGGCGTTGCGGAGCAGCGCCTTGGAGGGGATACAGCCGACGTTGAGGCAGACACCTCCCCAGTACTTCGGTTCGACGATTGCGGTGTTGAGGCCGAGCTGGGCGCAGCGGATGGCGGCGACGTAACCGCCGGGGCCGGCGCCGAGAACGGCGACGTCAAAGTGAGTCACGCCGCCTACCCTATTACTGGTCGGGCGATCCATTCGAAGTAATACGCGCCATGCAGAACGGCGGCGGCCGCCGTCGAGGCCAGCGGGGCCGCCATCAGGGCCAGCGCCAGCGCGGTGATCTGGGGCCGGTCGGGCACCATCGACACCAGGATGCTCGCGACCATGCACGCCGTCAGATACAGCAGGATGCCGAATACCGGCAGCGTCTTGTGTGGCGCGGTGTACCACCAGTAGTAGAAGCCCAGGCCCGCACCCGTCGACAGCGCCCAGACGCCGGCGACGATCAGTGCGAACCGCCAGCGCTTCACGAACTGGAACGAACTGGGCACCTCGACCGGCTGGGCCGGCACCACGGCAGGCGGGACGTGGCCGGTGACCGAACGCAGGAATGCGTCGGTGTCGGTGCCGTCCAGCTCGCTGAAGGCCTGCGGGGCAGAGGGGTGCGGCTCCAGTTCGGGCTCGACCGCGGGCTGGATCTCGGCTGCGGGGTCGATCTCGGCTACGGGCTGAATCTCGACGACAGGCTCGATCTCAGGTTCGAGCTCGATCTCGACGACAGGCTCGATCTCAGGTTCGAGCTCGATCTCGGGCTCGGCCTCGCCGGCGTAACGGATGATCGCCTCAGAGCCCTTGGGCTGCAACGGTTCCGGATGCGGACCTGTGTCGAAGATCGGTGCGTGATGCGGCTGGGTTCCCGGCGCGGAGGTGGGCTGCATGCCGGTGTCGAACATCGGGGTCAGATGCGAATCGGTATTGGGTGCGTGGGTATCAGTCACACCGACACCACCTGAAGTAGTAGTAGCACCGACAACCAACCCGGGCCCATCGCAAGGATGAATGCCCCCGTCGTGGTGACCCAGCGCCGGCCCGAGCACACGATGAGCAGCAGTCCCAGCACGCTCGGAACGCCGACCACCAGGGCGACGATCACATCGGGACGGATCGTCGTGTCGATGGCGAGCTTGGCGATGACGGCCGCGATCTGTCCCGCGACGACGCCGAGGAGCAACGCGCTAGTGAGCAGCCAGCCCCGAGGAAGGGGTATCACCACTTGACGATAACCGCGCGTGAAGCTGGTCAGGCGGACCTACCTCGGCGCGCCGAGCAGCTATTTCAGCCCCGGTCGGCGCCGGTGCGGCGTCCAGGCGGTCCAGTTCCTCAGCGGTGAAGGCACGGCCCCGGATCAGGAAGCGCACCCCGTCAGGGGCCTCCAGGCTGAAACCGCCGCCTCTGCCGGGCACCACGTCGATGGTCACCTGGGTGTGCTTCCAGACCTCGAACTGCGGACCGGAAATCCACACCGGGGCGCCCTCGAGCACCCCGAGCAGGATGTCGCGGTCCCCCACGATGAAATCGCCCTCGGGGTAACACATCGGCGAAGACCCGTCGCAGCAGCCGCCGGACTGGTGGAACATCACCGGCCCGTGGCGATCCTGCAGCCGGCGCAGCAATTCCGCCGCGGCGTCGGTGATCAGCACTCGCGCCGGAAGTCCCGGTGACGGCATTTGCGATGTAATGCAGCTCACACTACCGCGCAGACCACAATGGCGACCATGGTCGAGGACCCGTATCTGTGGCTGGAGAACATCGATGACGACGACGCCCTGGATTGGGTGCGCCGACGGAATGACGCCACCACCACCGAGTTGAGCGACGAGGAGTTCACTCGGATGCGAGCCGAGGCCCTCGAGGTGCTCGACACCGACACCCGGATCCCCTACGTGCGCCGGCGCGGTGATCACCTCTACAACTTCTGGCGGGATGCCGCCAACCCCCGGGGTCTGTGGCGGCGCACCAGCCTGGCGAGCTACCGCACCGACACCCCGGACTGGGATGTCGTGATCGACCTCGACGAGTTGGCCCGGGCCGACGGGGAGAACTGGGTGTGGGCCGGGGCCGACGTGATCGAACCCGATCACACGCTGGCTCTGGTCGCGCTGTCCCGGGGTGGATCGGACGCCACCGTGGTGCGCGAGTTCGACATGCGCACAAAGTCTTTCGTACCCGACGGGTTCATACTTCCCGAGGCGAAATCGCGCCTGGCCTGGGAGGACCACGACACCGTGCTGGTCGGCACCGACTTCGGTCCGGACTCGCTGACCGAGTCGGGATATCCGCGGATCGTCAAGCGCTGGAAGCGGGGTGAGCCGCTGGAGCAGGCCACCATGCTGTTCACCGGATCGGTGACCGACGTGGCGGTGACAGCCGGGGTGGACCGGACCCCCGGGTACCAACGCACCCTGATCTACCGCGCGGTGGACTTCTACAACGATCAGGTCTTCCAGCTTCGCTCCGGGGAACTGGTGCACATCGACGCCCCGACCGACGCCAGCCTGTCGGTGCACCGCGACTGGCTGCTGATCGAACTGCGCACCGACTGGCACCGCTCCGACGCCTCAGGAGCAAGCGAGGTCTACCAGGCCGGCTCGCTGCTGGCCGCCGACTACGAACGGTTCCTGGACGGCACAGCCGATTTGACTCCGGTGTTCACCCCCGACGAGCGCACCTGCCTGCACCAGTACGCATGGACCCGGGACCGGCTGGTGATGGTCACCCTGGCCGATGTGGCGAGCCGGGTGGAGATCGTCACCCCGGGCACCTGGACGCGTGAGCCGGTGGCCGGCCTCGAGCGGAGCAGCAACACGGTGATCGTCGCGACCGACGACACCGGCGACGAGGTCTTCCTCGACTCCAGTGGCTTCCTCACCCCCTCGACGCTGTACTACGGCACCGACAGCGGCGAGTTCAGCCCGATCAAGACCTCACCGTCGTTCTTCGACGCCGCCGGCCTCGACGTCGAACAGCACTTCGCCACCTCCGATGACGGCACCAGGGTTCCCTACTTCGTGGTGGGCCGGACAGGTGCGGGCCCGGCGCCGACACTGCTCGGCGGCTACGGCGGATTCGAGGTGGCCCAGACGCCCGGCTATGGCGGCGTGCTGGGCCGGTTGTGGCTGTCGCGCGGCGGGACCTACGTGCTGGCCAACATCCGCGGCGGCGGCGAGTACGGGCCGGGCTGGCATACCCAGGCGGTACGTGGGGGGCGGCACAAGGTCGCCGAGGATTTCGCGGCAGTGGCGCGCGACCTGGTCGCCCGGGGTATCACCACGGCGGCCCAACTCGGCGCGCAGGGCGGCAGCAACGGTGGTCTGCTGATGGGAATCATGCTGACCAAGTACCCGGAGTTGTTCGGCGCCCTGGTATGTCAAGTCCCACTGCTCGACATGAAGCGGTTCCACCTGCTGCTGGCCGGCGCATCCTGGGTGGCCGAATACGGCGACCCGGACGATCCCGACGAGTGGGCGTTCATCTCGGAATACTCGCCGTACCAGAACATCAGCACCGCCAAGACCTATCCCCCGGTGCTGATCACCACCTCGACACGCGACGACCGGGTGCACCCCGGGCATGCCCGCAAGATGACGGCCGCGTTGGAAGAGGCCGGCCACCGGGTCTGGTACTACGAGAACATCGAGGGCGGTCATGCCGGTGCGGCCGACAACAAGCAGACCGCGTTCAAGTCCGCGCTGGCGTTCTCATTCCTGCACCGGATGCTCAGCGACCACTGACCGGACTGGCCAACCCGGTCAGCAACGAGACGATCACCCCGACGACCACCAGTCCACCGCCGGCGATCAGTGTGACGTTGAGCCACTGGTGCATGCTGTCTTGAGCGGTGCCGACCATGGCGTCGGCGACGGTGCGGATGACACCGGAGGTGCCGTTCAGCGCCCTGTTGAGATAACTTTGCGCGAATTCGATTGCAGCCCAGCCTGTTCCGCCGACCATTAGGGCCGATACTCCTAGTGCCGCCAGCGCCCGGCCCCGACTGGTTGCCACGAACAGCATCAGTAGGGCGGAGGCGGCGGCGAGCACCCCGACACCGATGGTGGCCCACGGCCACCACATGCCGACATCGCGCAGTGCCCCGGGCCGCACGCCCGCGGGCGCCGTGTCGGTCAGCGGAATGGGGACCGCGGTCGGCACGGCGACGTTGTAGTCACGCAGGGTCTGAGCGAAGGCCGTGTCGGACAGCATCGGGGCGAAGTCGATCACCCAGCGTCCCTGTTCATCGAGGCCGGATCCGACGGTGTCGGTGAACAGCCAGCGGTGCGCGAAGGCGTTCGCCTGCCCGAACTGGATCGGGAAACTCGAACTCGCCGTGTACAGCCGGGCGATCGGCCCGACGACGGTGGAGTCGGCCGCCGGGCTGAGCCGGCCGACCTGGGCGGTGAGTTCTCCTGCCATCGCGGACTGCAGGTCCGGATCGCCGGCGGCACGCTGGGCCAGTGCGGCATAACCGGCACGGTCGACCAGGTGCAGTTGCACCCATGCCGCCGGCACCGCCACGGCGAGCAGCACCGTGGTGATCAGCCACATGAACACCGTCGCAACCGAGCGCATCAGATCCGCAACCTGCGTAATGCGACGACGGCCAGGCACACCAGCGACGTGCCGAGCAGTGTCGAGCCCACCGCGTCGGTGAAGTAGTGGTAACTGACCGCCTGGCCGAGGATGCCCAGCACCGCGAAGACGATGGCCGCCAACACGATCCAGCGTTTGACGCCGACCGCGAGGATGAGCAGCCCGAGCAGCACCACCATCACCGTGGTGTGCCCGCTCGGGTAGGCCAGGCCCTGGTCCTTGAGCCGGCCGAACACCGGCTTGAGCGCCTCGGTGGCAGCCCAGGCCGCCACCGGGACCACCACGGCCGCCACTGCCAGCGGCCACAATCGCCGGTACACCGACACCGCCAGGGTGGCCAGCAGCAGCACCTTGGCGGTGCGCTCGTCGGTGAAGAACAGCAGCCAGCTCAACGGGCCCCCGTGTGCCTGCTGGAAGAAGCTGTCGACCGGCGTCATCCCGTCACGGACTCCGAGTCCGAGCAGCACCATCAGGGGCATGCCGACGAACGGCCAGCCCAACAAAGCCTTCTCCGTCAGGGTGCGATCCCCCGGATGTAGGCCGCCTGCCCGAGGTGTTGGGCGCAGTCGTCGATGATGCTGACCAACCGCACGCTCGCGGTCACCGGCGGATCCCAGTTCTCATCGACGATGCGGGCGAGTTCCTCATCGGTGACGGTGGTGATGTACTCCAGCGTCATCTTGTGCACCGCGTGGTAGTAGCCGGCCAGCAGTTGCGCGGATGCCCGCACCTTGCCGACCTCCTCGGCGGTGTGGCCGTAACCGTGCGCATCGCGCGGCAGGTCCAGCCCGAACCGGTCCGCCCAGCCCGCACCGAGCCAGATCTGTTCGATTCCGGCGATGTGGGCGACCTGCGCATCCTGAATCCGGGCACTGTGCCAGATCAACCAGGCGATGCTGTTCGCGTCCGGGGCCGGCCGGTAGAACGACACCTCGTCACTGAGGCCCTCGGCGACGTCGTCGACGTGCTCGATGATCCGGGTGAACGCGTCGCGCAGCAGTTCCCGGGCAGCGGTATCACCTTTATTAGGGCCCATAAAAAGCGACGCTACGCTGCGGGTCCGACGCGACGTAACCTGACATTCATGAGTTATGACCTCGTGATCCGCAACGGCACGATCATCGACGGCCTCGGCGGTGAGCCCTACACCGGCGACGTCGCGGTCTCCGACGGGGTGATCGTCGCCCTCGGATCGGTCGCGGGCACCGGCGCCCGGGAGATCGACGCGACCGGACTGCTCGTCACGCCCGGCTTCGTCGACCTGCACACCCACTACGACGGACAGGCGATCTGGTCCGAGCGCTGTTCGCCGTCCTCGTCGCACGGTGTCACCACGGCACTGATGGGCAACTGCGGGGTGGGCTTCGCGCCCTGCCGCAAGGAGGATCACGACGTCCTGGTCGACGTGATGGCCGGGGTGGAGGACATCCCCGGCGTCGTGATGACCGACGGACTGCCGTGGGATTGGGAGACCTTCCCGGAGTACCTCGATGCACTGGAGTCGCGCCGACGGGATATCGACGTGGCGGCCTACCTGCCGCATTCACCGCTGCGGGTGTACGTGATGGGCCGCCGCGGCGCGGACCGGGAGCCGGCGACACCGGAGGACCTGGCGCTGATGCGCAAGCTCGCCGCCGAGGCCATCGAGGTCGGCGCGCTAGGCGTCTCGTCGTCGCGGTTCGCCTTCCACAAGACCGGCAGCGGCGAGCTGATCCCGTCGTATGACGCTGCCTTCGAGGAGATCTCGGCAATCGCCGGCGGGGTGGCCGACGCCGGCGGCGGACTGCTGCAGTTCATCCCCGACCTCCCGGCCGGCGGTTATGAGCAGGTGCTGCAGCAGGTGTTCGAAGTGGCCACCGACACCGGCCTGCCGGTCACCTTCACCCTGACGACCGGCAATTCCGGCGATCCGATCTGGCCGGGTGCGGTGAACCTGATCGAGAAGTTCAACGCCGCGGGCGGCAACATCACCGCGCAGGTGTTCGCCCGGCCGATCGGTCTGGTGATCGGTCTCGAACTGACCGCGAACCCGTTCGTGCTGTACCCGAGTTATCAGGCGATCGCCGATCTACCACTGGCCGAACGCGTGGCCGAAATGCGCAAACCCGAAGTGCGGGAACGCATTCTCGCCGACAAGCCCGGCGACGGCCATCCCTTCATGCACTTCGCCCAGGCCTGGCGCTGGATCTTCCCACTCACCGAACCGGCCAATTACGAACCCGCTCCCGAGGACAGCATTCTGGCCCGGGCCGAGGCCCGTGGAGTCAGCCCCCTCGAGGAGGCCTACGACCGGCTGCTCGACGAGGACGGCCACGCCATGATGCTGGTGGCGTTGGCCAACTTCGAGAACAATTCCCTGGACACCCTGGGCGAGTTGATTCGGCGCGACGATGTGGTGTTGGGCCTCGGCGACGGTGGCGCGCACTACGGGATGATCTGCGATGCAAGCTATCCGACGTTCGTGCTGGCGCACTGGGCCCGGGACCGGGCGACCGGGCAGATGAGTGTGGCAGAGGCGGTGCGGCAGATGACCTCGCTGCCGGCGAAGGTCGCCGGACTCGGCGACCGGGGCCGCATCGCGCTGGGCTACAAGGCCGATCTCAATGTGATCGACCATGCCGCACTGACTTTGCATCGGCCGGTGATCGTGCACGACCTGCCCGGCGGTGGACGGCGGTTGGACCAGACTGCTGACGGGTACGTCGCGACGATCGTCTCCGGGGAGGTGATTGCCGAGAACGGCGTGCCGACGTCGGCTCGCCCGGGCCGGTTGATCCGCGGACGCCAGCCGGAACCGGCGGCATCGTGAGTATCAAGGTCGATCTCGACGAACTCGCTTCGGCGCTGGCCGATTTCAGCTTCGGCTACCTGATCACCGTCAGCGCCGATCACCGCGCCCATGCGATCGCGGTCCAGCCGGTGCTGGCCGGCGGGGTCTTCGACGTCGGCGCCCCGGGGGCGACCACATCGCGCAACCTCGAACAGCACGCAAACGTCACTCTGGTGTGGCCGCCGCGCGAACCGGGCGGTTACTCCCTGATCGTCGACGGCACCGGCACCCTCGGCCCGTCGCTGACCGTGACGCCGGAACGTGCGGTGCTGCACCGGCCCGCGACCGGCGAACCGGCCGGGCCGACGGGCTGCCCGCACGACTGCGTGCCACTGGAGACGAGCTAAACCCTCCGCACCCAGCCCGCGAGCGTGGGGCCTATGCACTCGACCCACGCCGGGGATGGATACAGAAATGCCCGGCCCCATTGAGGAGCCGGGCATTTCTGCAGGGGACTGTGACTAGAAGTCCATACCGCCCATGCCGCCGGTCGGGTCGCCCGCGGGGGCCGCCTTCTCCGGCTTGTCGGCGACGACGCACTCCGTGGTCAGGAAGAGCGCCGCGATGGACGCCGCGTTCTGCAGCGCCGAGCGGGTGACCTTGACCGGGTCGGCGACGCCGGCCTTGAGCAGGTCCTCGTACTCGTTGGTGGCGGCGTTCAGGCCGACACCGGTGGCCGAGTTGCGAACCTTCTCGGCGACAACGCCCGGCTCCAGGCCGGCGTTGAAGGCGATCTGCTTCAGCGGGGCCTCGAGCGCGACGCGCACGATGTTGGCACCGGTGGCCTCGTCGCCGGTGAGATGCAGCTCGTCGAGCGCCGGGGCCGACTGCAGCAGGGCCACGCCGCCACCGGCGACGATGCCCTCCTCAACGGCGGCCTTGGCGTTGCGCACGGCATCCTCGATGCGGTGCTTGCGCTCCTTGAGCTCCACCTCGGTGGCCGCGCCG
>NZ_JAFMJZ010000035.1 GCF_017853185.1 Mycolicibacterium sp.
CCCGAACACACGCTGGCCGCCTACGAACTCGCTCTGCGGGAAGGCGCTGACGGTGTCGAGTGCGATGTGCGCCTCACCCGAGACGGGCACCTCGTGTGCGTGCATGATCGCCGGATCGATCGGACCTCGACGGGTACCGGAATCGTCAGCGAGATGACGCTGGCCGAATTGCGGGAATTCGATTGGGGCGCTTGGCATAACAGCTGGACCCCCAGCACCGGAACCGGCCCGTTGACCCTCGAGGATCTGGTGCGGCTGGTGCTGGATTGGAATCGGCCGGTGAAGTTGTTCATCGAGACCAAACATCCGGTGCGCTACGGGGCCCTGGTGGAGAGCAAGGTGCTGGCGCTGCTGCACCGTTACGGCATCGCCGCGCCGCCGTCGGCCGATCTGTCGCGTGCGGTGGTGATGTCGTTCTCGGCCGCCGCGGTCTGGCGGATCCGTCGCGCCGCCCCGTTGTTGCCCACCGTGCTGCTCGGTGAGACCTCGCGTTACCTGGGCGGCGGTGCGGCGACCACGGTCGGCGCGACAGCGGTGGGACCGTCGATCGCCACCTTGCGCGAGCATCCGGAACTGGTGGACCGCGCGGCGGCGCAGGGCCGGGCGATGTACTGCTGGACGGTCGATCACTATGAGGACGTCGAATTCTGCCGGGAACTCGGTGTCGCCTGGGTGGCGACCAACCACCCGGGCCGAACCAAGGACTGGTTGCAGAACGGGCTGACCGGCGCCGGCCGGGACGCCGCTGATTAGTCCGGATCAGGGTTGGGCGTCGAGCACGGTCTGCGGAATCGCCGCGTCGGTACGCAGCGCCTCGAACAGCGCCGACGAGGCCTCGGAATCCCAGATCACCACGGATCCGGCCTCGTTGCCGGTCATCTCGCCGATCGGAACGGTCAGCGTTGCGATCCCACCGCGCAGAGCCCAGCCGAGTCGGGCCAGGTCCCACACGTGGGTGTCGTGGTCGACCGTCAGCGCGTCGACTGCGGCGTGCGGGATCGCGTACCAGCGCCATGGATTGAGCCACACCCACGGACTGGCGGCACGATGCAGCAGCGCCGACATGAACTCGCGTTGGTGGACCATCCGATCCAGGTCCGCGCGCGGGGTCGCCCGGCTCCGGACGTAACCCAGCGCGGTGGCACCGTCGACGGTCTGGCAGCCGGCCGCGAGGTTGATTCCGGCCAGCGGATCGTCGATCGGTTCGGTGGGGCAGATCTGGACCCCACCGAGTCCGTCGACGACGGCCCCGAAACCGGCGAACCCGATCTCGGCGTAGTGATCGAGGTGAAGCCCGGTGGTCTGCTCGACGGTCTGCGCCAGCAGGGCAGCGCCCCCTTCGGCGTACGCGGCGTTGATCTTGTCCATGCCGTAGCCCGGGATGTCGACGTAGGAGTCCCGCGGGATCGAGACCATCGTGGTCGGCTCGCCCGAACCCAGCCCGGGGATGTGCACCACCAGGATGGTGTCGGTGCGGCCGTTGCCCAGGTCGCCGCCGGTCGACAGTGCGTCCTGCTGTTGCGGACTGAGGTCGGCGCGACTGTCCGAGCCGACCAGTAGCCAGTTGGTGCCGCTGCCGGCCACCGGTCGGCCTTCGTAGTCGGCGAAGACGCCGATGCGATGCAGGACGGACTCGGCCCAGATCGCGGTGCTGACGCCGGCGACGACGGCAGTCAGCACCGCCAGGCAAGCGAGTACGAGTACGCGCTTGGCCCAGTTGACTTTTCGCACGGGAGGAGTTCGTCGCGGACGCGGGGCCGGTGCGCCTGGGCGCGCCGGTGCGGGCCGTCGCGGTGGGGGAGTGGCGCGTTGCTGCCGCGAAACGGCCGGAGGTGCCGGGGGTGACGGCGGTGGCGCCGCGCGCGGTGCCGGCGAGTTCGGCCGGGGTGGGAGCGGTGCCGGCGGGTTCGGCCTCGGCGGGAGATGCCGGGGCGGGAGCGGTGGGGGCGGGAGATACCGGGGCGGGGCCGACGGCACCGGCCCGGGCGGTCTCGGCGGCATCGGAGGTCGGGGCCGATAGACGGGGTTGCGCGGGATCACCTGCGGTGGTTCCGGTGGTGTCGCCCGGACCCGGGGAATCCGATCAGTCGGCGGGTCCTCGGCGGGCGGGCGATGCTCGCTCACCAGGTCAACTTACGGCGCACCTCCGCCGAATCAGCGGAGCCAGCCGATATGCCCGGCCAGCAGCGCGTAGCCGACGAACGCCACGGCGTCGATCACCCCGTGTGCGATCACCAACGGCCACAGTCGCCCGGTGCGGATCCAGGCGTAGGAGAACACCAGGCCCATCAGCAGGTTGCCCAGGCCGGCGCCGAAGCCCTGATAGAGGTGGTAGGTGGCCCGCAGCGCGCTGGACACCAGCGCCGCGCCGCGATCGGTCAGACCCAGTTGCCGTAGTCGGGTGATCAGGTAGCCCACCACGACGGTCTCCTCGGCGAACCCGTTGGCGAACGCCGCCAGCACTAGGAGCGGGATGCGCCACCAGGAGTTGTGCAGGGCCGACGGTTCGACTTGAGCGTTCAGGCCCAGCGCTCGGGCACCGAGGTAGAGCAGCAGTCCGGGGACGCCGATGAGCGCCGCCAGCCCCAGCCCGCCGAGTAGGTCGGGACGCCAGCGCAACCGGCCCAGCCCGATTCCGGAAGGCCGGATTCCACTGCGCCACAACAGGTACAGGGCCAGCAGGCCCCAGGCCACCAGCTGACCCACCGACGCCAGATTCAAGCCCAGGTTGATCAGGTCGTAGCGCGACTGGTCCCGGTTGAGACGGACCCGGTGGCCGGGTAGGCCGGACAGCACCGCGTCGGCCAGGTCCAGCATCGCGACCACGGCGCTGACCCCGAACGTGACGGCCAGCATGACGCCGACCTCGATCCGCGTCGCCTGCCGACTCATCACCGGCTGGCCCGTACCCACCCCGCCACGGTAACGGTGACCGGGGCGCTGCTCGACCCGATAGGGCCCCTCGACCCGATAGGGTTGACCCGTGGCTCGCATCGCCTACCTCGGTCCGGAGGGGACGTTCACCGAGGCGGCACTTCTCAAGATGGCCGCCTCGGGAGTGGTGCCCGGCGGCGGTGACGTCACGCCGCAACCCACCGAGACCACGCCGGCCGCCGTCGGGGCGGTCCGCTCCGGCGCAGCGGATTTCGCCTGCGTCCCGATCGAGAACTCGATCGACGGCAGCGTGATTCCGACGCTGGACAGCCTCGCGGCGGGTTCCCCGCTGCAGATCTACGCCGAACTGACACTCGACGTCGCGTTCAGCATCGTGGTTCGGGACGGCCTGACCGCCGCGCAGGTGCGCACCGTCGCGGCGTTCCCGGTCGCTGCTGCTCAGGTCCGCCAGTGGCTGGCCGCAGAGATGCCGCAGGCCGAACTGGTGCCGACGAACTCGAATGCCTCCGCCGCGCGCGACGTCGCCGACGGCCGCTGCGATGCCGGCGTCAGCACCGCACTGGCGGCCCGCCGCTACGGTCTGCTCACGCTGGCCGAGGGTGTCGTCGACGAACCCAATGCCCGGACCCGATTCGTTCTGGTCGGCCCGCCGGGCCGGCCGCCGGCGCGTACCGGGACCGATCGAACCTCAGTGGTGCTGCGACTGAGCAACGAACCGGGGTCGCTGGTTTCGGCGCTGACCGAA
The DNA here is from genome assembly GCF_017853185.1 of Mycolicibacterium sp. Taxonomy (GTDB): domain Bacteria; phylum Actinomycetota; class Actinomycetes; order Mycobacteriales; family Mycobacteriaceae; genus Mycobacterium. Next base: position 3,641 of record NZ_JAFMJZ010000035.1, read on the forward strand.
TTCAGCATCCGCGACATCGACTTGGCCCGTCTCGAATCGCGGCCGACCCGAAACGGATTGGGCACCTACATCTTCTTCCTCGACTGCGTGGGGCATATCGACGACACCGCGGTGGCCGAGGCGCTCAAGGCATTGCACCGCCGTTGCGCAGATGTGCGTTACCTGGGGTCGTGGCCCACCGGCGCGGCACTCGGTGCGCTGCCGCCGAAACTCGACGAAGCAGACCGGTGGCTGACCCGGTTGCGTGAGGGCAGCGCGTGAGTGGTCGGCTCATCCTGGTCAGACACGGCCAGTCGCTGGCCAATGTGGAACGCCGACTAGACACCCGTCCGCCCGGAGCCGAGCTCACCGACCAGGGCAGGCTGCAGGCGCGCGAGTTCGCCCATGCCCGCCCGAGCCGCCCCGGTCTGCTGCTGCACTCCGTCGCGTACCGCGCCGCGCAGACCGCCGCCGAGATCGGCGCTGAATTATCAACGCCGGCAACCGGAATCGACGACATTCATGAGGTTCAGGCCGGCGACCTGGAAGACCGCACCGATGACGACGCCATCGCGTTGTTCAACTCGGTCTACCAGCGCTGGCACGAAGGCGATCTGGGTGCGGCCATGCCGGGCGGGGAGAGCGGGCACGAAGTTCTCGATCGCTACCTTCCGGTGGTCACGGATCTGCGGCGGCGCTATCTCGACGACGATCACTGGACCTCCGACATCGTCGTCGTCAGCCACGGGGCGGCGATCCGGCTGGCCGCCGCTGTGCTCGCCGGAGTCGAACCGAGTTTCGTCCTCGAGCATCATCTGGCCAACACCGAATTCGTGACGCTCGCGCCGATCACCGATGGGCGATGGAGCTGTTTGCAGTGGGGTTCGCACACGCCGCCGTTCTATCCGGAACCGGATGCGCACCCGGTGCAGGACGCACTGGCGGCGCCGGATCCGATGGGCTGACAGCGCATGACAGCACCCTCATCCGACACCGTCGAGACCGCCGTGTGTCCCGCCTGCGGGTCGGCGGTTCCGGCCGGCGCGTTCTGCGGCAATTGCGGCGCTGAACTTGCCGGGCCGCCGACCCTCTGGCGAACATTGCTGCGGCCCAGGGCATTCGCGGCGGCGCCCGCGGAGAAGCTGGCCGTTCCGATGATCACCAGTTCGTTGTTCCCGCACCTCGAACGGCCCTCCCGCAGCCCGTTCCGGATCGGTCTGCTGCTGCTGTTCGCCGCCCTCGTCGGGTTCTCCTGGCTTCGCCTGGTCGGACCGCTGATCACCGTCGCAGGCCTCGGCGTCCCGGTGCTGTTCGTCCTGTACCTCTGGCAGACCGGCGTTTACCGGGAGATGCCCCGGCACGGACTCGCCGTGTCGGCGCTGATCGGCACCGGACTGGGCGTGGGGTGGACCCTGTTCACCGGCGGCGTCGTCGCGCGTGCCTACGGCATTCCGATGGCTGCCGGTTTCGCGCTGGAGCAGGTTCTCAGCATCGGGCTGGCGGTGTCGCTGGTCGGGGCGTTCCTGATGATCGTGCCGGCCATCGTGGTCCGGTTGCTCCGCCCGCCCGGCCGTGAATCGCTGGACGGCTTCGTGATCGGCGCATTGGGCGCGCTGACCTTCACCGGCGCCTCGACCATCGCCAATTTCGCCCCGCAGTTCGTCTCCGGTCTGATCACCAACGTGCAACCGATGCGACTTGCCGTTCACGCGGCGCTCTACGGGGTCGCCGCCCCGCTGACCGCAGGGGCATCGGGCGGATTGATCGGCATCATGCTCTGGTTTCGCCCGGGCACCCGCGCCCGCGCCCACCGGGGCAGGGTCCGGGCCGCGCTGCTGTTCTTCACCCTGCTGGTCGGTTCGCTCTACGCCGCGATCTGGGTGATGGAGGCGGCCCGACTGCCGCAGCTCATCCAGTTGGTGCTGCACCTCGGATTGGCCCTGGTGGCCCTGATCGGCCTGCGGGTAGCGATGCAGATGGCGTTGCTGCGAGAGGCTCATGATCCGGCAACCGGACAGCCGTTGCTGTGTGTGCACTGCGACCGGGTGGTGCCTGACATGCCGTTCTGCCCTGCCTGCGGTGCGGCGACCCGCGCCTCATCACGTGCTTCGCGCCGATTGCGGCGGGAGTCTCCGCCAGTGCGGGCCAGCGCGGAACAGTGACGGCTCGGTATAATTAGGGTCTGCCCTTCCTGGGCACAGAAAGTAGGGAAATTTTTATGTTGTCAGCTCGTTTGACCCGCCAGATTGCCCTCGCTGCAGGCGCGGCCGCGCTCGTTGGCATGGGAACCCTCACCGCGTGCAGCAGCACCAAGGAGAAGCCGGCCGACACGACCGCTCCGTCGCCCAGCTCCAGCGCCCCGGCTGTGGCGCCGACGGAGAAGAGCGTGGGTGGACCGAACTCGTTCTCCCCGACGATCAAGGCACCGAAGGCTCCGACGGCTCTGCCCGGCAACGTCATCACCGGCAACTAAGCCGCATCTCGATTCGGCGGTGCCCTGCCGATGACGACCGGTTCGCTTCGCGCGTCGATTGCGGTGGCGCTGGTGGTGATCTGCGGTGCTGCCGTGGCACTGGTGGCCCGCGGGGCTATCGGACATCCAAACTCCGATAGCCCCGCGGCCGCAGTGCCCAACAGTCCAGTACCGAACAGTCCAGCGCCGAAGAGCGCCGCGTATATCGGCGGGCCATATGCGTCTCTGCTCGCGAGCTCGACCGATCTGGGTTCGGCCCGGGGCAACCATGTTCAACTGACGGCCGCGCTTCATTCTCCCGCCCGCCCACAGTCACTGATCGGCTGGGCGGACCTGCATGGGCTGACCGTGCGCTGGCGGCCCGGCGATGGCTGGGCGGTCGTCGAGGGCACACCCGCTGCGATCGCAGGTGGCCTGGGCGTCGACGTCCATGACTACCGTGGCCGGCGCGGACAGGTTTTCTACGCCTCGCCCCAGCAGCCCGCCGTCCCCATCGCCCTGCGCGCCGAGGTCGCCGAGTTCGGCCGCATCCTCAGCTACACCCCCCATCGGGAGGCCAAGCCTCCGGCCGTGCCGCTGGAAGTGCCGACCCAGGGTCTGACACCCAGCGCGCTATTGCGCACCTACAACATTCAGCCGCTGCGTGACGCCGGCGTGACCGGCAAGGGCGTCACGGTGGTCGTCTTCGCGTTCGACGGTTTCGACCAGGCCGACCTCGACACCTTCTCATCGACGTTCAACCTGCCCCGGTTCGTTCCCGAGGTGGTCGGCGGTCAGCCTCCAGCGCGCCGGGGTGAGGCGACGATGGACCTCGAGGCTATTCATGCGATCGCTCCCGATGCCCGGAAGGTGCTGGTGAACGCCCGCTCGACCGTCGAGGGCGAGGGCGGCTTCGAGAAGATCGGCGCGATGATGGAGGAGGCCGATCGCCGGTATCCCGGCGCGGTGTGGAGTTTCTCCATCGGCTGGGGCTGCGACAAGCTGATCACCGCCGCCGATCTGGTGCCCGCCCGCTCAGCACTGACCCGGGCGCAGGCGAACGGGACCACCGCCTTCGACGCGAGTGGGGATCTCGCCGGCCTGGAATGCAAAGGGGGACAGGAGTGGTCGTCGCCGCCGAGCGTCGACGACGTCGGCCTGGACGCGGTCGCCTCCATCCCCGAGATGACCAACGTCGGCGGCACCACCTTGTCGACCGACGACAGTGGCGGTTGGCTTGCCGAGCAGGCGTGGTTCGACGCGCCCCTGTCCCAGGGCACCGCCGGGGGCGTGTCCGCCCTCTACAAGCGGCCACAGTGGCAGGCCGCCCTCAACACCGGCCGCGGGGAGGATCGGCGGCTGGCGCCCGACGTCGCCGCCGTCGCCGACCCGTTCACCGGCGTGAAGATCGTGTTCGATCAGCAGGTGATCTCCGGCGGCGGGACCTCGCTGGCCGCACCGATCTGGGCTGGTATCACCGCGGTGATGGACCAGTATCTGGTCGAGCGCGACGGCAGGCTGCTCGGCGAACTCAATCCGTTGCTCTACAACGTCGCCGAGGGCGCCAGATTCCCGGCTTTCCGGGACGTCGTGCTCGGTGGCAATGCGGTCGACAACGCCGGGCCGGGTTATGACCTGGTGACCGGCCTCGGGACCCCGGACGTCGACAATCTCGTCCGGGATCTTCTTGTGGCGCAACGGGTTCTGCCGTGACCGGTGGACTAGACGGCGCCGGAGTCGACGGCGCTGGGGTGGCGATGATGGAATGCCACCAGTGCCACTTCGAGGTGCCGGCCGGTGGCTTCTGTGGACGCTGCGGCGCGAATCTCACCAAGGAGCCGGGCGACGGACCGCAGTGGCTGCGCCCCGGAACCTTCGGTGCCGCGCCCAAGGAACGGGTGCTGCTGCCGCACGTGGCCAGTTCGCTGTTCCCGCATCTGGCCGGCCGATCCCGCCGCGCATTTCAGATCGCCATGGCGGTCGGCGTGGTCCTGCTGATCGGGTTCGCGTTGCTTCGGATGCCCGCCGCCGGGACCACCGTCGCCGCACTCGGGCTGCCTCTGATGTTCGCGCTGTACTTGCGTGCGTCCAAGGTGGATCTGGACATTCCCCGCAGCGCGTTGGTGGGGACCGCACTGCTCGGCGCACTTCTCGGCGCAGTGTGGGTCCTGGTCGGCGGCGGCCTGGTGGCACACACCTACGGGTTGCCGATGGGTGTCGGTCTGGCACTACACCACCTGATGAAGGCCGGGTTCGCCATCCCGGCGTCCGGCATGCTGCTGATGGTGATCCCCGCAGTCGTCGTGCGATTTCGGCATCCCGGCGACCGGGAGTCGTTGGACGGCTTCGTGATCGGGGCACTGGGCGCGCTGACCTTCACCGCGGCCGCGACGATCGCCAGACTCGCCCCGCAGTTCGCCACCGGTCTGTTCGTTCACCACCGGCCGGTCAAGGGACTGGTGGTTCAGGCCGCGCTGTGTGGGGTCACGGTTCCGGTCACCGCGGCGGCGGCCGGCGGTCTGGTCGGTGTGTGGCTGTGGTTCCGGCAGCGCCCGGAAGCCGGCACCGGAGACCATCCGCACCGCATTCGGCTCGTCCTCGGCCTGCTGGCGGCCGCGGCACTGCTGGCGCATGCGGCCGTGGGAGCCATCGACATCATCGGACTGCCCGAGATGTGGATGCTGGCCACCCACACGCTGATGACGGTGGCAGTGCTTCTGGCATTGCGGTCCGCGCTGCATCTGGCACTGCTGCACGAGGCGCACGACCCGGTTCGTGAAGGCGAGCCGATCTTGTGCGTCCACTGCGAGATGGTGGTGCCCGACATGCCGTTCTGCCCGGCCTGCGGCGTGGCAGCACACGCCTCGTCGAAAGCGTCGCGGCGTGCACGTCGTGGGGAGCAATGCCCGGTGCCGTCGGCATCGGATCCGGCCCGGGGCGAGACCTCCGCGGAGTACCCCGGGTACGCGCTGCCGCCGGGCACCTATATCGCACCGACGTTGACCCCGACGCGTTCGAGTTGGCTGCTGACCCGGTGGGGCATAGTCATCGCGACCGCAACCGTGATGGCGGGTGCACTGGTTCTGTGGCTCACCCCGAAGATCACGCATTACATGTGCCCGCCGGACTGCGGGCGCCCGCCGACGGGCACGCCGGTGACCGCACTGCCGCGGTTCGCCGCACCGGGTGGGGATTTCTCGGTGGCTTACCCCGCGCCGGGTTCGGCCTACACGATCAACACCCAGAACACCGGTGTGACCGCCACCTTCACCGCCGGCGACGGCGGGGTGATGCAACTGTTCTCCGAACGGGCCAATGGGCGCTCGGCCCGGGACATCACCAAGGCGGCCATCAAGAAGGCCTATCCCGACGCCAAGATCAGCTACGAGATCCCCAACGCCATGGTCGGTTACCAGCCCGGGTACGGGGAGGTCGCCGACGACTGGCCACAGAGTTCGAGTTCAACCACCAGTCGGGTGCGCATCCTGGTGATGACCGCGGTGAAGAACGACGTCGCCCTCATCGCCTTCGCCACCGGCCCGTACCACGCCTTCGGGCCGGATTTCGGTCCCGGACCGCCGTCGGGCGCCAATCTGCAGATCGCCCAGGACATGGGCAAGTACGTCAACAGCTTTCAGTGGACCGGCGATCCGCCCCGCTGACATCGGTCAGCTGAACTGATTCAGCCCCAACCCAATTCGTGCAGACGCTCGTCGTCGATTCCGAAGTGGTGGGCGATCTCGTGGATCACCGTGATCGCCACCTCCTCCACCACGTCCTCCTCGGTGTCGCACATCTGGAGCAGGGGTTCGCGGTAGATGGTGACGGTGTCCGGGAGGGCGCCGGCGTAGGTGGTGTCTCGGTCGGTCAACGCGATGCCCTCATACAGCCCGAGGACATCGGGTTCCTGCGGGTGACGGCCCTCGACGAGGATGACCACGTTGTCGATGGCTTGGGCCAGGCCGGGCGGGATGAGGTCCAGCGCGTCGCCGACCAACTCCTCGAAGCGGTCCGGACTCATCCCGACAGGCACTACGCGGGTGCCGGAATCGTTTGCGGGACAACGGGTCCCGGCACAGGCTCTTCCCCCAGGACCGCAGCGCCCTCGCCCGGAGTCGGCGGCGCTGCCGGGGCGGCCGGAAGATGCTGCGCCTCCTGCTGCTGGGATTGTGGAGCGGCCTGGGACTGAGGCTGGGCCGGCGACCGCGGAACGCTCACTCCCGACGGCGCGAAACCTGGAACAGCAGGCGGCAGTGGCAGATTCAGCCGGCCCTCCGGGATGGCCGGCGGCGGGATCGGCGGCTGACCGTTGATCAGCAAAGGACCCTTCGCGCTGTTGATCAGGGTGGCCCAGCCGCCATTGCCGAGGGTCGCTCCGATGCTGCAGCCGACCTGCTTGCTGCCGGCGTTCCAACTCGGCAGCGAGACGGTGCTATAGATCAGCGTCAGCGTGGTGTCGCGCAACTGCGCGGGCGCCAGGTAGGCGTCGGTCAACCGGTTGCAGACGTCTTTGATGAACGCGTCCTGGTCCGCCTCGACCGGCACGCCGCCGGGGAATTTCTCGGCCAGGTTCACCGTGCCGGTCACCTCCATGGCGTGCGGCACCGCGCAGTCCACCGGAACGTCGGTCGGCTGACTCGTCGAAGGTTCGATGCCAAGGCAGGTTCCGGCCGGCCAGATCTTGGACTGATCGAGATCTGCGACCTTGCCCTTGAAGATCGCCTGCTGGTTGTTCGGGCCGGGCAATTGCAGTCCGCACAGCATCCGCCGCTCACCGGAATGCTTCCAGGCTTTGTCCCCGGCCCAGAGCAGGCTGATGCTGAATCGGCTGTTGGGGTCGAACTTCGCGCCGAGGTAGTTCTCGACCGCCGGCGCGCACTGCTCGAGGCTGATCTGCTGAATGCGGGCCGGCGTCGGCGGCGCGGCGTCCGGGGCGAACTCGCTGCCCGGGTAGGCGCGCATATCCACCGACTCGGCCACCTCGAAGCGGTGGTCGTCCTTGCAGTCCACGATCGTGGCGGCGTCGGCGGAGTTGTCCGGCCAGGTCAGGCAGTCGCCGGGCTTGGCGTTGGCGAAGGTCGGGTTCACGCCCAGGCCGCCGCCATCGGTTGCTCCGCGCAGCATCCCCGTCGCGTTGAACGGTAGGGCCGTCACCACGCCGGCGATCAACAGGCCGCCGAGGGCGGTCAGCAGCAGAACCCGTCGGGTCGAGGTGGCGTGCAGGGCGCGCAGGGCACCCCGGCGCCCGGCGTCCGGCACCTCATCGGTGCCGTCCCCGGAGCCGACCGTCTCGTCGCGCTCGGATAACTCCAACATCGGGTCCATTGTGGCAGGGCCGCGCGGCGCTGTGACAAGTGATGCAGATGGACTGTTATGGGGTTGTGCTGTGCGAAAAGCGCGACCCGGCGAAGGTCCAGCGGAGGGCGTGAGCGCAGGCTTATCCGGCCGAAAGTAGGGTTCAGTGCGTGATCGACCTGAAACTGGTCCGCGAAGATCCTGACGCGGTGCGCCGGTCCCAGCTCAGCCGTGGCGAGGATCCCGCTCTGGTGGATGCGCTGCTCGCCGCAGACGCCTCCCGTCGTGCGGCCATCGCAACGGCCGACACCCTGCGCGCCGAGCAGAAGACGGTCAGCAAGAGCGTGGGCTCGGCCAGCCCGGAGGACCGCCCGGCATTGCTCGAGAACGCGAAGGAACTCGCGGCCGGCGTCAAAGCGGCCGAGGCGCGCCAGGCCGAAGCCGAAGCGGCGTTCGTCACGGCGCACATGGCGGTCCCGAACATCATCATCGACGGCGTCCCGGCCGGCGGTGAGGACGACTACGTGGTGCTGGAGGTGGTCGGACAGACCCCGGTGATCGACGACCCCAAGGACCATCTGGACCTCGGCGAGTCGCTCGGGCTGATCGACATGGAGCGCGGCGCCAAGGTGTCGGGTTCCCGGTTCTACTTCCTGACCGGCCAGGGCGCGCTGCTGCAACTGGGGCTGCTGCAGCTGGCGGTTCGGCTCGCCACCGAGAACGGCTTCACCCTGATGATCCCGCCGGTGCTGGTGCGCCCGGAGGTGATGGCCGGTACCGGTTTCCTGGGCTCGCACGCCGACGAGATCTACCGGCTCGAGGCCGACGACCTGTATCTCGTCGGCACGTCCGAGGTCCCGCTCGCGGGCTATCACTCCGGCGAGATCCTCGACCTGTCCGGTGGTCCGCTGCGCTACGCCGGATGGTCGTCCTGCTTCCGGCGCGAGGCGGGCAGCTACGGCAAGGACACCCGCGGCGTGATCCGGGTGCACCAGTTCGACAAGGTGGAGGCCTTCGTTTACTGCAAGCCCGAGGACGCCGAGGCCGAGCATCAGCGCCTGCTGGGCTGGCAACGGCAGATGCTGGAACTGATCGAGGTGCCCTATCGCGTGATCGACGTCGCCGCAGGCGATCTCGGCTCGTCGGCGGCGCGCAAGTTCGACTGCGAAGCCTGGGTGCCCACCCAGCAGACCTACCGCGAACTGACCTCGACGTCGAACTGCACGACGTTCCAGGCGCGCCGGCTGGCCACCCGCTACCGCGACGAGAACGGCAAGCCGCAGATCGCCGCGACCCTCAACGGCACCCTGGCCACCACCCGCTGGCTGGTGGCCATCCTGGAGAACCATCAGCAGCCGGACGGCAGTGTGCGGGTTCCCGCCGCCCTGGCGCCTTTCGTCGGCACGGAGGTGTTGCGGCCATGATCGAACTCGATCTCAACAACATGCACGACTGGTTCGGCTTCGGCGTCGCCGGCAACTTCGCCGGCCATCTGGACCAGGCCGGGGAGGCGATCGACTTCCAGACCGTGGTCGCCAAGGAAGGCGCCCCGAAGGGAATCTTCCCCTGGTACGCCCCGGGCCACGACAGCTTCCTGGGTGAGTTCCCGCTCTCGCATGACGCACTGATCGTCCCGCCGCCCACCGAGGCGACCGGGCCGTTGAACCTGCAGATCGAACCGGAGGTCGGCCTGGCCTGCGAGGTGGTCTGGAACGGCGACACCGTCGCCGCCCTGAAGCCCTTCGCACTCGGCGCCTTCAACGACTGCTCGATCCGTCGGCCGAACGCGGCCAAGATCAGTCACAAGAAGAACTGGGGTCCGGCGTCGAAGGGCGTCGCGTCGGAGTTCTTCGACGTTCACGACCTCACCCCGGACGGGCCCACCGCGACGATGCGGTTGCTGTGCCATCTGAGGACCGCGGACGGGGTGCACCACGAGTACGGGGTGGACAGCCCCTTGTTGGGCTATTCGTACTACGGCGAGGTGCTGCTGGACTGGATCGTCGAACGGCTGGCCAATCAGAAGGGCTCACCCGAGACACCGCTCGAGGACGTCGGGGCGCTGATGCTGGCCTGCGGTCGGCCGAAGCACACGCTGATAGGGATCGGCGCGACCCGATACACCGAATACGGGGGATCGACCTACCTGCAGCCGGGCGATGAGGCGATCGTGCGGGTCTACGACACCGCAGGCGGTGACTCGTCGGAGTTGCGCCAGCTGGTGTGGGAGTCCTGACTCCCGACCGGTTCGATCGCCCGAAAAGCCGTAACCCCCCGCGTCATCCGAGAACGCAGGGGGCTACGGCTCTATCCATCGGAGCGTGGTTACCGCGCCGTTCTTGCTGCGGCGTGTGCAGCCGCAGCCCTACCTACATGCTTGGCCGTCGAACGTGCCGCGGCGGCAGACCGTGAGGGACGCCGGGTCTGGCTGAGGGTGGGCGCGGCTGTTTCAGTGGTGCCGGCGGCGGTAGTCGCGGCGGCTGCCGCTCTTGCCGCCGCCGCGCGCACCGGAGCGACCCGTGCAGCGGCGGCTGATCGTGCCGGAACCGCGGCGAACGGACCCGGAATCCATCCGGTGATCCAGTTGATGACCTGCTGGATCGTGTTGACGACCTGGTTCACGATGTTTGTGATGACGTTGGGGAGGTTCGGGATCCATCCCGTGAAGTAATCGATCTCTGCCTGGACAAAGCCGATGGCCGTGTTGATCAGTCCCTGACCCCAGTTGACCGTTGAGTTGATCGCGCCGGTGAGGTAGGTGCCCGGCTGCCCGGACAGCGGCCAGAACTGGCCCGTGGCGAGTGGGGTGACCAGATCGTCCACCCAGTACACCGTGCCCCCGACTGCCTGCTGTCCGTAGGTGTACAGGATGTCGATCTGGTCGGCGATCGGCGGGCCCACGACCGGGATCGTGCCGATGACCGCAGTGGCGGAGTCAACGGCAGCAGCCACGACCGGCTGGATCTGGTTGTAGATGTCGGCGATGAAACCGGCCAGCAGAACTTCCTGGCTGCTGGCAGTCGTCGGCACGGGGATGGGGTTCTTCCCGACGAGTGGTGGCGCGATGGCGATCGCTGAACCGAGTGTGACGGCGGCAACCGCACTCATCGCGATACCGGGACGTACTGCTTCCATGCCTTGCTCCTCTGTGATCCGGACCGCTGCGCGGTGGCCGAATGCTAACAAGACCGCCGGCGGTTCAGGGGATGAAATACCGGCGGTCAGTCAGGTCGGAGGACTTCGGCGAACACCGCCAGGAACTCCTTGGGATCGGCCGGGGTGAACGCCGGGCTGGGCCAGGTTCCCGGAACCTCGAGAGTGACCAGGGTCGACTTCAGCGGCCGTTGCACATCCAACGGCAGCCAGCGGCGCAGATCCGAGCTGCCCCACAGCCGGAACCGCTGAACCAGCGCACCCAACGGCTCGGCTTTGTAACTCCGGATCGACTGCAGCGGAACGACTTTCGATGTTCCGGACGGAAAGTGATAACGGCGCAGCGTCAGTGCGTGACGGTCCAGCTGGACCAGACCGTCGTCGTACAATTGCCGCGGCGGCTGGGTCATGTCCGTGAGCAGCGCAGCTGATGGCCCTTGGTGGTCAGGCAGCGACCGGTCTTGAGGTCCCACTCCCACCCGTGCAGATTGCAGGTCAGCGTATCGCCGTCGACGACACCGAACTTCGACAGGTCGGCCTTCAGGTGCGGGCACCGGCGCTGGACTTCCCAGCCGTCGAGGGTGATCGTCGAGCTGTCGTCGTGGGCCTCGGCGAACCAGCCGTCGGCGTAGGCGATGCGCTCGTCGGTGAGACACTTGAAGAAGGTGTACAGGTACTCGTTGTAGCCACCCACCCGCCAAGCCTTGAACCGGGTCGACAAGAAGATGGTGTTGACCCAGTCCGGCTCGTCATCCCGGAGCACCGTGCGCACCAGTTCGGGTGCGATCTCGAACCCGTAGCGGAACTTCTCGTCGGCAACCGGTTCGCGGACAATGCGTTTCGGGAAATCCAGGACGACGACCTCATCACCGAGCTTCAGCTCGACGGGGTAGCCGATGCCGTCGCAGATCTGGTCGCTCTGCACCATGATGGGCTCGAACCGGGCCCGCAACGGCTCGAGCAGCGGATCCCCGGTGGCCGGGGCCCAGCTCGCCTTCTCGGCGGCGAGCACCGGAGCCATCCGCTCGGCGTAGTCGGCGATGTAGGTCGGCTTGCCGGTGGTGAAGATGCTCTCCACTTCGGCATCCGGCATCGGGTGGGTCAGCGAGATCAGTTGGGAGCCCTGGAAATCAGCGACCGAACCGGGGATCATCAGCAGCCCGCCGGTGTGTCCGTGCAGCCGCATCTGCTCGAGGAACACCATCTGGTCCGGGAAGATGTTGTCCGGTGCGCCGCAGTCGTCGTTGAGGAAACGCAGCTCGTCGTCCAGGAAGCACGGCGGACCGGCCGACGGGATCACCCAGGTGGCGTCCACGTCGGAGATGTACTGCCGACAGCGGTCCATGCCGCGCTGGCGCTTCTGGATCGCGAAGGCTTCCTTGGCGCGCTCGGGCATGTCGTAGACCATCGGGTACCAGATCGCGCCGGAGTACTGCGGCATGTGCACGTCGATGTGGCCGAACTCGGTCAGCGCATCAAGGCTCAGCGGTCGCGAATCGTTCATGTTGAAGACGGTGGTGACGCCGTCGGAGACGACGATGCCGGAGTCGCCGATCGGACCGTCGGCCGGCGCCCGCAACGCGATGATCATCACGTCGAGATCACCCTTGGTCCCACTCACCCGATGCTTGACCGAGTCCTCGGTTTCGAAGAACCGGTGGAAACCGAGCTTCTCGAACTCCCGCTTGAGATCGGGAACGGGGAAGTCCGGCAGCAGCACCACCGCGTCCTTGTTGACGTGATCACGCAGCAGTTTCGCGTCGAAGTGATCCAGGTGCAGATGCGAGACGTAGAGGTAGTCGCAGTCGCCCAGGGCCGCCCAGTCCAGGCCGCTGTTGTCCGGGAAGACGAACCAGGAGCCGAAGTAGGCAGGGTTGACCCACGGGTCGCACAAGATGCTGCCGGCCTGCGTGTCGATCCGAAAGCCGGCATGGCCGATGCTGGTGACCTGCACGAATACCCTTCCCGATGGTGGACTTGACCGGTTATGAGCTTAGCCCCCCGGTCCGCACTAGGCTGGCGCTGTGGAGCCGGCATACAGGACTGTGATCGCGGCCGTTCATCTCCTCTGGCGCACCCAGGGGCTTCATTTCACGATCACCGGGATGGAGAACCTGCCGGCCACCGGCGGGGCGGTGGTGGCGATCAACCACACCGGCTATCTCGACTTCACCTTCGCCGGGTTGCCTTTCTTCAGGAACCGTCCGCGCCGCCTGGTGCGCTTCATGGCCAAGCAGGAGGTCTTCGACCACAAGGTCACCGGGCCGATCATGCGCAGCCTGCGCCACATCCCGGTCGACCGGGCCAGCGGCGCGGCTTCCTTCGATGCGGCGGTCGATGCGCTCAAGGCCGGCGAACTGGTGGGTGTCTACCCGGAGGCGACGATCAGCCGCAGCTTCGAACTCAAGGAGTTCAAGTCCGGTGCCGCACGGATGGCGATCGCCGCCGACGTGCCGATCATTCCGCACATCGTCTGGGGCGCCCAGCGGATCTGGACCAAGGACCACCCGAAGAAGTTGTGGCGCACCAAGGTTCCGATCTCGATCGCCGTCGGCGAACCCATCGCGCCGACGCTGCCGCCGACCGAACTGACCGAGTTGCTGCGCACCCGGATGCAACACCTGCTCGAGCAGGTACAGGATGCCTACGGGCCCTACCCTCCTGGTGAGTTCTGGGTTCCGCGCCGCCTCGGTGGAGGTGCTCCGACGCCGGCTCAGGCTGCGGAACTGGATGCCGCAGAGCTGGCGGAGCGGGCCCGCAAGCGGCAGCTGCGCGACGGTGGCGCGCCGGAATAGGCCTGATGGAAAAGACTTTCCACCTTCTGGAGCGGTTCCGATGCTGCCTGCGCTGATCGCATCCGATGTCGACGGCACGCTGCTCAACCACGAGGATCTCGTCACCCCTCGTACCCGTGAGGCGATACACGCGGCGGTCGCGGCAGGTGCGGTGTTCGTACTGGCCACCGGTCGGCCGCCACGATGGATACCACCGGTGGTCGAGGCCCTGGGCCTGGCGCCGATGGCGGTGTGCGCCAACGGCGCGGTGGTCTACGACGCCGCAAACGACCGGGTGGTCTCGGCCCAGACACTGTCGGTGGACCAGCTGGCCGAACTCGCCGAGATCGCTTCACGGACCGTGCCCGGTGCCGGTCTGGCGGCCGAGCGGGTGGGCCGCACGGCGCACGATTCGGCCACCCCACAGTTCGTCAGCGCGCCCGGCTATGAGCACGCCTGGCTCAATCCCGACAACACCGAGGTGTCGCAGGAGGACCTACTCAGCTCCCCGGCGGTGAAACTGCTGGTCCGCAAGCCCGGGATGCCGAGTTCGGAGCTGGCGGCCCGGTTGGCGAAACACGTTGGCCTGCTTGGGGATATCACCTACTCCACCAATGACGGCCTGGTGGAGATCAGCTCGGTCGGGATCAGCAAGGCCGTCGGGGTTGCGCAGGTCGCGCACCCGTTGGAGATCGGCGCCGAGGAAGTGGTGGCATTCGGCGACATGCCCAATGATGTGCCGATGCTGAGCTGGGCCGGACTCGGGGTCGCGATGGGTAATGCGCATCCGGAGGCCATCGCTGCCGCGAACGAGGTGACGGCACCGAACAGCGACGACGGACTGGCCAGAGTCCTCGAGCGCTGGTGGCTCGCCTAGCGACGATGCGGGCCGTCAGGCCCGAGGAGGAGCTGGGCGCACAGGCCGCGCCTGACTACTGGTTGGTGCTCGTCTGGATCCGGCTGAACCGTTCCACCTGTGTCGGCGGACCGTCGGTGTCCGGCGGTGGCAGTACCAGATCGACGCCGTCGATGACCCGGATGACGTTATGGGTCTGTCGGTCGAAGTTGAGCGTTCCGTGCTGGAAGTTCTGCACGATCCACTCGGGTTCGGCGATCTCGCCACTGGTCGGCAGGCCGAGCGCGCTGCGCTCGAAGCCGAGCGATCCCCAGGCCTGGTAGATCGCACCGGTGAGCGGCTGGGCGCCGGTCTCCGGCGACCAGTACATCGCTCCGCGCTCGAAGGTTGCGTAGCGCGCAGCCCCGTCAGCCGCGGCCTCCGGTGAGGTCGGGTTGCCGAGCGGACTCACCGGGCCGCCCTCGTCCTCCCACCGGGTCAAGATGGCGCCGCCGCGCAGGGCGTCGGTCGCATCCGGCGGACGGTTGAATCCCGCTGCTATCTCCCGGATCTGATCCAAGGCCGCATACCCCGCAATGCCGGGGCATTCGGTATTGCCGACGTCGCGGTGGGCGAAGATCTCCGGCAGCGTCACCGTCCGGCCGCCGGGGATGACGGTGTACGCGCCGCCGGCCGAGGTCAGCGGCACCGATCCGAGCGGGTTGACATGGTCGAGGTTCAGTCGCCATCCGAGCAGCCGCCCGACCGTCTTGATGGTGACCTCCGGCGGCGCGACGTCTTCGAAATTGCCGATCATCGACACGCCCCACACATCCCGGTTGAACCCGCCGGTGTGAGAACCCATGACGTCCTTGGTGATGCCGCCGGCCCGGCCCTCGAAGACCTGGCCGTATCTGTCCACCAGGGCGTTGTAGGCGATGTCGCACCAGCCCAGCGTCATCGTGTGATAGGCGAATATGGACCGGACGATCGACGCGGAATCCTCAGGGGCGTAGTCGTTTCCGGTCGCGGTGTGATGCACGACCGCAGCTCGGACCGAATTGCCGTAGGACGGGCCACCGCATCGCGAGCCGCTCCCGGCGCCCCACTGGGTACGGCTGATGATGTTGGGCGGCTGACCCGGACCCAGTGTCGCCGTCGGCGGGGCCCACTGGTTGTCCACCGGCGCCTTCGGCGGGGTGATCAGGACCGCCGACATGGTCTGGGACAGCGACGCCTCGGCGTTGGCCGGCACGTAGCCGAGGTCCCGGCCCGCGTCCAGGCCGCTGTCCGGGGGTGCGGTGGTGACGGGCGCGTTGTCCGGCCGGGTCACCGCGATCTGGACGGCAGTGGTGTCGCCGACGTACACGGGGTCGGTGCCGCGCGTCCCGGCGTCTTCGGTGACGTGCATTTCGTGAGCCTCGTACCAGGGCCCCCAGGATCCGTCCGGTTGCTTGGCCCGGACCCGGGCCGAGGTGCCGGACAAGTCGCTGCCGGTCAACGCGACCATCGAGAACGGGGTGTCCTGACTGATCTCCCGGACCGTCTCGCCGCCGCCCACACCGGTCAGCGGTTGCTGGGTCAGGACGGTGTCATCGGCGCTGGGCACGTGCTGGCGATCGGGCATCCCGACGGCCAACGGCACCATGACCACTGTCGCCGCGATAGCGGTGAGCAGGATCGTCGGTGCTGGACGACGGCGGGACAACACAAGGCGATGTTACGTATGAGTCAGGTGATGCCAGCGTTTCGACACGGACTATTGATAATCCTGTGAAAGGTGGGAATGCAACGGCACCGCAGGGCGGATACCCCTGCGGTGCCGTTTTGGTGCAGGCTTGCCGGTTTAGCCGGCTGCGGCCGCGGCCTCGGCCGCCGGAACGGCCGCCGCGGGAGCGGCTGCCGCAGCCGCCGATGCGCCCTGGATGGCCTGGGTGATACCCGGCATCACGACGCCCTTGAGCAGGTCGATCGCCTGGCCGACGCCGAGCTGATTGGCCGCGCTGCTGAGGTCGCTGATGATGCCGCCGGACGAGGCGGCCGGCGCGATGGTGCCCGGCAGGCCCAGCGACGGATCGCCGAGGATCGGGTACGTGCCCGCGATCGGGCCCAGCGGGGCGCTGATCGGAGTCTCGGTGGGCAGACCGATCCCGGTCAGGCCGGGCGTCGTCAGGCCGGGTGCAGTCAGACCGGGGGTCGCGCCGACCTGCGGCGTGGTGAGGCCGGGCGCCGTCAGTCCGGGGGTGGTCAGCGCCGGGTCAGTGAGACCCGGCGTCGCCGCGGCCGCGCTCGGAGTGGTCAGACCCGGGGTGGTCAGACCTGGGGTGGTCAGGCCCGGAGTGGTCAGACCGGGAGTCGTCAGGCCCGGAGTGGTGAGGCCCGGGGTGGTGAGGCCGGGCGTGGTGAGGCCGGGCGTGGTCAGACCGGGGGTAGCCGCGGCCGCACTCGGCGTGGTCAGACCGGGAGTCGTCAGCGCCGGCGTGGTCAGGCCCGGGGTGGTGAGCGCCGGTGTGGTCAGACCGGGCGCCGTCAGCGCCGGACTGGTCAGCGACGGAGTCGTCAGCGCCGGTCCGGTCTGCACCGGCTGCGCGCCGGCCGGGCTCAGGCCTGTCGGCAGCGGCGGGAGGTTGATCCCGAACTGCGACAGACCCGCCTGAAGCGCGGACAGGATCTCGTTGGGCAGATCGGTGACGACCGCGGCCTGGGTGAAGTCCCGGTGCTCGGCGGCATGGCCGCCTGAGGTCAGCTCGATGACACCGAGCGCCGCGAACGGGCTTGCGACAGCAAGGGCGGCGACCGCGCTCATGGCTGTCGAGATCTTGCGTCGACGTTGGTTCGGCACGGGAGTCTCCTCTTATCTGCGACTAGAAGGGCCTTTCGTCGGGCCCCATCGCCGGCCTCGATTCCGGCGGTGTGCCGGGCTCGGAGCTGACGTGTTCTGATGTTAAAGCTGAGGTTGCTGAGACTGGAGTGGTGATGCTGAATCGTGAGCTAATCGCGACATTGACTTCGGCTGCTGCGTGGGCGTTTTCACCCGACTTTCTGCGGGTCGCACCGGTTCGCCGCGCGGTTGCCGGGCCTCGGGTCGGATAACCTGACTGGCGATGAGTTCACTTGATTCCCGGGTCCCGCCCACCGGTTCTGAGCCCGGGGACTTCGACCTCTTCGTCGTCGGCTCAGGGTTCTTCGGACTGACGATCGCCGAGCGGGTCGCCACCCAACTCGGCAAGCGCGTTCTGGTCGTCGAGCGACGCGGGCACATCGGCGGCAACGCCTACTCCGAACCCGAACCCGAGACCGGCATCGAGGTCCACCGCTACGGTGCGCACCTCTTCCACACCTCCAACACCCGGGTGTGGGACTACGTGCGCCAGTTCACCGACTTCACCGGTTATCAGCACCGGGTGTTCGCCATGCACGGCGGCCAGGCCTACCAGTTCCCGATGGGGCTCGGTCTGGTGGCGCAGTTCTTCGGCCGGTACTACAGCCCCGATGCGGCGCGCGCACTGATCGCCGAGCAGGCGGCCGAGATCGACACCGCCGACGCGCAGAACCTCGAGGAGAAGGCGATCTCGCTGATCGGGCGCCCGCTCTACGAGGCGTTCGTCAAGGACTACACCGCCAAGCAGTGGCAGACCGATCCCAAGGAACTCCCGGCCTCGACCATCAGCCGGCTCCCGGTCCGTTACAGCTTCGACAACCGCTACTTCAACGACACCTATGAAGGCCTGCCCGTCGACGGTTACACGGCGTGGCTGGAGAACATGGCGGCCGACGAGCGGATCACGGTCCGGTTGAACACGGACTGGTTCGACGTCCGTGACGGTCTGCGGGCCGCCAGCCCGGACGCCCCGGTGATCTACACCGGTCCGCTGGACCGCTACTTCGATTACACCGAAGGCCGACTCGGCTGGCGCACACTGGATTTCGACGTCGAGGTCCTCCCCACCGGCGACTTCCAGGGCACCCCGGTGATGAACTACAACGACGCCGACGTCCCGTACACCCGGATCCACGAATTCCGGCACTTCCATCCGGAGCGGGAGTACCCGGCCGACAAGACCGTCATCATGCGGGAGTATTCCCGGTTCGCCGAGTCCGACGATGAGCCGTACTACCCGATCAACACCGAGACCGACCGTGAGGTGCTGGCCGCCTACCGCGGCCGTGCCAAGGCCGAGACGGCCGGCGCAGGAGTTCTGTTCGGCGGCAGGCTGGGCACCTACCAGTACCTCGATATGCACATGGCCATCGCCAGCGCGCTGAACATGTACGACAACGTCCTGGCGCCGCATCTGCGCGACGGTGCGCCGCTGACGGGCGACGAAGCCGATGAAAGCAGCAGAGCATGAGTGAAATTCCGTCGGGGCCGATTCCAGCCGGCCAGACCCGCGCGGTGAGTCTGCTCGCCCGGGTGATCCTGCCCCGCCCGGGTGAGTCGCTCGACGTCCGCAAGCTCTACATCGTCGAGTCCGACACCAACGCCCGGCGCGCCCACGCGGCCACCCGCACGGCACTGCAGATCGGCGCCGAGTCCGAGGTTTCGTTCGCGACCTACTTCAACGCCTTCCCGGCGAGCTACTGGCGTCGCTGGTCGACCCTGACCTCGGTGGTGCTCCGCGTCGAACTGACCGGCAACGCCCGCATCGACGTGTACCGGTCGAAGGCGAATGCGGCGCGAATCAGTGTGGGCGGCACCGAGGTCGTCAGTCCGGACGCCAACACTCCTGCCACAGCGGAGTTCGAGGTCGAACTCGAGCCGTTCGAGGACGGCGGCTGGATCTGGTTCGACATCACCACCGACACCGAGACCGAGATGCACAGCGCCGGCTGGTACGCGCCGGTCCCCGCGCCCGGCCGGGCCGACATCGCGGTGGGAATCCCGACCTTCAACCGTCCGGCCGACTGTGTCAACGCTCTTCATGCGTTGATCTCCGATCCCTTGGTCGACGAGGTGATCGGCGCGGTCATCGTCGTGGATCAGGGCACCGACAAGTCGGTCGATCACCCCGGCTTCGCCGAGGCGGCCGCAGCACTCGGCGATCGGTTGTCGGTACATCATCAGGGCAACCTCGGTGGCTCCGGTGGCTACAGCCGGGTGATGTACGAGGCACTGAAAAACACTGTCTGCGAACAGATCCTGTTCATGGACGACGACATCCGCATCGAACCGGATTCGATCCTGCGGGCCCTGGCGCTGAGCCGCTTCGCCAAGCAGCCCACGCTCATCGGCGGCCAGATGCTGAACCTGCAGGAGCCGTCGCATCTGCACGTCATGGGTGAGGTGGTCAACCGGGCCAATTTCATGTGGACCAACGCCCCGTTCACCGAATACGACCACGACTTCGCCAAGTACCCGCTCAACAGCGATGACGAATCCGGCCGCAGCGCACTGCTGCACCGGCGCATCGACGTCGACTACAACGGCTGGTGGATGTGCATGATCCCGCGCCGGGTCGCCGAGGAACTGGGCCAGCCACTGCCGCTGTTCATCAAGTGGGACGACGCCGATTACGGTCTGCGTGCCGGCGAACACGGCTATCCCACGGTCACCATGCCCGGCACCGCGATCTGGCATATGGCGTGGAGTGACAAGGACGACGCCATCGACTGGCAGGCCTACTTCCACCTGCGCAACCGGTTGGTGGTGTCCGCTCTGCACTGGGATGCGCCGGTGCGTGGCCTGTTGATGAGCTCCATCAAAGCGACGCTGAAACACCTTCTCTGCCTTGAGTATTCGACGGTCGCAATCCAGAACAAGGCGATCGACGACTTCCTTGCCGGCCCGGAGCACATCTTCTCCATCCTGGAATCCGCGCTGCCCGAGATCCGGGCGATGCGCAAGGAATTCCCCGATGCCGTGGTGCTGCCCGGCGCGACAGCACTGCCCGCCGCCAGCGGCCGGACCAAGGTGCACAAGCCGCCGGTGGCGCTGCCCGTCATCGGTTTCCGGCTGGCCCGCGGGGTGATCCACCAGCTCCGCAAGGAGGATCCGGAGAACCATTCGCGGCCGCAGCTCAACGTCGCCACCCAGGACGCCCGGTGGTTCCTGCTCTGCAACGTCGATGGCGTGACAGTCACCACCGCCGACGGCCGCGGTGTGGTCTACCGGCAGCGCGACAGGGCCAAGATGTTCGGTCTGCTGCGCGCATCGCTGCGCCGGCACATGGAGCTGGCGCGCCGGTACGACCACCTGCGAAGGGTCTACCGCGAGGCACTGCCGGTGCTGTCCAGCAAGCAGAAGTGGGAGACCGTCCTGCCGGTCGCCGAGTCAGCGGCAGTCAAATCCCCGGCAGCGAATGTCTAGCCCGGAACCGGTTGCGGGCCCGCCGACCGGTGAGGTCGCGGCACTGGTCGCAGTGCAGTCCAAGCTGGCCACGCCGGAGGTCCTGACGGTGACGCGGGCCATGTCGCATTTCGGTGAACACGCCGCAGGCTGGGTGGCGCTGTCCGGCATCGGCGCACTGCTGGCCCCGAGCCGGCGTCGCGACTGGCTGCTGGTCGGCGTCGGCGCCGTGGCCGCGCACGCGGCCGCGATCGCCATCAAACTCGTCGTCCGGCGTAAGCGGCCGCACCACCCGGATATCGCGGTCAACGTGGGTACCCCGAGCGCCCTGAGCTTTCCGTCGGCACACGCGACGTCGAGTACCGCCGCGGCTATGCTGCTGTGCCGGGCCACCCGCTCACCGCTACCACTGGCGATCGTTCCGCTGATGGCGCTCTCGCGGCTGGTGCTCGGCGTGCACTACCCCAGTGATGTGCTCGCCGGTATCGCCGTCGGAGCCACGGTTGCCAGGGTCACCGCCCGCCTCGGTAAGGAGACGAACAGTGAGTGAGGCCAAGGTCGCCGGTCCGCCGAGCAACCTCTTCGCCGGCATCGTCAAGGCGATCCGCCCGAAGCAGTGGGTCAAGAATCTTCTGGTCTTCGCGGCGCCACTGGCGGCCTGGGGCCACGAGGGCACCTACGACTACCGCCGGGTGCTGATCCAGGTCTCCATCGCGTTCATCGTCTTCAGCCTGGCCGCCTCGTCGATCTATCTGGTCAACGACGCCCG
>NZ_JAFMJZ010000171.1 GCF_017853185.1 Mycolicibacterium sp.
GGCGTCACCGCCGGGGCCGGCATCAGCAACGCCGGCAGGAACGAGGCCACAGCGGCCGCCCGGGCGAGTTTGCGCATCACTTGACGGAAGTTAGCGATGTCCGGAGGTCGGGCACGTCGGCCACGCGGGTTGTGATCGCTTCGTTAGGACTTAGCAACCGCAGGCGTCACCACGCCAGGCCTCCCGGCCTTCCCGGACGGCCATCCCGGCGATCACCAGGGCGGCGACCGGGTCGGCCCACGACCATCCCCGCCATGCGTTGAGGACCAGTCCGAGCAGCAGCACCGCGGACAGGTAGGCGCACAGCAGCGTCTGCTTGGAGTCGGCCACCGCCGACCGGGAGCCCAACTCACGTCCGGCGCTGCGCTGCGCCCAGGACAGCGCCGGCATCACCACCAGGCTCACCGCCGCCAGCCCGATGCCCACCGGCGACGGCCGGGCCTCGCCGTGTCCGCTGAGCGCCAGGACGGAATCCACCACGAGGTAGCCGGCCAGGGCGAAGAACGAGAGCGCGACGAAGCGCAGGGCGGCCTTCTCCCGGGTCTCCGGGTCGGGCGCGGCGAACTGCCAGGCGATGGCCGCCGCCGCGGACACCTCAATCAGCGAGTCCAGGCCGAACCCGATCAGCGCGGCCGAGGAGGCCCGGGATCCGGCGGCCAGGGCGACCGCCGCCTCGATCACGTTGTAGGCGATGGTGGCGGCAACCAGGAACCGGATCCGGCGCACCAGTGCGCTGCGGCGCGCGGCCGGGACGTTCACCACCGGATTTACGTTAGCCCCTTTTGGAGCCCCTACCCTCCGGTTGGTGGGGAACCGATACCCTGGGGCGATGAGCGTGCAGACCGAGTCCGACCTGCGGGAGGCCGTCCACGGCGCGGCCCGGCGGGCCCGGGTGGCCGCACGTGAACTCGGCACCCTGACCACCGCCGTCAAGGACCGTGCCCTGCACGCCGCCGCTGACGCGGTGCTGGCCCACACCCACCAGATCCTGGCCGCCAACGCTTCGGATCTCGAGGTCGCCCGGGCGGGCGGCACGTCCGAGGCGATGCTGGACCGGCTGGCGCTCAACCCGCAGCGGATCGACGGGATCGCCGCCGGCCTGCGTCAGGTCGCGGGCCTTCCCGACCCGGTCGGGGAGGTGCTGCGCGGACGCACCATGCCCAACGGTCTGCAGGTGCGACAGCAGCGGGTGCCCCTCGGTGTGGTCGGCATCGTCTACGAGGGCCGGCCCAACGTCACCGTCGACGCCTTCGGGCTGACATGCAAGTCCGGCAATGCCGTTCTGCTGCGCGGCAGTTCGTCGGCGGCCAACTCCAACACCGCGTTGGTGACCGTGCTGCGCGGGGCGCTGTGCGGGGAGGGCCTGCCGGAGGACGCCGTGCAGTTGCTGCCCAGCGCGGACCGCGCATCGGTCACACACCTGATCCAGGCCCGCGGTCTGGTCGACGTGGTGATCCCGCGTGGCGGCGCCGGCCTGATCGACGCCGTGGTGCGCGATGCCACGGTGCCGACCATCGAGACCGGGGTGGGCAACTGCCACGTCTACGTCCACGCCGACGCCGATCTGGATGTCGCCGAGCGAATCGTGTTGAACGCCAAGACCCGTCGTCCCAGCGTCTGCAACACCGCCGAGACCCTGCTGATCGACAAGGCGATCGCCGGGACGGCGCTGCCGCGGTTGGTGGCCGCCCTGGAGCGCGCCGGGGTGACCGTGCACGACAACCCGACCGAGGACGAGTTGCGCGCGGAGTTCCTGTCCCTGGACATCGCGCTGGCCGTGGTCGACGGGATCGATGCCGCCATCGACCACATCAACACCTACGGCACCGGTCACACCGAGGCGATCGTCACAGGAGATTTGGCTGCCGCGCAACGATTCACCGAACGGGTCGACGCCGCGGCGGTGATGGTCAACGCCTCCACCGCGTTCACCGACGGTGAGCAGTTCGGCTTCGGCGCCGAGATCGGCATCTCCACCCAGAAACTGCATGCCCGTGGCCCGATGGGGCTGCCGGAACTGACCTCGACCAAGTGGATCGTCTACGGCGACGGCCACATCCGACCCTGACTGGAGAGCATTTGACCACCACACCGGCGCGTCCGGCCCCGCTGTTCACCGACATCGAGGACGTCACCCGCAAGCTGACCGAGACCGGGTATCTGCCCGACAAAGCCACCGCCACCGCGGTGTTCCTCGCCGACCGTCTCGGCAAGCCACTGCTGGTCGAGGGCCCCGCCGGTGTCGGCAAGACCGAACTGGCCCGCGCCATCGCACAGGCCACCGGTTCCGGACTGGTCCGCCTGCAGTGTTACGAGGGCGTCGACGAGGCCCGCGCGCTGTATGAGTGGAACCACGCCAAGCAGATTCTGCGCATCCAGTCGGCCACCGGCGCCGACCATGACTGGGAGCACACCAAGGACGACGTGTTCAGCGAGGAGTTCCTGCTGTCCCGGCCGTTGCTGACCGCGATCCGGCGCACCGAACCCACCGTGCTGCTCATCGACGAGACCGACAAGGCCGACATCGAGATCGAGGGCCTGCTGTTGGAGGTGCTCAGCGACTTCGCCGTCACCATCCCGGAACTGGGCACCATCACCGCGACCCGCAAGCCGTTGGTGGTGCTGACCTCCAACGCCACCCGCGAACTCTCCGAGGCGCTCAAGCGCCGTTGTCTGTTCCTGCACATCGACTTTCCCGACGCCGAATTGGAACGCCGGATCCTGCTGTCCCGGGTGCCGGAGCTTCCCGAGAAGGTCGCCGAGGAACTGGTCCGCATCATCGGGGTGTTGCGCGCGATGCAACTCAAGAAGGCGCCGTCGGTGGCCGAGACCATCGACTGGGGCCGCACCGTGCTGGCGTTGGGGGCCGACACCATCGACGACGCCACCATCGCCGCGACGCTGGGCGTGGTGCTCAAACACCAGTCCGATCAGCAGCGCGCGGCCGGCGAACTGCGACTGAACTAGGTATCCGATGGCCTTCCGACGGACCCGACCCTCCCAGCCGCTGGCGCCGCACGGCCTGCCCGGCCACCTTGTCGGTTTCGTGGAAGCGCTTCGCGCCCAGGGCATCTCGGTCGGGCCGTCCGAGACCGTCGACGCCGGCCAGGTGATGTCGGTGCTGGGCTTCGGTGACCGCCAGGCGCTTCGCGAAGGTCTGGCCTGCGCGGTGCTGCGCCGGCCCGACCACCGGCAGACCTACGACGCGCTCTTCGATCTGTGGTGGCCGGCGGCGCTGGGCGGACGCACCGTCGTCGAGGACGACGAGGAACAGTCCGGCGGTCGTCCGGAGATCGACCCCGACGATGCCGAGGCCATGCGCGGGATGCTGCTGGACCTGCTCACCGACAACCCCGACATCGGCGATATGGACGACCGCCTGGTCGCGCTGATCGCCCAGATCGTCGAGGCCTACGGCCGTTACACCTCCAGTCGTGGCCCGTCCTACTCGGCGTACCAGGCGCTCAAGGCGATGGGCCTGGACCAGTTGCAGGGGCGCCTGCTGGCCGGCCTGCTGGCCCCGCACGGCGACGACCCGTCGCCCACCCAGGAACAGATCGCCAAATCCCTTGCCGCGCAGAAGATCGCGCAATTGCGCCGGATGGTGGAGGGCGAGACCAAACGGCGCACCGCCGAGCAGTTGGGCCGTGAGCACGTCCAGACCTACGGCATCCCGCAGTTGGCCGAGAACGTCGAGTTCCTACGCGCCTCCGGTGATCAGTTGCGCCAGATGCGCCGCGTGGTGGCCCCGTTGGCCCGGATGCTGGCGGCCCGGCTCGCGGCGCGGCGGCGTCGCTCCCGGTCCGGCTCGATCGACCTGCGCAAGACGCTGCGCAAGTCGATGTCGACCGGCGGGGTGCCGATCGACGTCGTGCTGAAGAAGCCGCGCCCGGCGCGCCCCGAACTGGTGGTGCTGTGCGACATGTCCGGCTCGGTGGCCGGATTCAGCCACTTCACCCTGCTGCTCGTGCACGCGTTGCGCCAGCAGTTCTCCCGGGTCCGGGTCTTCGCGTTCATCGACACCACCGACGAGGTCACCCACATGTTCGGCGCGGACGCCGATCTGGCGGTGGTGATCCAGCGCATCACCCGGGAGGCCCGGGTGTTCACCCGCGACGGCCATTCCGACTACGGCAACGCCTTCGTCTCGTTCATGGAGGGCTTTCCCGGGGTGCTCTCGCCGCGCAGTTCGCTGCTGATCCTCGGCGACGGCCGCACCAACTACCGCAACCCGTCGGCGGATGTGCTGGCGCACATGGTCAGTGCCAGCCGGCACGCGCACTGGCTCAACCCCGAGCCGCAGCACCTGTGGGGCAGCGGCGATTCAGCGGTCCCGCGCTACCAGGACCTGATCACCATGCACGAATGCCGCTCGGCCAAGCAGCTGGCCGCGGTCATCGACCAGTTGCTGCCGGTCTGACCCGTAAGCTCTCTGCACGTGACATCTCGGCGGGGTTCGCGGCGCAGGCTGGGCGTGATGGGCGGGACGTTCGATCCCATCCACAACGGCCACCTGGTCGCCGCCAGCGAGGTGGCCGACCGCTTCGGCCTTGACGAGGTGGTGTTCGTGCCGACCGGTCAGCCGTGGCAGAAGGACCGTCACGTCACCGCCGCGGAGGACCGCTACCTGATGACGGTCATCGCGACCGCGTCCAACCCGCGTTTCTCGGTGAGCCGCGTCGACATCGACCGGGCCGGCCCGACCTACACCAATGACACCCTGCGTGACCTCGCCGCGCTGAATCCCGACAGCGACCTGTACTTCATCACCGGCGCCGACGCGCTGGGGTCGATCCTCACCTGGCAGGGCTGGCAGGAGCTGTTCGAACTGGCCAAGTTCATCGGCGTCAGCCGGCCCGGGTACGAGCTCACCGACTCCCACATCACCGAGGCCGTCGATCAGCTGCCCGACGACGCGATCCGTCTGGTGGAGGTGCCCGCACTGGCGATCTCGTCCACCGACTGCCGGGTCCGGGCCGCCGGCGGCCGGCCGATCTGGTACCTGGTGCCCGACGGCGTCGTCCAGTACGTCAACAAGCGCGGGCTCTACCGTCGGCCCGCCACCGTGGAGGTAAACGCGTGACCGCAACAGCCGAAGCCATCAAGATGGCGACCGTGGCCGCCCGTGCGGCCGCCGCGAAACTCGCCGACGACATCATCGTCATCGATGTGTCCGGTCAGTTGGTGATCACCGACCTGTTCGTCATCGCCTCGGCCAACAACGAGCGGCAGGTCGGCGCGATCGTCGACGAGGTCGAGGAGAAGATGCGGCTGGCCGGTTACAAGCCCGCCCGCCGCGAGGGCACCCGCGAGGGCCGCTGGGTGCTGCTGGACTTCGTCGACATCGTCGTCCACGTCCAGCACACCGACGAGCGCAACTTCTACGCCCTGGACCGGCTGTGGCGGGACTGCCCGGTCGTGGAGGTCGACCTCGAGGCGGAGTCCTGATGAGGATCCGCCGCCTTGTTCTGTTGCGGCACGGGCAGACTCAGTCCAACGCCGACAGCCGGATGCAGGGACAACTCGACACCGAGCTGACCGATCTGGGGATCGCCCAGGCGGTCGCCGCCGCCGACGTGCTGGCCAAGCGGCAGCCGCTGGTGATCTATTCCTCGGATCTGCGCCGCGCGCAGGACACCGCGATGGAACTCGCCGCGCACACCGGGCAGCAGGTGCACCTCGATCCCCGGTTGCGCGAGACCGACCTCGGGGACTGGCAGGGCATGACCCACCACGAGGTCGACGCCGAGGCCCCCGGTGCGCGGCTGGCCTGGCGCGACGATGCACGGTGGGCGCCGCACGGCGGGGAGAGTCGCATCGACGTGGCCGACCGCAGCGTGCCGTTGGTGGCCGAGATCTTCGACAACGAGCCGGAGTGGGGCGCCGCTGACTGCGAACGGCCGGTGGTGCTGGTGGCACACGGCGGACTGATCGCCGCGCTGAGTGCGGCACTGCTCGATCTGCCGGTGGACAGCTGGCCGGTGTTCGGCGGGATGGGCAACGCGAGTTGGGCGCAACTGTCCGGGCACGGCGACGGCGGCTTCCGCGAACTGCGTTGGCGTCTCGACGTCTGGAACGCCTCAGCCCAGGTCTCCAACGATGTCCTCTGAATCCTCCCGGCGAACCCTGCTGGTCTTCTGCGACTCGCTGTCGTACTACGGACCGCAGGGCGGACTGCCCGCCGATGATCCGCGGATCTGGCCCAATATCGTTGCTGCGCAACTTGGTTGGGACCTCGAGCTGATCGGCCGGATCGGGTGGACCTGCCGCGACGTCTGGTGGGCGGCCACCCAGGACCCACGGGCCTGGGCCGCCCTGCCGCGGGCCGGTGCGGTGATCTTCGCGACCAGCGGGATGGACTCGCTGCCCTCGCCGTTGCCGACGGCGCTGCGCGAGATGATCCGCT
>NZ_JAFMJZ010000036.1 GCF_017853185.1 Mycolicibacterium sp.
CGCCGCGGCGCGCGCCTGCTGGAACGGCAGATTCTCCAGTTGGGTGGAGCCGCCCATGCTCATCTGGAAACCCAGCGTGCTGTGGTCCAGCGGGGTGCCCAACGGCCGGGTGATGGTCTGCACCATCGCCACCCCCGGGGTGTGGAAGACCGCCTTGGCCACCTTCTCCACCGTCAGCAGCCCGGCCGAGGTGCGCAGGTCGTGGTCGGCCTCGATCATCAGCATCTCGGGGTTGAGCCGCGCGGCCGAGAAGTGCCGTTCGGCGGCGTCGTACCCGATGTTGGCCGGCGCACTCGGCGGCAGGTAGAAGCGGACGTTGTAGCTGGTCCGGTAGCCGGGCAGGGCGAGCAGTCCGATCAGCGCGACCCCGATGGACACCGCCAGGATCGGCCCGGGCCAGCGCACGATGGCGGTGCCGATACGTCGCCAGCCCTGGGTCCGCATCGACCGCTTCGGGTCGAACAGGCCGAACCGGCTGCCCATCGTGACGACGGCCGGGGCCAGGGTCAGCGACCCCAGCAACGCCACGGTGATGCCGATCGCCGCGGGCACCCCCAGGCTGTTGAAGTACGGCAGCCGGGTGAAGGTCAGGCTGTACAGCGCGCCGACGATGGTCAGCCCGGAGCCCAGCACCACATGCGAGGTGCCGTGGTAGCTGGTGAGGAACGCGTCCTCCCGGCCCTGCCCCGCATGCCGGGCCTCGTGATAGCGGCCGAGCAGGAAGATCGCGTAGTCGGTGCCCGCCGCGATGGACAGCAGGGTCAGCAGGTTCGTCGAGTACACCGAGAGCCCGATGATGTTGTGGTAGGCCAGAACTGCCACCACCCCGCGCGCCGAGGCCACCTCGAGCAGAACCATCACCAGGACCAGCAGCACGGTGGCGATGGAGCGGTAAACCCACAGCAGCATCAGGAAGATCACCGCGAAGGTCACCAGGGTGACCTTCTTGGAGCCCTTGGACCCGACGTTGAACTGATCGGCCACCAGCGGACCCGGACCGGTCACATAGACCTTGAGCCCGGGCGGGGGCGGTGTGTGGTCGACGATCTCGCGCACCGCGCGCACCGACTCGTCACCGAGGCCCTCGCCCTGATTTCCGGCCAGGTACAGCTGCACGAAAGCGGCTTTGCCGTCGGCACTTTGGGCTCCGGCGGCGGTCAGCGGATCGCCCCAGAAGTTCTGGATGTGCACGACGTGCTTGGCGTCCGCGGCCAGCCTGGCCGTCAGCGCGTCGTAGTAGTGGTGCGCCTCGGCGCCGAGGGGCGCATCACCCTCGAGGACGATCATCGCCGAACTGTCGGAGTCGAACTCCTGGAAGGTCTTGCCGATGTGTTTCATCGCGATCATCGACGGGGCGTCCTGGGCGCTGAGGCCCACGTTGTGCGCCTCAGCGACCTTTTCCAGCGGCGGCACACTGGAATTCGTCAGCGCGGCCAGCGCCAGCCAGAACAGGAAGATCGGCACGCAGAGGCGGCGGATGAGCCTGGCGATGCGGTGGCCGGTCATCCGGACTTGTCCAGACAGAAGGTGTAGGCGCTCGGGTTGTCCTCGATGCGTTCGGCCTTGATCTGGCCGTCGATGATGATGCGGCAGCCCAGGGTCGCGCCGTCACCCTGGGCGCTGACATTGGTCAGCACTGCCGGTGTGGTGGTGGAGTCCTCGTAGGACCACGGCAACGGCACGTCGGCGACGTGCCGCGGTTGGGCGTGGATGTCGAGATAGCTGATCGACGCCGTGGCGCCGGGCTCGCCGAACACCTCCAGGCGCACCCGCTTGGGGTTGAACGGGACGATCTCGCTGCCGGCTCCGCCCGGGGTGGCGGTGTCGTAGTCGGAGCCGAAGACTCCGTGCAGGCGGTAGACGGTGAACCCGGCGACGGCGATCACCAGCGCGGCGACCAGCAGCATCCAGTTCCGGCTCAAACCTCGCACAGGAGTACGGTACGGTACCGTTCGCTGTTGCGGCGACTATTCGGTGTCGCGGGTGAGGCTCGGGAGGATCACCTCGTCGACCAGTGCCTCCACCGTGCGCCGGGTGGCCGGGCGGTCCTGGATCACGGCCCGGAACACCAGGTAGCCGGGCAACACATCCCACAGGTCGTCGTTGACCGCCTCGGCCCTGATCTCCCCGCGCTCGACGGCCTGCCGCAGTACTCCGGTGATCAGCTTCTTGCGCTGCGCGATCATCTGCTGCTGCATGAAGTCGTTGAGGACGGAGTTGCGGGAGGCCTCCACCAGGACCGCCCGCATGGTGGTGGCGTGGGCTCGGGCCTGCTTGGCGATCTTGTCGCCGATCTCGATCAGATCGGTGCGCAGGCTGCCGGTCTCCGGCGCGACGGCCACCTGGCGGACGCCCTCCATGACGGCGGCCAGCACCAGTTCGGCCTTGGTGGGCCAGCGTCGGTACACGGTGGCCTTGCTGGCCCGGGCCTCGGCCACCACCTGGTCGACGGTCAGGCCCTCATAGCCGTTGCGCTGCAGCAGTTCCAGGGTGACCGCGAGCAGTTCGCTTTCGCGGGCGGTCAGGGTCACGACGTCACGCTACTGCTCACGAAGTTCATTCAGGATTTCGGTGACATTGAAGTCACCAGGAACAGGTTCGATGTCTCGCAGATCGACGTCCGAGCGGGCCGGTGTTATCTCCCCGCTCGCGATCATCTCGTCCCAGTCGCGCCCCATGCACTACATGGTCGCACTATTACTAGCTTCGCGCCCTGACCAGCTCCAGCACATCGGCCCCGAACTGCTCGAGCTTGCGGGCCCCGATGCCCGGGATGGCGGTCAGCGCGGCGTCGTCGGCGGGCAGCGCCTCGGCGATGGCGATCAGGGTGTTGTCGGTGAACACCACATAGGCCGGCACGCCCATCTCCCTGGCCAGGTTCAGCCGCCACTCCTTGAGCTGGGCCAGCAACTCCTCGTCGATGTCCACCGAGCAGGACTCGCAGCGGCGCAGCATGATCGACGGCGCGGTGGTGAGCACCGCATTGCACACCCGGCAGCGCGGGGTGGCGCCCTTCTGCCGTCGGGGCTTGTTCGGCGCCCCCGGCTCGGAGCGGGTCTGCGGGGCGATGCCGTTGAGGAAGCGTGACGGTCTTCTGCCCTGCCGGCCGCCCGGCGCCCGGGCCAGCGCCCAGCTGAGCTCGAGATGCGTTCTGGCCCTGGTGATTCCGACGTAGAGCAGTCGGCGTTCCTCCTCGACGGCCTCACTGTCCGGGCCCTTGGAGACGGCGTGGCTGATCGGCAGGGTGCCGTCGGCCAGGCCGACCAGGAACACCGCGTCCCACTCCAGGCCCTTGGCGGCGTGCAACGATGCCAGCGTGACGCCCTGCACGGTCGGGGCGTGCCTCGCGTCAGCCCGCACCTTCAACTCGGCGACCAGGGCGGTGAGGTCCAGATCGGGCCGGATCGCGACCTCTTCGTCGACCAGTTCGGCCAGGGCGGCCAACGCCTCCCAGCGTTCCCGGGCCTTGGCGCCGGCCGGCGGTTCATCGGTGAGGCCCAATGGTTCGAGCAGTCCGCGCACGATCTCCGGCAGCGGCCCGTCCGCCCCGCGGTCGGCGGCGCGTTGGAGCGCGACCAGTGACTGCCGGATCTCCTGGCGGCTGAAGAAGCCCTCCCCGCCGCGCACCTGGAACGGCACGCCGGCCGCGGTGAGCGCCTCCTCGTAGACCTCGGACTGGGCGTTGATCCGGTAGAGCACCGCGATCTCGGAGACCGGGGTGCCCGCCTCGATGAGCCCCTTGATGGCCTTGGCCACCGCGGTGGCCTCAGCGACCTCGTCGGGGTGCTCGCGGAACACCGGCTCCGCACCGGGCGGGCGCTGGCCGATCAGGTGCAGCTTGGAACCGGCCATCCGGCCGCGCGCCGCGCCGATCACCCGGTTGGCCAGCGAGACCACCTGAGGGGTCGAGCGGTAGTCGCGCTCGAGGCGCACCACCGCGGCCTCGGGGTATTTGCGGGAGAAGTCCAGCAGGAAGCGCGGCGAGGCGCCGGTGAAGGAGTAGATGGTCTGGTTGGCGTCGCCGACGACGGTCAGATCGTCACGGTCGCCGAGCCAGGCGTCGAGCACCCGCTGCTGCAGCGGGGTGACGTCCTGATACTCGTCGACCACGAAGCAGCGGTAGCGGTCGCGGAACTCGCTGGCCACCGCCTGGTCGTTCTCGATGGCCGCGGCGGTGTGCAGCAGCAGGTCGTCGAAGTCCAGCAGGGTGACGCCGTCCCGGTTGGCCTTGAGCTTCTCGTATCCGGCGTAGACGGTGGCGACCTTCTCGGCGTCGAGAGGGATGTCGCGGGAGATCTCGGCGACCGCCGTGGCGTAGCCCTCCGGTGAGATCAGCGAGGCCTTGGCCCACTCGATCTCACCGGCGAGGTCGCGGACGTCATCGGTGGAGACCTGCAGCCGGGACCGGTTGGCGGCCTGGGCGACGACGGCGAACTTGCTGTCCAGCAGTTGCCAGCCGGTGTCGCCGACCACCCGCGGCCAGAAGTACTGCAGCTGACGCCGGGCCGCGGCGTGGAAGGTCAGCGCCGACACTCCGCCGACCTCCATCGCCCGCAGCCGGGTGCGCATCTCCCCGGCCGCGCGGGAGGTGAACGTCACCGCCAGCACCTGGGCGGCGGCGACGTGACCCTGGGACACCAGGTGGGCGATCCGGTGGGTGATGGTGCGGGTCTTGCCGGTGCCGGCCCCGGCCAGCACGCACAGCGGGCCGCGGGCGGCCAGGACGGCTTCCCGCTGCTCGGAGTCCAGGCCGGGGTTCACGGCGTCCATCTTGGCAGCCGGCTCCGACAGTGGGCTAAGTTGACGCGCATGAGCGACGTGACGATGTACACCACCGATTGGTGCGGCTACTGCCAGCGGCTCAAAATCGCCATGAAGTCCTCCGGCATCACCTTCGACGAGGTGAACATCGAGCACGACCCGGCCGCCGCCGAGTTCGTCATGGGCGTCAACGGCGGGAATCAGACGGTGCCGACGCTGAAGTTCGCCGACGGGTCGGCGCTGACCAACCCCAGCATCAAGGACGTCAAGGCCAAGCTCGGGCTGTAGATCCCCCCGCGAGATCGACACCACGGCTGCCGCCTCGCCCCATTCCACAGCCCTGAGGTCGATCTCGGCGGCTGGGGCGCGCGAACTACCTCTGCGGCCGCACCCCGAGAACGTCACGGAACAGCGCCTGGCGCAACGCCAATTCACGTGGATCGCTGAGCAAGTGGAAGCCGATCCGGTTCATCACATACGAGAAGCCGACGCCGGTGTCGGGATCGGCGAAGCCGAAGGACCCGCCGAATCCCGGCGTCCCGAAGGCGCGGCCCGAGGAACCGAACACGAACTTCTCCAACGGCTTTGACATTCCCAGCGAGAATGCGGTGTCGATGTTGAGGACCTTGTCGCGCACACTTCCGGAGGGTTCGACGGCCGGTGCGCACAGGGCTTCGACGGTGTCGTCGGTCAACCCGAGTGCGGCACCACCGGTGGCGGCGTCGCCGTACAGCTGCGCCACCGCGCGGGCGGTCCCGATGCCGTTGGCCGACGGGATCTCCACTGCGCGAACGTCATCGCGGTTGTAGCCGCCGGTGAACACGTCGACGTCCCGCGGGGCCGCGGTGCTGCGTGCGGTCAGTCCGAAGGGGCTGAGCGCCAGCATCAAGAACCCCAATGGCATCTCGTTGAGGTGACGCACCGTCTCGGAACGTTTCCAGTGATGAAGCGTGGCGACCCGGTCCCGGCCGACGGTCTTGGGCAGCCCGATGTGCAGGTCCACCCCGAGCGGGCCGGCGATCTCCTCGGCCAGGTACCGGCCGACCGTGCGACCGGTGACCCGGCGCAGCAGCTCGGACTGATACCAGCCCAGCGCGATGGCGTGGTAACCGTGCCGGGTACCCGGTGACCAGGCCGGTGCCTGCGCGGCCAGCATCGGCGCCAGACGGTCGGGGTCGGCGACGTCGCGCAGACCCGGCAGCGGCCAGACCACCGGCAGCCCGGCCTGATGGTCCAGCAGCTGGCGCACCGTCACCTCGCCCTTGCCGGCCTGGGCGAATTCCGGCCAGTAGTCGGCGACCCTCGCGTCGTAGGACAGCAGTCCGCGCGACACCGCGGCCGCCATCACCAGGGCCGAGACGCCCTTGGTGGAGGAGAACATGTTCACCATGGTGTCGGCCCGCCACGGGTCCTTGGTCAGCCCGTCGCGGTAGCCGCCCCACAGGTCGACGACCTTGACCCCGTCGCGGTAGACCGCGACCGCGGCGCCGACCTCGTTGCCGGAGGCCAGATTCGCCCGGAACGCGTCGGCGACCTTCCCATAGCCCTCGTCGACTCCCCCGCCCATCAGATCCGGCGGCACCGTCACCTGGAGAACCATCAGAGGAACCCTCTCTCGCGCAGGAAGCCGACCTGGTCGGCGATGATCTGCTCTTGCAGTGGCGGGGCGAAGACGGTGAAGTGGTCGGCATCGTAACGCTTCAGCGTCGCATCCGGGGCCCGGTCGACCAGGCGGTGAATACCCTTGGCCGGCACCGAGATATCCCGGTCGCCCATTCCGACGAACACCGGCATCCTCAGGTTCGCGGCCTTGGCCCACGGCCGGTGGAACGCGACGGTGAGGAACACCGCGGGCGAGATGGCGTTGCGCCACGGCGAGTTGTCCGCGACCGCGATAGCGAACCCCTCCTCCTCGTCCGCCAGCGGCATGGCGGCATGCGATCCGACCGGTCCGGTGACCGGGATGGTGCAGTGCCGGCCGGCCAGATCGGCGACCGCATGGGGGGTGATCCACGCGATCAAGGGCAGCGGCGTACTGCGCACCCTGCCGAGGCCGTCGGCGAACGGGCACAGCAGCAACATCGCGTCGGGCTTGGTGTCGCCGGCTGCCAATGTGGCGCAATGTCCGCCGGAGAACGAATAACCCCACAGCACAACGCGATCGACGCCCTCGAGTCCGCGTGCGTAGGCGATCGCCGCGCGCCAGTCCGCCAGTTGCGCCGAGGCCCGGAAACGCTGCCGCGGCTCGCCGCCAGAGTCACCGAGATAGCGGTGGTCGAAACACACCACGGTGGCGCCCGCGTCGACGAAGGCCTCGGCGAACGGCTCGAGCCCGTCGTGCCGCGTCAGCGAGAAGCCGTGCGCCATCACCACACACGTTCCCGACAGCGTCGCCGGCCGGTAGACCCACGCGGCGATATAGCTGTCGCCGGATGGGATCTGGGCGTCCTCGCGGTTCATACCCCGACTCTAGGGCCCCGAAATCGACGTCAGGGCTGTGATCCGGAACGAAATCGCGGCCCTGGTGTCGATCTCGGCGACCTAGTCCCCGACCTAGTCCCCGACCTAGTCCCCGACCTAGTCCTCGACCTCGGCGTCGATCGTGCGCTGCTGCCGGTAGCCGATGACGATGCAGGAGATCAGCGAGACGGCGATGGTGGCCTCGGCGATGAAGAACGACCCGAAGTCGATGATCGAACCGATCGGCGGATCACCCGGCACCGCGTTGCGCAACGGGATCAGCGCGAACAGCATGCCCGCCATCAACGAACACGCCGACAGGTCCAGACCGCGCTTGAAGTGCAGGACGTAATAGGCGGCGACCGCCGACGCGGCGGCCAGGGCCAGCATCAGCACCATGATGAAGATGCCGAACACCAGCGTCGACGTGCTGCGACGGATGGTCAGGTTGATCAAGGTGCCGCCGTCGCTGGCATCGGCCTGCACGGTCTCGATCTTGTAGAACGAGTCGGTGTTGAGAACCGTGATGGCGGTGGGGACGTCGTTTCCGTCCGAATCGGTGAGGGTCAGCGCGATGCTGGCGTCGTAGCTGTCGAACGGGTAGTCGGTCAGCCAGCCGGTGATGCCGGTCTGCACCTTCTCGTCGTCGGCGGAGTCGCCGCGGTCGATCTGAAACCGCCAGTCCCCGATCGAATTCATCGTCATGGTGTCGTCTTTGGCGAAGTTGCCGTCGACGGCCAACTTCCCGTAGGGGTGGATGTTCATCAGGGTCATCGACACCGTCTGCAACGTGGGGTCGACGTGGGTGATCCACACGGTGATCTCGACCCGGTCCGGGGCGTCGAAATCACCGAAGTACGCCTCCTGATTGGTGTCGTTGCGGCTGATGTGGAAGCCGGAGACGCTTGCGCCGATCGCGAGCGCGAAGATCAGCAGCGCCAGGATCAGACGACGCTTCATTCCTGATATGCCCAGGACTCGATGATCTCCCGGGCGATCGAAATCGATCCGGGCAGAAGCAGTTTGGACTCCGACTGGCTGCTCCAGTCGCCGACCTCGAGGGCGGCGCGCACCTCGGCGCGGGTGAACCAGGCCGCCTCGGCGATCTCGCCGTCGCGGAAGGCGAAAGGCTGCTCGGGATCACCGAGAGCGTGGAAGCCGACCATCAGCGAGCGCGGGAACGGCCACGGCTGGCTGCCGAGGTAGGTCACGTCGGTCACGTTCAGGCCGACCTCCTCGGCGATCTCGCGCACCACACAGGACTCGAAGGACTCCCCCGCCTCGACGAACCCGGCCAGGATGGAGAACAGCCGTTCCGGCCACACCGCCTGGCGGGCCAGCACCGCGCGGTCGTGCCCGTCGTGCACCAGGCAGATCACCGCCGGGTCGATGCGCGGGAACTCCTCCTCGCCGGACAGCGGATTACGCCGGGCCCAGCCGGCCCGGATGGACCGGGTGGGCGAACCGTCGACCGGCGAAAAGCGGGAGTTGTCATGCCAATTCAGCAGGGCCAGCGCGCAGGCCACCAGCTGTGCGCTGGTGTCCTCGAACCGCACCCCGCCGCGGCGCGGCTCGATGACCCGGGCCTGGCCTTCGGCCGGCGGCACCAACTCGGCGCGCACCGCCCAGATGTGCCGGCCGTCGTCCATCCGGCCGAGGAACACCGCGTCGGCCGGGGGCTTCTCGGCGAAGTCAGCGGCCGGGGTCAGCACCACCTGCGCGTCGATCACCAACACCTGGCTGCGGTTGTCGACCCGCAACAGCAGCGCGTCGGGCCAGCCGGCGATCGCGGCGTCGACGTCGGTGCGCACCGAGTCGGCGCGGTCGGCGCCGACCCGCGACAGCAGCGGAACGTTGCGCAGTCCGAAACTCAAGGGATTCAGTCCCCTTCGGATGTGCGGACGTAGAGCAGCCGGTCCATGTCCCGCAGCGCGTCGGCATCGGGATCGTCGACGCGGTAGAGCTTTCCGTCCCGGACCACGCCGAGCACGATGTCGGTCAGGTGCTTGGGCGAGCCGCCGATCTCCTTGGGTTCGACCTCGCGCTCGGCGATGGCGAAACCCTCGTGCGGGGTGAGCAGATCCTCGATCATCTCCACGACGGCGGGCTTGTTGGTGGCCAGGCCGAGCAACCGGCCGGCGGTGTCGGAGGACACCACCACCGAGTCCGCGCCGGACTGCAGCAGCAGATGGCGGTTCTCCGCCTCGCGCACCGCGGCGATGATCTTGGCGTCCGGGGCGAGTTCGCGCGCGGTCAGGGTGACCAGCACCGCGACCGGATCGGAGTTGGTGGCCACCACGATGGCCTTGGCGTGCTGGGCGCCGGCCAGCCGCAGCACGTCGGCGCGGTTGGCGTCACCGCGCACGGTCACCAGACCGGCGGCGCTGGCGCGTTCGAGTGAGGCCTGATCGGTGTCGACGACGACGATCTCGGCGGGCGGAACCCCGTCGCCGACCATCGCCGAGACGGCCGTGCGGCCCTTGGTGCCGTACCCGACGACGACGGTGTGGTTGCGCACCCTTCTCCTCCAACGCTGAATTTTCAGGGCCTGCCGGGACGCCTCGGTCAGGGTCTCGACGGTGGTGCCGACCAAGACGATCAGGAATGCGACGCGCAACGGCGTGATCACCAGGACGTTGACCAGGCGGGCCTGCTCGGTGATCGGGGTGATGTCGCCGTAGCCGGTGGTCGACAGTGAGACCGTCGCGTAGTACAGGCAGTCCAGGAAGGTCATCGGCTCGCCGCGGACGTCCTTGTAGCCGTCGCGGTCGAGGTAGACGATGATCACCGCGGTGAACAGCGCGGCCAGCGCGTAGAACAGCCGGCGGGCGATGCGGCGGACCGGCGGGACGAACTTCTGCGGGATGTGCAGGTATTCGACCAGCACCGAATCGTGTTTGACGGCGAGGTCCTCGGACATCGCTTCCAGGCGCCGCAGCAGTCCGCGGCTAGCCACGGGTCACCGCCCCGAAAGTCCCCCCGCGGATCGCCTGCACACGAGCATTATGTACCCATGACTCAGAGCACAGTGGCCAGTCCCAGGGCCAGTCAGCGTCCCGCCTACCGGATGGCGGCGATGCTGATCGCCATCGGGATCGGGCACTTCGCGGCGCCCAAGCCGTTCGACACCATCGTTCCCGACGAACTGCCGGGCAGCCCGCGCTTCTACACGCTGGCCTCCGGGGTGGCCGAGGTCGGCGTGGGCGCGATGCTGCTGGCGCCGCAGACCCGGCGGACCGGAGCGCTGGCCGCCGCGGCGCTGTTCCTGGCGGTATTCCCGGCGAACATCAACATGGTGCGGCTGTGGTGGGGCAAGACCGGGCCCCAGAAATGGCCGATGCGGGCTGTAGCGCTGGCCCGGCTGCCGCTGCAGGTGCCGATGATCGTCTCCGCGCTGAAGATCAGGAAAGCAGCGCCGCCAGCTCGTTCGGCCCGGGCAGCGCTTCCGGGCTGACCGTGCGCCCGGAGCGCACATAGTGGAAGGCCGCCCGCACCGTTGACTCCTCGCAGCCGGTCAGCGCCGCCCAGGCCAGCCGGTAGACGGCCAGCTGAATCGCTGCGGACTGGCGGGCGCCCTCGTCGGCCGGCGGCTCGCCGGTCTTCCAGTCCACCACGGTGACACCACCGTCCGGGTCGGCGAACACCGCGTCGATGCGCCCGCGCACCACGGTGTCCCCGATGGCCATCTCGAAGGGCACCTCGACCTCGATCGGGGTGCGCGCGGCCCACGCGGACTTGCCGAACGCATCCTGCAGCGCTTCGAGTTCGGCCGCGTCGGCGACTGCGCCATCCCCCGCGCCGTCCCCGGCGCCGGGCAGATCGTCGAGGTCGAACAGCCGGTCGGCACCGTAGAAGCGCTGCACCCATTCGTGGAAGGCGGTGCCCAGGATGGCGTGCGGATCGGGACGGGCGGGCAGCCGGCGGGTGAGCCGGCGGGCCGCGCCGCGCGGGTCGCGGTCGAGTTCGACCAGGGCGCTGACCGACAGCTGGCCGGGCAGCCGCACCGGCTCCGGCGTGCCGGCCCGCTCGCGTTCGGCCAGCAGTGCGTCGACGTCGGCGGCCCAGGCCGCAACCTCCGCGTCGGGGTCCTCCCCGGGGCCGGCCAGATCGCCGGCCATCGCGGCGGCCACCAGTTGCGCGCCGCGCTCGACATCGCCACGGTGCCGCAGCGGATCGGCGGGCCACATCGCCTCGTTCGCGTTGTCCCGCAACGGGTTCGGCTCGCCGTCGGGCGGCTCTGGCGCCCACTGACCGATCTCGCCGCAGCCGGTCCCCTCGATGATGCCCTTGATCTCGATCAGGAACTCCGAGGGCCCGCGCGGCGTGGACTCGGTGGCGCCCCAGTGGTGGCCCGAGATGAGCAGGGTGTCCTCGGCGCGGGTGATCGCGACGTAGAGCAGCCGGCGCTCCTCGTCGACGCGGCGGCGGTTGAGCTGATCCTTGTGGGCGTCGATGACGTCCTGGAGCGCCTTGCGGTCGCACACCGCATCGGTGTCGAGGACGGGAACCCCGTGCAGGCCGGCCCCGGCATCGTCGCCGTCCGCGCGGTCACCGCGCAGCAGCGGCGGCAGCTCGGCGGCGTCGTTGAGCCAGCTGCGCGGCATGGCGGTCGACGGGAACACCCTCGCGCTCAGGTGCGGAACGGCGACGATCTGCCACTCCAGCCCCTTGGCGGCGTGCACGG
This sequence comes from Mycolicibacterium sp., assembly GCF_017853185.1. GTDB lineage: Bacteria > Actinomycetota > Actinomycetes > Mycobacteriales > Mycobacteriaceae > Mycobacterium. Next base: position 11,906 of record NZ_JAFMJZ010000036.1, read on the forward strand.
TCAGCACCTGCACCCGGCCTTCGGCGACGCCGACGTCGGCCGGCGCCAGCCCGCCCTCCCGTTCGGCGGCGACGTCGAGGTAGGCCAGCAGGCCGGTGACGTCGGCCCCAGAGCGCTCGGAGTAGCGGGCCACCACGTCGCCGAAGCGGTCCAGATGTTCGGTGCCGCCGCCGGCGGCGCGGACCTCGGCGTCGATGCCGATGATCCGGCGCACCTCGACCACCAGGTCGTTGAGCGGATGGGCGAGATAGCCGCGCAGCCTTGCCAATTCAACGTCCAGCGCGGCGATGCGTCGGTAGCCCTCGGTGGAGTAGGCCTCCGCCGGTCCCGGGTCGGCGATCGCGTCGGCCAGTGAGGCGGTGTCGGGGTCGGCTGCCGCGGCGATGATCTCCTCGGCGGTCGAGGCGCGCGGGCGGCCACGGTCCAGGGTCCGTGCCCGGCGCCACAGTGCGGCCAGGTCGGCGGCGCCGATCCGCCAGCGCGGGCCGGTGAGCACCGTCATGGCCGCCGCGCCGTCGGCCGGGTCGGCCACCAGCCGCAGCGTCGAAAGCACCTGCGCCACTTCGGCGATCGAGAGCAGACCGGCCAGGCCGACCACCTCGACGGGGATGCCGCGGGTAGAGAGCGCCTCGGCGATCGGGCCGGCGTCGGCGTTGCGGCGCACCAGCACCGCCGCGGTCACACCCTCGCCGTAGCGGGCAGCGATCTGGTCGGCCACCCACTCGCGTTCGACCTCGACGTCACCCAGCAGGCTGCACAGCACGGTGCCGGCGTCGGCGTCGGGCCGCGATTGCAGCGGCCGCACCCCCACCGACCGCGCCCGCGCTTCGGCGGACACGGCATTGGCCAACTCCAGGGTGCTCGGCGGATTGCGCCAGCTGGTGGACAGCTCCAGCGTCGGGGCCGCCGAACCGTCGGCCAGCGGGAAATCGGTGGTGAACCGCGGCAGGTTGGTGGCCGAGGCGCCGCGCCAGCCGTAGATCGACTGGATCGGATCACCCACCGCAGTCAGCGCGAGACCCGCATCGACACCGCCGCCGAACAGCGAGGACAGCGCGATCCGCTGGGCGTGCCCGGTGTCCTGGTACTCGTCGAGCAGCACCACCCGGTAGCGCCGGCGCAACGCCTCGCCGACCTGCGGGCACGACGCCGCCAGCCGGGCGGCCGCCGACATCTGCGAGCCGAAGTCCATCACCTTCTCCGCGCGCATCCGGGCGTGCAGCGCGTCGATCAGCGGCACCAGCGCGGCGCGCTGGGTCTGGGTGTCGAGCAGGTCGAGCAGTCTGCGGTTCGGGCCGGTGTCGCGCTGGCGCGGTCCGGGCGGCAGGGTCAGGATCAGCCGTTCGAGTTCGACGTGGGTGTGCCGCAACTCGGCGGTGTCGACCAGATGCTCGGCCAACTCCCCGGAGAGCTTGAGGACCATGCCGGTGACCGCCGCCGGGTTCTTGTCGAACGGCTTCCCAAAGTTGAGGGGTCCGGGATGGGCACACACCACGTCATAGGCCAGCTGCCACATCTCGGTCTCGCTGAGCAGCCGGGCGTCGGGCTCCACCGGCAGCAGCGGGCCGAACTCGCGCAACAGCTGACCGGCGAAGGCGTGGTAGGTGCTGATGGTCGGGGCGCCGTCGTACGTGGCGCCGGTGTGCCCGGCCAGCCGGGCCAGCCGCGAGCGCACCCGGCGCAACAGCTGACCGGCTGCCTTGCGGGTGAAGGTCAGTCCGAGCACCTGACTGGGCTCGGCGTGACCGTTGGCCACCAGCCACACCACCCGCGATGCCATGGTCTCGGTCTTGCCCGCCCCGGCGCCGGCCACCACCACCAGTGGTCCCGGCGGGGCGGCGATCACCGCGGCCTGCTCGTCGGTCGGGGGCGGAAGGCCCAGGGCCGCAGCCAGTTCCGCGGGGCTAGACATTCTTGACTCCCTGCGCCGGGCAGGTCGCGCGGATCGGGCAGTGCGTGCAGCCGTCGTTGACCCGGGCGGTGAACTGCGGCCCGGCGGTCGCGGCGGCGGCCTCGGCCACCACCGCGCGCCACTCATCGGCGTTCTCGGGCGCCATCGCGGTCTGCTCGCGTTCGGTGGCACCACCGTTGGCGGTGGGCTTGCCGACGTAGACCAGCCGGCCACCGCCGGGCTCGTCACCGTCGGCGAGCAGTCCGGCCGCCACCGCCAGCTGGTAGAGCCCCAGCTGTGCGTTGCGCTGGGCGTCGTCCTTGGTGACCGGGCTCTTGGCGGTCTTGACGTCGACGATCACCAGCCGGCCCTGCGCGTCGCGCTCGAGGCGGTCGATCCGGCCGCGCACCGCCACCCCGGGTGCGACCTCACCGGTGAGCTCGATCTCGGTGCCGATCTCGGTGAGTTCATGCCGGCTGCCCGCCCGCCAGGCCACGAAGGCGGCGAGCATGGCGCGGTGCCGGTCGAGCTCGTTGGCGGCATACCAGGGCGAGTCGAACGGCACTGCGGCCCAGAGCGATTCGAGCTCGGCGGCCAGCTGCTGCTCGTTCTTGCCGGAGTCGGCGGCCAGGGCGTGCAGCACCGAGCCGAGCGTGGAGCTCAGCCCGCGCGGGCCGCTGCCGCCGTGCGCCTCGGCCAGCCAGCGCAGCGGGCAGTCGGTCAGGGTCTGCAGCGTCGACGGGCTGAGCGTGACGGTGTGCTCCGCTCCGCTCCACAGCGGCGCCTCGGTGCTCAGCTGAGCCATGCCGTGCCATTGCGACGGGTCGGCGCCGGGAACCCCGGCGGCGGCCAGCCGGGCCAATTGCGTTGCCGCACCCGCCCGCGCGTCCTCGTCGACCGCGCCGTCGGGTGCGCACACCACCGCACGCAGCCGGCCGACCACCGCCGACGGCGACAGTAGCGGCGGGGCCGGCACCGGCCGGGTGGGCTCCTGCACCTCGCCGGTGTCGTGCGCGGCGAGTTCGCTGACGAACGCCGAGGGCAGCATGGCCTCGTCGCCGCTGTCGCTGTCGACGGCGGTGATCAGCAGCCGCCGCCGGGCCCGGCCCATCGCGGCGATCAGCAGACGACGTTCCTCGGCCAGCAGCGGGGCGCGCGAGGACACGTCGTCCCCGAGGCCGTCGAGGACGTCAAGCAGGCGTTGGGTGCCCAGCACGCCGCCGCGCGGAGTGGTGTTGGGCCACAAACCTTCCTGCACGCCGGCGATGACGACCATCTCCCAGTCCCGGCCGAGCGCGGCGTGCGGGCTGAGCACCGCCACCGTCTCGGCCGCCGACTCGTCGGCCGAGGGCGGCGCCAACTGCAGGGCGGCCACATGGTCGAGCAGTCCGGCGACCGAGGCACCGGTGGTGCGGGCGACGTAGTCGTCGGCGAGGTCGAACAGTGCGGTGACCGCGGCGAGATTGCGGTCGGCCAGCGCGCCGTCCACCCCGCCGCGCTCGGCGGAGGTCAGCCAGCGGCGCTGCAGTCCGCTGCGCTCCCAGGCCTGCCACAGTGTGTACCGCGGATCGTGATGCTCGCGGTTGGCCCGGGCGGCGGCGGTCAGCACCGTGCGCACCCGCTTGACCGCGCCGCCGAGCGCACCCGGCAGCTGCGGTGCCCGGCCCGTCAGAGCGTCGACCAGTCCGATGTCGTTGCGCCGCAACGTCCGTCGCAGCTGGCGCAGCGAGACCGGATCGACCCGGCCGATCGGACCGGTGAGCAGTGCGGTGGCCTGCTCCTCGTCGAGTCCGCCGAGGGTGGCCCGCAACACGGTCAGCAGCGCACGGGCGGCGGGCGCATCGGCGACCGGGCCGCCGAAGCCGGCCGGATCCACCGGGACCCCGGCGGTGGACAGTGCCCGCTCGATGGCCGCGGCGGTGGCCGCGGACCGGACGATGACCGCCAGCTGCGACCACGCCAGCCCGTCGACCAGATGGGCCCGGCGCAGCGCGTCGGCGATCAGGGTGGCCTCGGCGTGCGAGGACGACGTCACCCGGACAGACACCGAACCTGAGTCACCGTCACCGTCTGGACCGGAGCCGTCGAGGTGCCGCCAGCCGGCACCGGGCAGCCCGCCGGCCACCCCGCTGATCGCGCGGGCGATGGCCGGGGCGCAACGGTGCGAGTGGTTGAGTTCGATCAGCTGCGAGTCGCCGGTGAGCAGTTCCGGGTCGGCGCCGCGGAAGCCGTAGACCGCCTGGTTGGGATCACCGGCGAGCACGGTGAGATCGGTGCCGGCGGCCAGCACCCGCACCAGCCGGGCGGCCTGCGGGTCGAGGTGCTGGGCGTCGTCGACCAGCAGCACCCGCACCCGGGCCCGCTCGGCGACCAGCAGATCGGCGTCGGCGGCCAGCGCGTCCAGCGCGGCACCGACCAGTTCATCGGCGCCCAGGGCGGGCACCGTCGCCTGCGGGGCCGCGGTGCCGACCGAGGCGCGCAGCAGCATCACCTGTTCGTACTGCCGGGCGAACCGGGCGGCGGCCACCCACTCCGGATGGCCCGTCTCGCGCCCGATCCGCCGGAGGTCCTCGGCGTCGACCCCGCGCTCGGCGCAGCGCGACATCAGATCGCGCAGTTCTCCGGCGAACCCGACGGTGGTCAGGGCCGGCCGCAAGTCGCGGGGCCAGCCCCTGGCGCCGTCGTCCAGATCGCCGGCGAGCAGTTCGCGGATGATGCCGTCCTGCTCGGCGCGGGTGACCAGCCGCGGCGGCGGATCCCCGGCCCGCTCGGCAGCCTTGCGCAGCACCGCGAAGGCATAGGAGTGCAGCGAGCGGACCAACGGCTCGCGCACCACCGCACGGCACGGCTCCCCCGAACGGGCGGCCAGCAGCCGGGCGGTCAAGGCGCTGCGGGCCGACGCGGCCAGCCGGCCCGACCCGGTGAGCAGCAGCACCGACTCCGGGTCCAGCCCAGCGGTGATGTGCGCGACGGCGGCCTCCACCAGCAGGTGGCTCTTGCCGGTACCCGGACCACCGAGCACCCTCACCGTCGTCATGACCTCATGACACCAGAAGGGTCTGACAATCAGCGCAGCGCGACGGCTACCGCGGTCAACACCGGCCGGCCGGACTCGTCGAGCAGCGTCAGCCGGTCACCGACGACCCGGAAGCCCCGCACCCGGCCGAGCACGGCGATGATCGTCTGCTCCTGCGCCATCGCCTCGGGCGGGCCGGCCATCATCGTCGAGGCCGCATTGCCGAAGACCAGCGAGGAACCGTCGAGGGTGTAGCCGCCCATCAACCGGTTGACTCCCCCGGAGCCGGAGAACCGGCCGTCGGTGTGCAGCACGATCGACGGCTCGCGCATCTGCTCGGGGATCTGGACCGGCTGACCGTCGATGTCGGTGAGCTTCCAGTAGGTCTCGGTCAATGACACCTCCGGCGCCACCGCGCTCAGCGTCAGCTCGATCGGCGAAGGGTTCAGCGCGTCGACCGGATTGTGCTGGGTGGTGGTGAAGAGCAACTGGTCGCCGGCGTTGACCCGTGCCCGGGCGGCGTAGACCGCGCGCGGTGTCACGGCAGCCGCGGGATAGGGCAGCGTGAACGCGATCGGCGTCTGCCGCCCGCCGACCGGCATGGTGGTCTGGGCCAGTGTGACGGCGGGTGCGTCCGCCAGCGAGACGTCTTCGATGGTGATGGTGAGAATCGCGCCGTCGGGGAAGGTGACGGGCTCGGAGGTGACGACGGATCCGCCCAGGGTCAGCGAGTCCTCGCCGTTGGCGGTGACACTCGCCGACAGCGAGACCACCACGATGATCAGGGCGATGAGCCCTGCGCGCATCATCGCCATCACAGTTCGAAGAGCTGACCCGGCAGCGGAACCGTTGCCGCCCAGCCCAATTCGTGGTCAAGCCGACGGCGCAGCGTGTCGGCCGCCGGCGGTTCGCCGTGCACCACGAACACCTTCTTGGGCGGGGCGGTGAACCCGCGCGCCCAGCGGATGAGTTCGTCGGCGTCGGCGTGCGCCGACAGCATCGCCAGGTCGGCGACTTCGGCGTTGATCGGAACCCACTCGCTGTAGATCCGGACGGCCTTCTCCCCCGCCGCGATCGACGCGCCGCGGGTGCCCGGCACCTGGTAGCCGGTGATCATGATGGTGTTGCGCGCATCCGGGGCGAATGCCTTGAGGTGGTGCAGGATTCGCCCGCCGGTGGCCATTCCGCTGGCCGAGATGATGATCTTCGGTTCCTTGCTCTCCGAGATCTTCTTCGACTGCTCGGAGTCGGGGCTGTAGTTGGCCATCTTGCGCATGCCCTCGTACACCTCGGGCGACAGCCGGTGGTCCTGCGGGTAGCTGCCCAGCAGTTCGCTGGCGTGGATGGCCATCGGCGAATCCAGGTAGACCGGGACGTCGGGCAGCCGGCCGGCCTCCCGCAACTTCCACAGGTGATAGAGCAGCGTCTGCGCGCGGCCCACCGCGAAGGCCGGGACCACCACGGTGCCGCCGCGGTTGACCGTCTTCTTCACGACCGCTTCGAGGACCGCCTCGGGATCGACGCGCTCGTGCACCCGGTCGCCGTAGGTGGACTCGGTCACCAGGTAGTCGGCGGTGGACACCGGGTCGGGGTCGAACATGATCGGGTCGTCGTAGCGGCCCAGATCCCCGGTGAACACAATGCTCCGGCCCTGCCAGTTCACCTCGACGGTGGAGGCGCCGAGGATGTGCCCGGCCCGGCGGAACGTCACGGTGGCCCCGATTCCCGGGATCTCGACCGGCGTGCCGAACGGGTGCGAATGGAACTGCTCCATGGCGCGCTGGGCGTCCAGCTGGTCGTACAGCGGCAGCGCCGGGTGATGCTTGGAGGCCTTGTGCTTGTTGAGGAACTCGGCGTCGCGCTCCTGCAGATAAGCACTGTCCCGCAGGATGATGCCGGCCACGGCGCCGGTGGCCGCGGTGGACAGGATCGGCCCACTGAATCCGTTCTTGACCAGCCGCGGCAGATAGCCGGTGTGATCGAGGTGGGCGTGGGTGATGACGACGGCGTCGATGCTGTCCGGCTCGACCGCCAGCGGCGCCCAGTTGAGCTCACGCAGGTTCTTCAGACCCTGGAACAGCCCGCAGTCCACCATGATTCGCATCCCACCGGATTCCAGCAGGTGCTTTGAGCCGGTGACCGTGCTCGCCGCGCCCAGGCTGCGAAATGTGACTCCACCCATGCTGGCAGCATAGGCGGCGTGAACAACCCCCTTCACGTCAACCGCTTCGGGCCGCCCGGACCGGCGAGGGTCCTGATGCTGCACGGGCTGACCGGTCACGGCCGGCGCTGGCGCCCGTTGGCCGAGGGACAGTTGTCCGACGTCGCCGTGCTGGCGCCGGATCTGATCGGGCACGGACGTTCGACGTATGACGCACCGTGGACGTTCGAGGCCAACGTCACCGCGCTCGCGACCTTGATCGAGAGCGAGGCCGACGGCCCGGTGCTCGTCGTGGGCCACTCCTTCGGCGGCGCGGTGGCCCTGCATCTGGCCGCGACGTGCCCGGATCTGGTGTCCGGCCTGGTTCTGCTGGACCCGGCCATCGGACTGGACGGGCGGTGGATGGCCGAGATCGCCGAGGCGATGCTGAGCTCACCGGATTACCCCTCGCGCGACGAGGCCCGGGTTGAGAAGGCCACCGGCACCTGGTCGGACGTACCGGCGGCAGACCTCGACGAGGACCTCGACGAACACCTCATCTCGACGCCCGGCGGGCGCTGGGGGTGGCGGATCTCCATCCCGGCGATGACGTCCTACTGGAGCGAGCTGGCGCGCGATATCGTGTTGCCGCACAAGGGAACTCCGACGACTCTGGTGCGCGCACTCAAGACCGATCCGCCTTACGTCAGCGCCGAACTACTGGAGGGTCTCGCCGCCCAACTGGGCACCGACTTCCGGCTGGTCGACCTCGACTGCAAGCACATGGTGTTCCTGCCCATGCCGACCGAGACGGCTGCCGTCATCCGCGACATGCTGGGCTAATGGCGCCGATCACCGACGCCCAGGTGGAACGGGTGCGCGCCCTGGTGGCCGCGATCCCGGCCGGCCGGGTGTCCACCTATGGCGATATCGCCTGTGCGGCAGGGCTTTCCAGCCCGCGCATCGTCGGCTGGATCATGCGCACCGATTCCGCGGATCTGCCGTGGCACCGGGTGATCACCGCGTCGGGCCGGCCCGCCGAACACCTGTCCACTGCGCAACTGGAACTGCTGCGCGCCGAGGGAGTGCTCGCCGACGACGGACGGGTCCCGATGGCCGGTCCCCATTCGGTCCGGCACTCTTTCTGAAAAGGCGCTATCACCGGCGCTATCGACTTTTCAGAAAGAGCGCCGTCCTCCGAACGAGCGACTAGAGCGTCATCCGCACCACGGTGGCGGTGCGCTCCAGGCCCGGGAACGACTCCTCGGTGGAGCGCGGCGACAGGACGTGCACCGAGAGCCGGAACATCAACGCCCGCAACAACATCTGCGGCCATTCGTCGAAGTCCTCCCACCGCTCGATCAGACCGTCGTCGGCGTCACCCCAGGACAGCGCGTCGACCACCACCACCCCGGCCGCCCACGCCGGGGGACGCCAGTACGGCGTGATGTCGGTGATGCCGGGAGCGGCCGCGCCGGCGAAGAGCACCGTGCCGTACAGATCACCGTGCACCAGTTGACTCGGGCTCTTGACCTGCTTGCGCAGCACGGCCAGATGGCCGAGCAGCTCCTTGGCCTCCTGGCGGTGCGGGGCGTCGTCGACCTCCGGGGCGCCCAGCGGCATCTTGTTGAGCACCAGCTCATCCCAGGCCGCGCGATCGGCGGCTGTGAACACGTCGACGTCGGTCCACGGCGGCACCGGCGCCTGGGTGATGAACCGCGGCCGCTCGATGTTCGCGGTGGCCTCGTGCAGGCGCACCGACGCGGAGATCACCTCGTCATGCCGAGGTTCCGGTGACCCCTCGACGAAGGTGTCCGCGCGCCATCCGGCCACCACGTAGCGGCCGTCGGTGGAACGCACCGGACGGGCCAGCCGCAGCCCGTCGACGAACAGGCTTTCCCGGATCTTGGCCGACCAGGCGGCGCGGGCGTGATCGGCGATCTGCGACAGCACGATCTCGCCGCAGCGCCAGCCGCCGTCCCAGCCATCACCCAGCGGTTCCGGGGTACCGCTCTTGAGCCCGAACGCCGCCATCACGTGTTCTGGCGGGCGCTCGTCGATCACATGGCCAGGGTAGATGCTGGCAGGGACAACAAGCCGTCAGTACATCACCATGTCGGGCTCGAATTCGGCTGCCCAGGCCAGGATGCCGCCGCGCAGGTGCAGCGCATCGGCGAACCCGGCCCGCTTCACCGCGGCCAGCGCCTGGGCCGAGCGCACACCGCTCTTGCAGTACAGCACCGCAATCCGGTCGGTGGGCAGTTGTGCCAGGCCTTCGCCGGAGTCGATGGTCGACTTCGGGATCAGCCGGGCGCCGTCGATGCGGTTGATCTCCCATTCGGCCGGCTCGCGGACGTCGATCAGGGCGATCTCCTTTCCCGCGTCGAGCATGGCGCGCAACTCACGCGGGGTGATGCCCGGATCCTCGCCGGCCGGCATCCTGCAGTAGGCCTCGTAGTCGATGAGGCCGGTGATCGGCGGCGCGGCCGGATCCTTGCGAACGGCGATGGTGCGGTAGGACATCGCCAGCGCGTCGTAGATCATCAGCCGGCCCAGCAGCGACTCGCCGATCCCGGTCAGCAGTTTGATGGCCTCGGTGCCCATGATCGAGGCGATCGAGGCGCACAGGATGCCCAGCACCCCGCCCTCGGCGCAGGACGGCACCAGGCCCGGCGGCGGCGGGTCCGGATAGAGGTCGCGGTAGTTGATACCGCGCCGTTCTCCTTGGGGGCCGTCGGGGGCGTCCTCCCAGAACACCGACACCTGGCCGGAGAAGCGGTAGATCGAGCCCCACACGTACGGCTTGTGCGCCAGCACCGCGGCGTCGTTGACCAGATACCGGGTGGCGAAGTTGTCGGTGCCGTCGAGGATCAGGTCGTACTGGCTGAACAGTTCGATCGCGTTGTCGGGTTCGAGGCGGAACTCGTGAAGTTGGACGGTGACGTACGGGTTGATCTCGCGGATGGAGTCGCGTGCGCTGTGTGCCTTGGGACGGCCGATGTCGTTCTGGCCGTGGATGATCTGGCGCTGCAGGTTGGATTCCTCGACGACGTCGAACTCGACGATGCCCAGCGTGCCGACACCGGCGGCGGCCAGGTACAGCAATGCCGGCGAACCCAGGCCGCCCGCGCCGATCACCAGCACGCGCGAGTTCTTCAGCCGCTTCTGCCCGTCGGCGCCGAACTCCGGGATCAGCGTGTGCCGGCTGTAGCGGGCGATCTCGTCGCGGGTCAGCTCAGCGGCGAGCTCGACCAGCGGGGGCAGCGACATGCGTCCATTGTGCGCGAGCGTGGGGGCAGCGAGCGTGGGGGCCAGGTACGAATCGTGGCCCGCAAGCGTGCATAAGGCCCACGTTGGGCGAAGAAACTACGCGATCGGATAGGGCCAGGAATTGGCCCGGCAGGTCTTGTTGTCCGGCTTGACCGAACTCGGGTCGAACCGGGTGGCGTCGTTGTCCGCCGTCGAGAAGGTCTGCTGCATCATGATCGGCGCCAGCGCACCGTTCTTGTCGCACGGCTCATGGCTGGTGTAGCCGATGGCGTGGCCGACCTCGTGGTTGATCACGTACTGCCGGTAGCCGCCGATGTCACCCTGGAACGGCATCGCCCCACGCACCCAGCGGGCCAGGTTGATGAACACCCGCGGCTCGGCGTCGGGGCCGTAAATCGGGTTGTAGCAAGAGGTTTCGAGCTGGATCTCATAGCCGCAACCCTCGCGCACGGTGGCCGGCGAGGTCAGCGATATCCGGAAGTCCGGCTTGACGGTCGGGTCGTCGATGCGACGGAAGGCGAACTGCGGGTTGTGCGTCCAGCTCTTCGGGTTGTCCAGCGTCTCGGTGACCATCCGGGCGAAGCCCTCGTCGCCGCCGAACCCCGAGGTGTCGATGCCGTTCTCCACCTCGACGGTGTAGGTGAACGTCTTGGCGCTGCCCTCACCGACCTTCGGCGTGGTCCCCGGCACGATGCGCCAGGTCTTGTCGCCCGCCTCGGTGAATGCCCCGCCCGCCGGCAACTGCCCGGCCGGCAGGCTGGCATCGAATTCGGTCAGCCCGCGCGGCGGCGCGCCGACGATCGCGGTGCCCGACGAGCCGATGGTCGGCGGCGACTTGACGTCCGGATCGGCCATCTGGATCGGGGGCCCCGTGAAGGTCTGCCAGAGCACCACCACGGTGAGCACCGCCAGCACCGGCAACGCGTAGGCACGCCAGCCGTAGGTAGCCAGGAACTTGCCCAACCCGCTCTGTTTGCGCACCCCGACCCGCTGTTCGCGGTTGGAACGGGGGCGTCCGGACTGCTCGGTCAACGGGTCGCGTTGGGCGCGCAGCGGCTCGTTCCACTCGCTGCGCAACACGGGCACACGACCGCCACCGTGAGGCCCCGACGCGTTGGTCACCGACCAAGAATGGCATATGAGCAGTCCCAACACCCGGAACGGTGCCACGGGACCAGCGGGTCGGGGTAGTAATGTCGCCCGCGTGAATGACACCGCCGAGACCGCCGCGCGCAAAGCCGCGGGCCGGCGCGGCGGCCGCCTCCCCCGCGGCGAACGCCGCGAACAACTGCTGGAAGCCGCCAGTGAGCTGTTCGTCGACCGCGGCTATCACGCCGCCGGAATGGACGAAATCGCCGAGCGCGCCGGCGTCAGCAAACCGGTGCTCTACCAGCACTTCGCCAGCAAGCTCGACCTGTACCTGGCGGTCCTGGCCCAGCACGTGGAGATCCTGGTGACCAGCGTTCAGGACGCCCTGGACACCACCACCGACAACCGTCAGCGCCTGCACGACGCCGTTCAGGCGTTCTTCGACTTCATCGAGGACGACAGCCAGGGCTACCGGCTGATCTTCGAGAACGACTACGTCAGCGAGCCGCAGGTGGCCGCGCAGGTGAAAGTGGCCACCGAGGCCTGCACCGACGCGGTGTTCAACCTGATCAGCCAGGACTCCGGCCTGGAACCGCACCGGGCCAGGATGATCGCCGTCGGCCTGGTGGCCATCAGCGTCAACTGCGCCCGCTACTGGCTGGACGCCAACAAGCCGGTCTCCAAGGAGGCCGCCGTGGGCGGGACGGTGCAGTTCGCCTGGGGCGGCCTGTCACACGTCCCGCTGACCCGGCCCTAAAAAGCCTTAGCTGCCGGCGGCGATACCGAAGCCGACCCGGCCCTTGTCGGCCGCGCCGATCTCGATGTAGGTGATCTTCGAGGCCTGCACCAGGATGCGACGGCCCTTGTCGTCGGTGAGGGACAGCAGCTCGGCGCCACCCTTGCTGATGGCGGCCTTCACCAGGGCCTCGACCTCGTCGGGGGTCTGCGAGCTGTTGAACGCCAGATCACGCGGGCTGTCCGAGACACCGATCTTGACCTCCACGCCGGGGCCCCTTTCCTTGGATGTGAATCACCATGCAGGCTAGTAGACGCACCCACCGGCCCGTCGGCGGCGTTTGGTTCCGGGCCGGAGGCGTTTGGCAAAAAAGGCATCAAGCTGCGGTAACAGCATGGCAACGCATCCGTGCGCCGCGCCGCAGTCCATTACCGACCTGCCTAGCGTGACGTCATGGGATTCCGGGTGGCGCTGACTGCGACCGGCGTGCTGGCCACCGCTCTGGCCACCACCTACGTCATCAAGACCGGCACCGCCGCGACCGTCGAGAGCACCCAGGCGCCGCGGACCGTCGTCGCCACCGTCGGCCCGGCCACCCCGCACGCCACGCCGGGGGCCGTCACCGTCACGGTGTCCCCGGAGGTCCCGGTGCGGGTGCAGGGGATGGCGGCCTCACAGAACCCGACCGACCTGCGCCAGGTGGCTTACACCGTCGCGGGCAACGCCCGCCCCGGCGACTCGGTGACCGTGGTCTACGCCGATGAGACCGGAACCCTGCAGCGTGCCGAGAACGTCCGCCTGCCGTGGACGCTGACCATCACCCCGGACCTGCCGGTCAACTACGTCTACGCCAGCAGCCGGGGCAGCCAGCTGAACTGCTGGATCACCGACGCGGGCGGCTCGACGGTGGCCAAGCAGACCAGCTTCAGCCCCAGCGCCACCTGCAACCGCTAGGTCTGATTGCGCCGCTCCTCCTCGGGCCGTTCCGGCCCGCATCGTCGCGCCGCGCTAGC
>NZ_JAFMJZ010000172.1 GCF_017853185.1 Mycolicibacterium sp.
CATCTCTCCTGCAACGGAATTGGCCCCCACCCCTCGCGGGGCCAATTCCGTTGCAGGAGAATTCCTGGTTTCGTCAGCCGGGCGTACCCGGTTGGCCGTTGGTGGCGACCGAACCGGCGCCCGTCGCGGTCGCGATGCCGTTGCCGCCATTGCCGCCTGTGGCGTCGGAGTTGTTGCCCGTCGTGTTCGCAGCACCACCGGCGCCACCGGTACCACCCTTGCCTGCCGGCGAATTGGCGCTACCACCCGCGCCACCGACTCCGCCGTCGGCGGACGCGCCGACGGCCAACGTGAAGGCCGCACCACCGGTGCCGCCGACGCCGCCGGTGCCGGTGTTGGTGGCACCGCCCTGACCGCCGGCAGCGCCGAGGGCCTGACCGGAGGTACTGCTGGCCTTGCCCGCAGCACCACCGGCGCCGCCGTTACCGGCGAAGAATGCAAGGCCGCCGTTGCCGCCGAAGCCGCTCTTGTCCGTTCTCATTGATTCTGGGGCATTCTCATTGAATCTGGGGTAAGTGCGTGTCTTTCTCATTGAATCTGGGGCACGAGGCTTAGCGTTTATGTGTGCTGACGTCGGCTGTTTCGGCTGGGCCAGGTGTAGCGAGTGCAGTGGACTTGGAGTTCAACACCCGCGAGGGATGCACGCGGCAATCGCTGGACCGATGTGCTGCAACCCGGTTTGAGTTGGACTGTTCACCAGTGCGGAATTTCCCCTCGTTTCGAGGTCAGCGTAACTTTCCCGGGCTGTGGTGGTTCGCCACAACCGGCGCACATGTAGGTCACGAGTCCTGGGTAGAACGTGACCAGTTGATGGCGTTGGATGCCGATCCGGATGTTGTTGGTGTTCTGTCGCAACCATTTTGGATTCATTGGCGTGACGGCACGCGGCATGCTCCTGACTACTTCGTGCGGCGCCGCGATGGATCTGTCGTCGTAGTCGACGTTCGTGAGGACGACCGGATCTCTGACGCTGATCGGGACGTGTTCGATCGGTCTGCCGCCACGTGCGCGATGGTCGGTTGGGATTACCTGCGTGTCGGTTCCCTCGATCCAGTGCTGCGGGCGAATCTACGTTGGTTGTCGGGTTATCGGCATCCGCGAGTATTGAAGATCGGTTTGGCTGATCAACTGGCGGAGGTCTTCGCTCGGGTCCGTCCGTTGATGGCTGGTGTGCACGCGGTCGGGACTCCTTTGGTGGTGCTGCCCGTACTGTTTCATCTGCTCTGGCACGGCCGTTTAGTTGCCGATCTGCAAGGAGCGGCACTTGGCGACGACACGGCGATTGGCCTCGGGACCGGGTGGTGACCTGACGTGCGAACGGGTGTCGTCCGAGAGGGAGACGAAATCCGTTTATCAGCAGGTGTTTTCACCGTCGTAACCCTGTCGGGCGGATCAGCTCGACTGGTTGACGCTGTCGGCGAGCAGATTGTGGTGCCGCTCTCGCAGCTGATGGTTGATCCGGCATTGGAATTGGTGTCGGGGTCGCGACCGCCACTGTGTTCTGAGGAAATGCTGGCTGGCATTCCCGAGGCAGCCGTCGAGCAAGCACGGTGGTGGGAGCGCCACATCGTGGAGATCCTCAGCGGCCGCCCGCCTGGGACGGCCGCGGGCATTCGTCCCCGCCCAGAGTTCGACACGGCGAAACGATCTCTGCGGCAGCGTGAGCTGGCCAAGTTGGACGAGCTGCGTGCCGCCGGCCACGACGTGAGTCGGAATGCGTTGCAGCGTCGCCGATTTGCCTACGAACGGGACGGGCTCCTGGGAGTGGTTGACGGGCGCCATAATCGGCGGCGCGCGGTATTCGGCCGTGTGGACGACCGTGTCGTCGCCGCGGTGCGGGATGCGATCGAGGGCGAGACCGACCTGTCAACGGGAACGGTGCAGCGTCTGCAACGGCGGGTCGCCAAGACGCTGGTGGCCACCTATGGTGCCGACGACGCGCCCGCGATGCCGTCGCAGCCCACCTTCTACCGGCTGGTCAAGCGCCTCGCGGAAGGACGGCACACGTTCGGGTCAGCACGGACGCGGCGATCGCTGTCCAAGCAGCCCGATGGCCCATTCGGGTCGATCACCGTGGTGCGCCCCGGCGAGATGGTGGAAATCGATTCAACCCTTCTGGATGTACGGGTAGTGCTCGATGACGGCATGGTAGACCGAGTCGAGCTGACTGCGATGGTCGACAACGCTACGCGGTCCATCCCGGCCGCGGTGCTGCGACCGACGACCAAAGCAGTGGACGCGTCACTGCTCTTGGCGCGGGCATTGACGCCCGAACCGATGCGCCCGGGATGGGCCGATGCGCTGCGGATGTCCCGGTCGGTACTTCCGCACCACAGCCTGACCAGTGTCGATCAGCGCCTGGCCGATGCTGCGGCCAGGCCGGTGATCGCTCCCGAGACGATCGTCTGCGATCACGGGAAAGCGTATCTGTCCCAAACATTTCGGCAAGCGTGCTGCACATTGGGGATCAATCTGCAGCCGGCTCATCCCGACTGCCCGACCGATAAGCCGAAGATCGAGCGGACATTGCAGTCGGTGGGCACCCTGTTCGCACAGTACGTGGCCGGTTACGTCGGTTCATCGGTGGAGCGGCGTGGGAAAAACGCCGAGGACGACGCGGTGTGGTCGATGATTGAGCTGCAGGCGCTGCTGGACGAGTGGATCATCGCGGTGTGGCAGAACCGCCCCCACGATGGCCTGCGGGATCCGGTGACGCCGGGGAAAGCGTTGTCTCCCAACGAGAAATACACTGCCCTCGTTGAGGTGGCTGGCTATGTACCGGTCCCACTGGACGCCGACGACTATATCGAATTGCTTCCCGTGCAGTGGCGCACAATCAACAGTTACGGGGTCCGGATCAACCATCGCACCTATGACGCCAAGGCGCTCAACCCATACCGGCGCCAGCATTCCGGGGTCGATGCCCGTAACGGACAGTGGGAAGTGCACTACGACCCGTATGACGTGTCGAGGATTTGGGTGCGCAATCACCACGAAGACGGATGGCTGGCCGCGACGTGGACGCACCTTCGGTCCTCGCCGGTGCCGTTCGGCGAGACACTGTGGCGCCACGCCCGCTCCGTAGCCGACCGCAGAGGGGCCCAGAAGACCCAGGAAGCGGAGATTGCGGCCATCGCGGAGGACTTGCTGGACCGCGCCGCCGCTGGGCCGCAGCAGCAGACGAAAGCCGAGCGCCGAGTGACTGGACGGACGAGCAGGTTCACCGTGCGGCGCTGCTGCCGAGGGCGGCCAGGATCTGATCCTGGGACGGGGCGTGGCCGCGGTAGCTGATCTGCCCGGACGGGTCGATGACGAGGGCGGTGGTCGGCGCGGTCACCTGGTAGCGGCTGGTCAGGGCCCCGTTAGTATCGACGACCGCGGGCAGGCTGGTGCCGCCGATCTGGTCCAGGAAGTGGCGAACATCGGCGGGTTTCTCGGTGGGGACGATGTCGACGGCTAGGAACTTGGCGCTGCCTCCGGCTTTCTCCACGGCCGCCCGAGCAGCGGCCAGGGATTTACCGCCGCCGACGCATTCGCCGCACCCGTAGGAGAAGAACAGGATCGCGGTCGGGGCGGCAGCGGGCAGTTCGACGGTTTTGCCGTCCACCGTGGTCAGTGTCGCCGCCGTCGCCTGGGTTGTGGCGTTGGCGTGTGGCGGTGAGGTCGGATTGCTGGTTGTGGCCGATTGGCCGCACGCGGTCAGCGCGCCCGCTGCCAGCATCACAGCCGTAACGCCCGCCCACCTGTGGGGTGTAAACGAACGCGTTTCAGACATTGTCGATGCTTCCTTTCGTCAGGTCGTCGAGCGTGTGCGTCGCGGGTGAATGGCTGTCGGCGGGACAGCAGTGATCGCCGCGTTGACCGCGGCGGGCGAAGGCGACCACAGCCGCCAGCAGCAGCGCGACGGCTGCCCCGATGACCCATGGATTCTCGAGCAGTCCACACACGGCGGCGAGCGCGCCGCCGGCGATCAGGACTGGCGCGGCGCAACACAGGGCCGTCACCAGCACCGCTGCCGCACCCAGCAGCACGGGATTTCTTCGTGGACGTTGATTCATTGATTTCTCCTCATCAGGTTGGGTGCGGCTGGTCAGCTGCAGCAGCCGGGGTGGGCAGTTGGCGGGGTATGGAGCTGGGTAAGGATTTGTGTGGTCAGGGCTGCGCCGAGTTGGTGGGCCTCAGCGACGCTGACGATCTGACCTTCGGGGTGCTCGGCGAGCCACGGCGCGGCGTCCTGCGCGCAGGTGAAGTAGTGCACCTGGTTGCAGAATGAGGACCGGATCGAGGTGAGGTCGTCGGGGTTGACCAGCGAGACCACCGCGGTCTCGGGCTGCACGCTGGTGACACCGTTTTCGCCGACCGAGACCCTGATCGGGTGCCCGCTGACGGGTGATTCGGATTCGATGCTGGCGGGCCGGTCCAGGATGGTGGGAAAGATGAGGGTGTCCAGGGCGCACCAGGTGTAGAGCTCTTGGCCGGCCACGGTGAATCGGTGGCGGGTCGGGCGCAGGGTCAGGCCCTGGCCGACGATGCGGCCCTGCTCGTCGTATTCGGTGTCGGGTACCGCGGCCAGACGCCGGGTCACCTCGTCAACCGGGAGGCCGACGGCCGCGGCGAGCGCCTCCACGGTGACCGGCTCGCCGGCGGCGAGCAGCCGCAGCAACGGCACCAGCATCGTCGGGTCGAGCCCGGACTCTTCCGGAATGGTCAGGCGGTCAAGGAAATTGGGCATCAGGAACCTTTCGAGTGAGCCATGCGTCAGGATGCGCAGCAGGACAGTCGGGACATATCGGCGCTGAAGGACTGGGCGGCGATTTTGATGCCTTCGGCCATGGTCAGATACGGGGCCCAGGACCCGGCGACCTGGTCGACGGTCATCGCGGCGTCGAGGATGTAGACCGCGGCGGCGGCGATCTCGCCAGCATCCTTGGCGACGGCGGTGATGCCGTGGATGCGGCCGGTGCCGGCGTCGGCGACGAGTTTGATGAAACCGCGGGTGTCTCGGTTGACCACCGCACGCGGCACATGTTTTAGCGGCAGCACCCGGCAGTCGCACCGTGTCCCGGCGGCGAGGAGCTCGGCCTCGGTCGTCCCGGCCGCACCGACCGCGGGGCTGGTGAACGTCACGCGGGGCAGATGGCGGTAGTCGACCCTGCGGCCGGCGTCGGTGAAGATGTTGTCGGCGACCATCGCGCCGTGATGGGCGGCGACGTAGACGAACTCGCGGTGCCCGGTCACGTCGCCGGCCGCCCAGATCCGTGGGTTCGACGACTGCAGCCCGTCGCTCACCACGACCTCGTTGTTCTCGCCGGTTTTGACCTGCACCGCTTCGAGATTCAGGCCGTCGGTGTTCGGACGGCGGCCGGTGGCGACGAGGACTTTCGCGGCACGGAACTGCTGCGTTCCGCCGGTGATGGTCGCGGTGACCGTGACCTGATCGTCGGCCTGCTCGACCTCGCTCACCGTGGCGCGGCGCACCACCCGGATGCCGTCGTCGGCGAACACCTCCAGCAGCGCCATGCCGACTTCCGGCTCTTCCTTCGATGCCAGCGTGGAGCGGACCAGCACCGTCACCGTTGACCCGAGCCGGGCGAACAGTTGCGCCTGCTCCAACGCGACGTAGCCGCCGCCGATCACCAGCAGCGACTCCGGGACCTCGGTGACTTCCATCGCGGTGGTCGAGGTCAGGTAGGCGACGCCCTCGAATGCGGGCGGGATGACTGGGTTCGCGCCGGTGGCGATCAGGTAGTGCTCGGCCTCGATGGTGGCATCGCCGACCTCGATGACGGGCGCGTCCGGGGTTCCGGCGAACCGCGCTTGGCCCTGAATGCGCTGCCAGCCATACGATTCGGCCACGTTGAGGTACTTCTCTGAGCGCAGCGACTCCACCAGATCGTGCGTGCCGGCGATCAGGGCCGCCATGTCCACCGGGCCGGCCGTGGTGGCGATCCCCGGGAACCGGGCAGTGTCGGCTGCGGTATGCCGGGCCTCGGCCGCTGCGATCAGGGCCTTTGACGGCACGCAGCCGGTGTTGACACACGTGCCACCGAAGATGCCGCGCTCGATCATGACGACGGACTTGCCGAGCGCGGTAGCGCGGATCGCCGCGGCCATCGCCGCGCCGCCGGAACCGATGACCGCGAGGTCCAATCCCTGACTCATGCACCCATCCTTGACCTTCAAGTAGGCTTGAAGGTCAAGTGTTCTGAGGAGACATCGTGAGAATCGGGAAGCTCGCCGAGGCGACCGGGGCCACCACCGCGACGCTGCGCTACTACGAAGACGAAGGCCTGCTCCCGCCCGCCGAACGTTCCCCGGCGGGATATCGCGACTATGCCGCCGACACGATCGCCCGGGTCGGCTTCATCCGA
>NZ_JAFMJZ010000173.1 GCF_017853185.1 Mycolicibacterium sp.
CACCGAGTGCGAGTTCTTCTCGCTGCGCGGCCTGGCCTTGCTCACCGACACCGTCGACAAGGTCCGCGAGCGGCTCAACCCGAAGCTCTCGATCGACGGCATCCTGGTGACCCGGTTCGACTCCCGCACCGTCAACGCCCGCGAAGTGATGGCCCGGGTGCTGGAGCGCTTCGGCGATCTGGTGTTCGACACCGTCATCGCCCGCACCGTCCGCTTCCCCGAGACCAGTGTCGCCGGCGAGCCCATCACCTCCTGGGCGCCGAAATCCGGTGGGGCACTGGCCTATCGCGCGCTGGCCCGCGAGGTCATCGACCGCTTCGGCAAGTGACGACTGACATGGCGCCCGGAACAGGCGCGGTAGATATGGCACCTGAGGCGGGCGCGGCAGAGACGGACTCGCAGCAGAGCACCGAAACGAGTCCTGCCGAGAAGGGCTTCCGGGTCCGGCTGACCAACTTCGAGGGCCCCTTCGACCTGCTGTTGCAGCTGATCTTCGCGCACCGCCTCGACGTCACCGAGGTGGCGTTGCACCAGGTGACCGACGAGTTCATCGCCTACACCCGCGAGATCGGTTCCGCGCTCGACCTCGACGAGACCACTACCTTCCTGGTGATCGCCGCGACCCTGCTCGATCTGAAGGCGGCGCGGCTGCTGCCCGCCGGCGAGGTCGACGACGCCGAGGACCTCGCCCTACTGGAGGTGCGCGACCTGCTCTTCGCGCGACTGCTGCAGTACCGGGCCTTCAAGCACGTCGCGGAGATGTTCGCCGAACTCGAGGCGGCCGCGCTGCGCAGCTACCCGCGGGCGGTGGCGCTGGAGGACCAGTTCGCCGACCTGTTGCCCGAGGTGATGATCGGGGTCGACGCGCAGAGCTTCGCCGAGATCGCCGCTGCCGCGTTCACACCTCGTCCGGTGCCGGTGGTGGGCACCGAACACCTGCACGCCTCGAAGGTCTCGGTGCCCGAGCAGGCCGAGCGGCTGCTGGAATTCCTGGAGCGCCGCGGGATCGGGCAGTGGGCGTCGTTCTCCGAGCTGGTCGCTGACTGTTCGGAGTCCATCCAGATCGTCGGACGGTTCCTGGCGCTGCTCGAGCTGTACCGGGCCCGGACGGTAACATTCGAGCAGTCAGAACCGCTTGGTGTGCTGCAGGTTTCGTGGACCGGAGACCGCCTGACGAATGAAGACCTGGTGAGAACCGAGTGGGAAGAATCATGACCGCGGACGAGACTGACGTAACTGAGAAGATGGCGGAATCCGAAGTGCCGGAAAGTGATTCGCAGACTGACGTTTCGGAGAACGATATTCCGGAGACCGGCGACCCGGCCGACTCAGCCGATGATTCGACCGATGAGTCGCCCTGGGAACTGCTCGAGGAGGGGGAGCTGTCCCGGGTGCTCGAGGCACTGCTGCTGGTGGTCGACTCCCCGGTCAGCGTCGAGACCCTGGCCTCGGCGACCCAGCAGCCGGCCGAGCGGATCGCCGAGTCGCTGAAGCGGATCTCCGCGGATTTCGCCGAACGGGACAGCGGGATCGATCTGCGCGAGACCGGCGGCGGCTGGCGGATGTACACCCGGGCCCGGTTCGCCCCGTATGTTGAGCGGTTGCTGCTCGACGGCGCCCGGTCCAAGCTGACCCGGGCGGCGCTGGAAACCCTGGCGGTGGTGGCCTACCGGCAGCCGGTGACCCGGGCGCGGGTCAGCGCGGTGCGCGGGGTGAACTGCGACGCGGTGATCCGGACACTGGTGGCCCGCGGCCTGATCACCGAGGCTGGCACCGACGCCGACAGCGGCGCGACCACGTTCTCCACCACGGAGATGTTCCTGGAGCGGCTCGGCCTGGCGTCGCTGGGCGAACTGCCCGACATCGCCCCGTTGCTTCCCGACGTCGACGTGATCGACGATCTCAGCGAAACGCTGGACAGCGAACCGCGTTTCGCCAGGCTCTCCGCCACCCCGCAGGCCGGCAAGCCGGTCACCTTCAACGTCGACACCGATGTGTGACGCCGATGTCTGACGCTGAAGGAACCCGGCTGCAGAAGGTGCTGTCCCAGGCCGGTATCGCCTCCCGGCGGGTGGCCGAGAAGATGATCCTCGACGGTCGCATCGAGGTGGACGGCCGCATCGTCACCGAGTTGGGCACCCGGGTGGATCCGGCCACCGCTGAGATCCGGGTGGACGGTTCCCGGATCGTCCTGGACGACACGATGGTCTATCTCGCGATCAACAAGCCGCGCGGCATGCACTCGACGATGTCCGACGACCGTGGCCGGCCGTGTGTCGGCGATCTCGTCGAGCACCGGGTCCGCGGCAACAAGAACCTCTTCCACGTCGGGCGCCTCGACGCCGATACCGAAGGCCTGCTGATACTCACCAATGACGGCGAACTGGCGCACCGGCTGATGCACCCGTCCTTCGAGGTGCCCAAGACCTACCTGGCCACTGTCGCCGGAACGGTGCCGCGTGGTCTGGGCAAGATGCTGAAGGAAGGCGTCGAACTCGAGGACGGCCCGGTGGCTCTCGACGAGTTCGCAGTGGTCGACGCGGTCCCCGGAAAGACACTGTTGCGCGTTACGTTGCACGAGGGGCGCAAGCGGATCGTGCGCCGCCTGCTGGACAAGGTCGGCTTCCCGGTGAAGGAGTTGGTGCGCACCGACATCGGACCCGTCGTGCTCGGCGACCAGCGGCCGGGCAGCATCCGCGTGCTGACCCGCAAGGAGGTCGGGGATCTCTACGCGGCGGTGGGGATGTGACCGTCATTTCCATCGATGGGCCAGCTGGCACCGGAAAGTCCTCTGTATCAAGGGGATTGGCGCGCGCCCTGGGAGCCCGCTATCTGGACACCGGGTCGATGTACCGGATCGTCACCCTGGCGAT
Source organism: Mycolicibacterium sp. (assembly GCF_017853185.1). Classification (GTDB taxonomy): domain Bacteria; phylum Actinomycetota; class Actinomycetes; order Mycobacteriales; family Mycobacteriaceae; genus Mycobacterium. The sequence goes on from NZ_JAFMJZ010000173.1 coordinate 2,874, forward strand.
GCTGCGCGCCGGGGTTGATCTCGACGACGCGGATGCGATCGCCGCGGCCGCCGATGTGCGGTTGACGGTGGGCTACGACCCGGACCGCGAGCAGTCCTATCTCGACGGTGAAGACGTCTCGGCGGCGATCCGCGGCGACGACGTGACCCGCGCGGTGTCGGCGGTCTCCGCGGTTCCAGCGGTCCGCGAGATGCTGGTCCGCATGCAGCGCGAACTGGCCGCCGGCCCCGAAAGCGTTGTCGTGGAGGGCCGCGACATCGGCACGGTGGTGCTGCCGGACGCGGACGTGAAGATCTTTCTGACCGCCTCTGCCGAGACCCGGGCCCGGCGCCGCAACGACCAGAACGCCGCGGCCGGATTGGGCGATGACTACGACACGGTGCTGGCCGACGTCCTGCGCCGCGATCATCTGGACTCCACCCGTGCGGTCTCGCCGCTTCGTGCGGCCGACGACGCGGTGACCGTCGACACCAGTGACATGACCCAGGCCGAGGTGGTCGCCAGCCTCCGCGAACTTGTCGAACAACGGATGGGGGCGGCGCGATGACCGAAGAAGACGGAACCTGGTCGGACGAAAGCGATTGGGAGGTCGGCGACGACTCCTTCCTCGACGACGAGCAGGACGCATCCGGTCCGCCGCCGGTGGTGGCGATCGTCGGGCGGCCCAACGTCGGCAAGTCGACTCTGGTCAACCGGATCCTCGGCCGCCGTGAGGCCGTCGTGCAGGACCTTCCCGGGGTCACCCGGGACCGGGTGTCCTACGACGCGCAGTGGACCGGCCGGCGTTTCATGGTGCAGGACACCGGCGGCTGGGAACCGGACGCAAAAGGCTTGCAGCAGAAGGTCGCCGAGCAGGCGTCGATCGCCATGCAGACCGCCGACGCGGTGATCCTGGTTGTCGATGCCGTCGTCGGGGCTACCACCGCGGACGAGGCCGCCGCCCGCATTCTGAAGCGATCGGGCAAGCCGGTGTTCCTGGCTGCCAACAAGGTCGACAACGAGAAGTTCGAGTCCGATGCCGCCGCATTGTGGTCACTCGGTCTGGGGCAACCGCATCCGATCAGCGCGACCCACGGCCGCGGCGTCGCCGATCTGCTCGACTCAGTCCTCGAGGTTCTTCCCGAGGTGTCGGAGACTGCCGGCACCGGCGGCGGGCCCCGCCGGGTGGCACTGATCGGCAAGCCCAACGTCGGTAAGAGTTCACTGCTGAACCGGCTGGCCGGCTCGGAGCGCTCGGTGGTGCACGACGTCGCCGGCACCACCGTCGACCCGGTGGACTCGCTGATCGAATTGGACGGCCGGATATGGCGTTTCGTCGACACCGCGGGTCTGCGTCGCAAGGTGGGTCAGGCCAGCGGGCATGAGTTCTACGCCTCGGTGCGTACCCACAGCGCCATCGACTCCGCCGAGGTGTGTGTTGTGCTGATCGACGGGTCGCAGCCGATCACCGAACAGGACCAGCGTGTGCTGACCATGGTGATCGAGGCCGGCCGTGCGCTGGTCCTGGCGTTCAACAAGTGGGACCTGGTCGACGAGGACCGGCGCTTCCTGCTGGACCGCGAGATCGACCAGCAACTGCACCAGTTGCAGTGGGCGCCACGGGTGAACATCTCGGCGATGACCGGTCGCGCCGTGCAGAAGCTGGTGCCGGCCATGGAGACCTCGCTGGCCTCCTGGGACAAGCGCATCTCGACCGGGCAGCTCAACAATTGGCTCAAGGAGGTCGTCGCCGCGACGCCGCCGCCGGTGCGCGGTGGCAAGCTGCCACGAATCCTGTTCGCCACCCAGGCGACCAACCGGCCGCCGACCTTCGTGTTGTTCACAAGCGGGTTCCTGGAGGCCGGATACCGACGGTTCCTGGAGCGACGACTGCGGGAGACCTTCGGGTTCGAGGGCTCGCCGATCCGGATCAACGTGCGGGTGCGGGAGAAGCGAAAGCTCAAGCCGCGCTAGGGCAGGGTGTCTGACGGGTAACATCAGTTGATTCAGTCCGAATCAGAGGGGGAGCCCATGGCGCGCTTCAAAGTAGGGGCCGCCGTCGCGGCGTCCGCCTTCGCAGCGGCCCTGGCATGTGCGGGCCCGGCCAGCGCCGACACCCCGGACATCGATTCTCCCTGTGCCGGACATGATCTCGGCCGTTCGGCAACCGCAACCAACGGCAAGACCGTCGTCTGCATCGCCGATGATTCTGGACGCTTGACCTGGATGCTTGACGGGGGTGCGGCCTCGACGATCGCCGGTCTGCAGGCCCAGGGTTACACGGTGACAATCGAGCAACTCGGTGACGACCCGCTGTCGACGTGCACCGTCGTCCAGGTCCACAACGCGATGACGACGACCCGGCGGCTCGGCTCCGGTGGCACCATCGGTGGCGGAACCGGATCACTGGGTGACCACCACGCCTCCACGATCGAGGTCACCAAGACGATCGACGTGCAGTTGGACTGCACCGGCCACGGCTAGGCGCATTTCGCCCGATTAGGGTCTACGGGTGTCCGTCGCCCAGATGATCCTGATCGCTCTGGCCGGTGTGTGGGCCGGTGCGATCAACTCGCTGGTGGGTTCGGGCACCCTGATCACGTTCCCGACGTTGGTCGCCCTCGGTTTTCCGCCGGTGACGGCGACCATGTCCAACGCGATCGGTCTGGTGGCCGGCGGGCTGACCAGTACGTTGGGTTATCGGGCCGAGCTGGCCGGGCAGTGGGACCGGCTGCGCTGGCAGATCCCGGCCTCGTTGACCGGTGCGGTGATCGGGGCGTATCTGCTGCTGCACCTTCCGGAACGGGTCTTCATCCGGATCGTCCCGGTGCTGCTGATCCTGGCGCTGATCCTGGTGGTGCTGGGACCGCGCATCCAGGCGTATGCGCGCCGGCGTGCCGAGGAGGCCGGGCGCTCGGCCGCGCACGTGTCGCCGAGGCGGATGGCTGCTCTGGTCTTCGGCACCTTCGCGGTCGGCATCTACGGCGGCTACTTCACTGCTGCGCAGGGGATCCTGCTGATCGGCGTGATGGGTGCGCTGCTGCCCGAGGACCTTCAGAGGATGAACGCCGCCAAGAACCTGCTCACCTGGCTGGTCAACATCGTCGCCGCGGTCGGCTACACGCTGGTCGCCTTTGACCGGATCAGTTGGACCGCGGCCGGGCTGATCGCCGCCGGATCGCTGATCGGGGGATGGCTGGGTTCGCGCTACGGCCGGCGGCTGTCGCCGACGGCACTGCGCGCGGTGATCGTCGTCGTCGGCCTGATCGGGCTCGTCCGGCTGCTCAACGTCTGAGTTTCCCCGGTTCGGGGACAGGGGCGGCGCTGCGGTAGGCTTCCTCCTGCTGCGCGCTCCGGCGGGCGGCGGCGGGCTGTGGCGCAGCTTGGTAGCGCACTTGACTGGGGGTCAAGTGGTCGCAGGTTCAAATCCTGTCAGCCCGACGCATGTGATGTCGCACGACATCCGAATAGGTCCGAACCTGCATTGGGTTCGGACCTAT
>NZ_JAFMJZ010000037.1 GCF_017853185.1 Mycolicibacterium sp.
CCATCAACACCGACGCCCAGGCGCTGCTGATGAGCGACGCCGACGTCAAGCTCGACGTCGGCCGTGACTCCACCCGCGGTCTCGGCGCCGGCGCCGACCCGGAGGTCGGTCGCAAGGCCGCCGAGGACGCCAAGGACGAGATCGAGGAACTGCTGCGCGGCGCCGACATGGTGTTCGTCACCGCCGGCGAGGGCGGCGGCACCGGCACCGGCGGCGCTCCGGTGGTGGCCAACATCGCCCGCAAGCTGGGTGCGCTGACCGTCGGCGTGGTGACCCGGCCGTTCTCCTTCGAGGGCAAGCGCCGTTCGGGCCAGGCCGAGAACGGCATCGGTGCGCTGCGGGAGAGCTGCGACACCCTGATCGTCATCCCCAACGACCGCCTGCTGCAGATGGGCGACGTCAACGTCTCGCTGATGGACGCCTTCCGCAGCGCCGATGAGGTGCTCCTCAACGGTGTGCAGGGCATCACCGACCTGATCACCACCCCCGGCCTGATCAACGTCGACTTCGCCGACGTCAAGGGCATCATGAGCGGAGCGGGCACGGCCCTGATGGGCATCGGCTCCTCCCGCGGAGACGGCCGTGCGCAGAAGGCCGCCGAGATGGCCATCAACTCGCCGCTGCTGGAGGCCTCGATGGAAGGCGCCCAGGGCGTGTTGATGTCGATCGCCGGCGGCAGCGATCTGGGTCTGTTCGAGATCAACGAGGCGGCCTCGCTGGTGCAGGAGTCCGCTCACCCGGATGCCAACATCATCTTCGGCACCGTGATCGACGACTCGCTCGGCGACGAGGTGCGCGTCACCGTCATCGCCGCCGGCTTCGACGCCAACGGCGCCAGCCGCAAGCCGATCATCATCGGCGACACCGCCAAGGTGGTCGCCGCGGCCCAGACCGGATCGTCGATCGCCTCCGGTTCGGCCGGCGAGGTCAAGTCCTCGCTGTTCGAGCCGATCGAGTCGATGGAGCCGGTGAAGGTTCCGGCCCACACCAACGGCTCCACTCCGTTCGGCGATGACGACGACGACGTCGACGTCCCGCCGTTCATGCGGCACTGAGCCGGCAAACGAGCCGGCAACCAGCCCACGAATGTGACCGTGCGAATCCGCCGGGTCACCACAACTCGGGCCGGCGGAGCGTCCGCGCCGCCGTTCGCCAGCTTCAACCTCGGCGATCACGTCGGCGATGACCCCGCCGCAGTGGCCGCCAACCGGGCCAGGCTGGCCTCGTCGATCGGTCTGCCCGACGATCGCGTGGTCTGGATGAACCAGGTCCACGGTGATCACGTCGAACTCGTCGAAGGCCCCCGTGCCCCTTTCGCGGGGGCCTTCGACAACACCGACGCCCTGGTCACCACGACGCCGCGGCTTGCGCTGGCCGTGGTGACCGCGGACTGTGTGCCGGTGCTGATGGCCGACGACCGGGCCGGGGTGATCGGCGCCGCACACGCCGGACGGGTCGGGGCGGCCAAGGGCATCGCGCTGCGCACCCTGGAGGCCATGGTCGCCGCGGGCGCCCGGGTCGAGGACGTTGCGGTTCTGCTCGGTCCGGCGGTCAGCGGACCGAACTACGAAGTCCCCGAGGAGATGGCCGCCGAGGTCGAAGCGGCGCTGCCCGGAAGTCGGACGACGACTCCGCGCGGAACGCCTGCGCTCGACCTCCGTGCCGGGTTGGCCCGCCAGCTGGCAGCGGTCGGAGTGCGCGAGATCAGCATCGACCCCCGGTGCACCGTCGAGGACACCGCGCTGTTCAGCCACCGGCGTGATGCGCCGACCGGCCGGCTGGCGTCATTGGTGTGGATCGAATGAACGTCTCCACTGATCGGCTGGCTGAACTCACTGCCGCACTGGCGACGATGCGGGTGCGACTGGCGCGTGCGGCCGAGGCGGCGGGGCGCAGGAGCGAGGAGATCAAGCTGCTGCCGGTGACCAAGTTCTTCCCGGCCACCGACGTGGCCATCCTCTGGAGACTGGGCTGCCGCGGGTTCGGCGAGTCCCGTTCCCAGGAGGCTGTTGCCAAGATCGCCGAGTTCAACACGATCATCGACCCGTCCCCCGATGACCGGCCGGTCAACTGGCACATGGTCGGCCGACTGCAGCGCAACAAGGCGAAAAACGTTGCCGCATGGGCGGATACCGTGCATTCGGTCAGCACACCGAAGGTGATCGCAGCGCTCAGTGAGGCGGTCGGCGAGGCGCTGGCCGAGGGCAGGCGCAGCCGGCCGGTGCGGGCGTTCGTCCAGATCAGCCTCGACGGCGACACCGAACGCGGGGGAGTGGACATCGGCGACCCGGCTGCCGTCGACCGGATCTGCGCGCTGGTCGCCGACGCCGACGGTCTGGAACTGGTCGGGCTGATGGCCGTTGCGCCACTGGGTGCGGATCCGGATGCGGCGTTCGCCGCATTGGCCGAGGAGCGAAGCCGGGTCATGCGTGACCATCCCGGCGCGAGGGAACTGTCGGCGGGGATGTCTGGAGACCTCGAAGCAGCGGTGCGACACGGTTCGACCTGTGTGCGTGTCGGTACTGCGCTTATGGGCAAACGTCCTTTAACGTCTCCATAAATCTTCACTTCAGTCACATCTTCATCACAGGCACCGAAGTTCAGCTCCAGAAGGGTCACGCGGATGAGCACTCTGCACAAGGTCAAGGCGTACTTCGGCATGGCGCCGATCGATGACTATGAGGACGAGTACTACGAGGACGACCGCGACGCCGGCGGCCGCGGCCGCCGGCGGGCCGATCGCTTCGTCGAGGACGACTACGACCGTGGTGGCCGTTACGAGGACGACCCGCGGATGGGTCACGACTACGACGAGCGCGACGCCGACTACGCGCCGACCGGAGGCTTCCGCACCGCCGGCTACGGCGACGATCGTTTCCGCCCCCGCGAGTTCGACTCCCGCCCGTCCTCGCGCTACGCCCCGTTGCGCGGTTCGACCCGCGGCGCGCTGGCGATGGACCCGCGCCGGATGGCGATGCTCTTCGAAGAGGGCAGCCCGCTGTCGAAGATCACCACGCTGCGCCCGAAGGACTACAGCGAGGCCCGCACCATCGGCGAGCGTTTCCGCGACGGCCAGCCGGTGATCATGGACCTGGTTTCGATGGACAACGCCGACGCCAAGCGTCTGGTCGACTTCGCCGCCGGCCTGGCCTTCGCCCTGCGCGGGTCGTTCGACAAGGTCGCCACCAAGGTCTTCCTGCTGGCTCCGGCCGATGTCGACGTCAGCGCCGAGGAGCGCCGCCGGATCGCCGAGGCCGGTTTCTACAGCTACCAGTAGGCTGGCGGGCGTCGCATCGGGCGGCGTGTCATTTTCTTCGAGTCAGGGACCGGCTTCAACTTGTCGCAGTTCTTATATCTCGTCGGCTTCGCACTGTTCCTGTTCTGGTTGCTGCTGATCGCGCGGATCGTCATTGAGTTCATCCGCTCGTTCAGCCGGGACTGGCACCCGCGCGGGATCACCGTGGTGATCCTCGAGACGATCATGACGCTGACGGATCCGCCGGTGAAGCTGTTGCGGCGGATAATCCCGCAGCTCACCATCGGTGCAGTGCGACTCGACTTCTCCATCATGGTGCTGCTGCTGCTGGCCTTCATCGGCATGAATGCGGCATGGCAGGCGGCCGCGGGCGCAGCGCTCTAATCCGGCAATTCGGTCGGAATATCCGGCTCGGGTGCAACCGGCGGGTCTGGTGTGACAGGATGGACGCCAGTTACGGAACGCACCGGTGAACGTCCGGAGCGTTCTACACTCACAATTCGAGTTTTTCCACAGTTTCTGGGAGGGGCACACGATGCCATTGACACCGGCCGACGTGCACAATGTTGCCTTCAGCAAGCCGCCGATCGGCAAGCGTGGCTACAACGAAGACGAAGTCGACGCCTTCCTGGATCTGATCGAGACCGAGTTGTCGCGGCTCATCGAGGAGAACGCCGACCTGCGTCAGCGGGTGAGCGAACTCGACTCCGAGCTCGCCGGGGCCCGGTCCGGATCGGGCCAGGCTGAGGTCATCCCGTTCCGCGCGCCCGAGCCCGCCGTGGCCGTGGTGGCCGAAGAGCCCAACACCGCCTTCAACGAGGAGCAGGCCGGCAAGGCCGCCCGCGTGCTGAGCCTGGCCCAGGACACCGCCGACCGGTTGACGTCGTCGGCCCGTGCAGAGGCGGCCGAACTGGTCGCCAACGCCCAGGCCAACGCCGAGCAGATCGTCACCGACGCCCGCAACCTGGCCGAGTCCACGGTCACCGAGGCCCGCGAGCGCGCCGATGCGATGCTCGCCGACGCACAGAGCCGCTCGGAGACCCAGCTGCGGACGGCCCAGGACCGGGCCGAGTTCCTGCAGTCCGACGCCGAGCGCAAGCACTCCGAGGTGATGACTGCGATCAACCAGCAGCGCACCGTGCTGGAGGGCCGCCTCGAGCAGTTGCGCACCTTCGAGCGCGAGTACCGCACCCGTTTGAAGACTTACCTGGAGTCCCAGCTCGAGGAGTTGGGCCAGCGCGGCTCGGCCGCTCCGGCCGACTCCGGGGATGCCGGTTACAACTGATCCGAGGTAGCGGCACCCACCCGGGTCCGCGGCAGGAGGCAGCCCGATGCTGATCGTTGCACTGGTGCTTGCGGTCATCGGGCTCGCCGCCCTGGTGACCGCAGTGGTGACCAGCAATGAGCTGATCGCCTGGGTGTGCATCGGCGCCAGTTCGCTGGGCGTGATCCTGCTCATCGTCGACGCCATCCGGGAACGGCAGGTCAAGCGGGCCACGCCGGCGGCAGCCGATGAGGGCGACGAGTTCGTCGAGACCGAGATCACCGACGGCGACGACGACCTGACCGACGGGGAGATCGCAGACCCGGAGATCGCAGACCGGGAGATCGCAGACCCGGACTTCGCCGCCGAGGACCACCCCGAGGAACTCGTCCACGACGAGCCCGACTACGACACCTACAGCGACGACGAGCCGGAATATCCGGAGGCCGCCGAGGAGTCCGCCCTGCACACCGTGCGCGACGTCGACGCCGAGGAAGCCGAGAAGTCGCAGGGCTAGTCCGGCGCAGCTGATCCGGTGAGGCACCATGGGTGTCATGGGCATCGAGTACGCGAGCGTCGTCAACCATCCGCTCGACGAGGTCTTCGCCTGGCATACCCGTCCGGGCGCGATGCGCCGGCTGGTCCCGCCCTGGCAGCCGATGACGGTGGTCAAGGAAACCGACTCCCTGGCTGATGGGCAGGCGATCCTCGGACTGCCGGGCGGCCTGCGCTGGATCGCCCAACACGACCCGGCCGGTTATGACCCGCCGCACCAGTTCGTCGACGTGCTCTCGTCCGACGGCCTGATGACCTGGCCGCCGCGGGTGATCGGCTGGTGGCGGCACACCCACCGCTACAGCGACGCCGGGGCAGGACCGAGCGGAGAGGGGACCACCCGCGTCCACGACATCGTCGACACCACCGTGCCGGGTGCCGCGCTGCGCTCCACCTTCGCCTATCGGCACCGCCAACTTGCCGAGGACCTCGCCGCCCACGCTGACGCGGCCGGTGCCGGTCGTATGACCGTCGCCATCACCGGATCCGCCGGACTTGTCGGCACCGCGTTGTCGGCTTTCCTGTCCACCGGCGGTCACCGGGTGATCCGGCTGGTGCGCCGCGATCCGGCGGGCCCCGACGAAAGGCGTTGGGACCCTGAGCATCCCGCGGCCGATCTGTTCGACGGCGTGGACGCCGTCGTGCATCTGGCAGGGGAGTCGATCGCCGGCCGGTTCACCGAATCGCACCGCCGGGCCATCCGCGACTCCCGCATCGAGCCGACCCGGCGACTGGCCGAAATAGCGGCCGCCGCCGGCCCGGGACTGCGCGCGTTCGTCAGCGCGTCGGCGATCGGGTACTACGGCTACGACTGCGGCGACATCGTTCTCGACGAGGACAGCCCGCGCGGCGACGGCTTCCTGGCCGACGTGGTGGCCGACTGGGAACAGGCCACCGCCCCGGCCGCCGCGGCCGGGTTGCGGGTGGTGCCGGTGCGCACCGGCATTGTGCAGGCCGCCGCCGGTGGCACCCTGAGACTGCTGCGCCCGCTGTTCGCGGCCGGACTCGGCGGCCGGTTGGGCGGCGGACGTCAGTGGCTGTCCTGGATCGGCATCGACGACCTCCTGGACGTCTACTACCGCGCTCTCTACGACGAACGGCTGACCGGGCCGGTCAACGCCGTCGCGCCGAATCCGGTGCGCAACAGCGACTACACCGCCGCCCTGGCCGGTGTCCTGCACCGGCCTGCTCTGCTGCCGGTTCCGTCGTTCGGGCCGCGGCTGTTGCTGGGCAGGCAGGGCGCGGTCGAACTCGCCGAGGCGAACCAGCGGGTCGCGCCGGCCAAGCTCACCGCACTCGGCCACCGGTTCCGCCAACCGGAGATCGCCGACGCACTGGGCCATCAGCTCGGCCGCGATCCCGCGCCCGGTGTGTTGTGACCGGGTGTGCTGTGAGCGGGATCGTGTTCCGGAAATGACCTGCTGTCCACGCGGGGACGCCGCCGGTGGGGGACGATAGGGGCATGGGTTCCAACGATCCGGTGGTGATCGACGACATCGGCCACCTGATCGGCGAACTGCGCCGCCGCGGCTACCGGGTGGTGGGTCCGACCCTGCGGGATAGCGCCATCGTGCTGGACGAGATCGAGCAGGCCGCCGATCTGCCCGCCGGGTGGGGCGTCGACGTCGGGCCCGGCACCTACCGGCTGCGCGCCCGCACCGACCGTGCGGCATTCGGGCATTCCGCCGGTCCGCAGTCCTGGAAGCAGTTCCTGCACCCGCAGCGCCAAATGGTGTGGTCCTCCGACGGTGACGGCGAGCAGACCGGTCAGCCCGACAAGCCCTACGCGTTCCTCGGCGTTCGCGGCTGCGACCTGGCCGCGATCGGCGTGCTGGACCGGGTGCTGGCCGGCGCCGCACACCCCGACACCTCCTACACCGCCCGCCGTGACGGCGTCTTCATCGTCGGCGTCAACTGCACCGAACCGGGCGGGCTGTGCTTCTGCGCGTCGATGGGCACCGGACCGGCCTGCGGCCCGGGCTACGACCTGTCCCTGACCGAACGGGTCGACGGTGACGCCGTCAGCTATCTGGCGCAGCCCGGCAGCCCGGCCGGCGCCGACGTACTGAGCGCCGTCGCACACCGGGCCGCCGAACCGGAGGAACGCCGCGCGGCACTGACCGCCGTCGTCGAGGCCGCCGCGAAGATGGGCCGGGCGATGCCGCCGGGAGATCTGCGGCAGTTGCTGATCGACTCCCGCGAGTCCCCGCACTGGCAGGACGTCGCCAACCGGTGCCTCACCTGCGGCAACTGCACGATGGTCTGCCCAACGTGCTTCTGCACCAGCACTTCTGAAGTCACCGACCTCACCGGTCAGCATGCGGAGCGCTGGATGGAATGGGCGTCCTGCTTCGAACTGGACTTCACCTTCGTCCACGAAGGGCCGGTCCGGAAGTCCGGCCCGTCGCGCTACCGGCACTGGCTGACCCACAAACTCAGCACCTGGCACGACCAGTTCGACATGTCCGGCTGCGTGGGCTGCGGACGCTGTATCGCGTGGTGTCCCACCGGAATTGACATCACCGAGGAGATGTCGGCGTTCGCCCGGGAGCAGGAGCATGACTGACGCGATGGCGCCGGTGCCGTACCGGGTGCGCTCGAAGGTGGTGGAGAACGCCGACTCGGTGACGCTGGTGCTGGAGCCGCTCGAGGTCACGTTGCCGAATCCACTGCCCGGCGAGTTCATGATGATGCACGCCTTCGGGGTCGGCGAGGTGGCGATCTCCACCAGTGGGATCTCACCGGACGGCAACCTCACTCACACCATCCGGACGGTGGGTGCGGTCAGCGCCGCGCTGTGCGCCGCCGAACCGGGTTCGACGATCGGGATGCGCGGGCCGTTCGGGACCAGTTGGGGTCTGGCCGAGGCGGCCGGCCGGGATCTCGTCATCGTCGCCGGCGGCGTCGGTCTGGCGCCGCTGCGCCCGGTCCTCCTCGGCGCGCTCGCGCAGCGTGAGCGGTACGGGCGCGTGGTGCTCATCGCCGGGGCGCGTTCCCAGCGGGACTTCCTCTACGCCGCGGAACTGGCTGACTGGCAGGCGGATTCGCGACTGGAGGCGCACGTGACCGTCGACGTGCCGATCCAGGGTTGGCAGGGCGAGACCGGCTTTGTCACCGAGCCGTTGCGGAAGATGAACCTGCATCCATCTCGCACCACCGCGTTCCTGTGCGGGCCGGAGCCGATGATGCGCTTCGGTGCGCAGGCATTGCTGGCGAAGGGGATGGCCGAAAGTGACATCCGGGTCTCCCTGGAGCGGAACATGCAGTGCGGCATCGGATGGTGCGGGCACTGCCAGTTGGGCCCGTTGCTGCTGTGCCGGGACGGGCCGGTGGTGGGCTACGACGTGGCCCGACCGCTGCTGGAAGTCGAGGAGTTGTAGATGACGCCCACCCTTGCGGTGTGGAAGTTCGCTTCCTGCGACGGCTGCCAGCTGACCATCCTCGATTGCGAGGACGAACTGCTCACCCTCGCCGAGCAGGTGCAGATCGCGACCTTCGCCGAAGCCTCCAGCGCGATGGTCGGCGGACCCTATGACGTCTCCCTGGTCGAGGGTTCCATCACGACTCCGCACGACGAGGCGCGGATCCGCGAAATCCGTGCGCAGTCAGGCGTTCTGGTGGCCATCGGCGCCTGCGCCACCGCCGGTGGGATCCAGGCGCTGCGCAACTTCGCCGACGTCGCCGAGTACACCTCGGTGGTCTACGCCAACCCGCAGTACATCCAGACGCTGGCCACCTCGACGCCGGCCTCGGCGCATGTGACCGTCGACTACGAGCTGCGCGGCTGCCCGATCGACCGGAGCCAACTGCTCGAGACGCTGGCCGCACTGCTGGTCGGTCGCAAGCCGCGGCTGCCGGCGGCGACGGTGTGCACCGAGTGCAAACGATCCGGTGTCACCTGCGTGACGGTCGCCGAGGGCATCGCCTGCCTGGGCCCGGTCACCCACGCCGGCTGTGGCGCGCTGTGCCCACGCCATCACCGCGGCTGCTATGGCTGTTTCGGCCCGATGGCAACCCCGAACATGGGCGCGATGATCCCACTGCTGCACCGCGACGGGATGTCCGGCGACGACGTCGATCGCGTCTTCGACACCTTCAACGTCACCCAGTTCAGGACCGAACGGAATGGCCAATGACCGGCGAATCCACCCGCACACTGCGGGTCAGCGCGCTGACCCGGGTCGAGGGCGAGGGAGCGCTGAACGTCGAATTGCGGGACGGCGTGCCGGAAGTCGTCGAACTCAACATCTACGAGCCGCCACGGTTCTTCGAGGCGTTCCTGCGCGGCCGGGCCTACACCGAACCGCCCGACATCACCGCCCGCATCTGCGGCATCTGTCCGGTGGCCTATCAGACCAGTGCCTGCAACGCGATCGAGGACGCCTGCGGTGTCACGCTGCCGCCCGACCTCGTCGCGCTGCGCCGGTTGCTGTACTGCGGGGAGTGGATCCACAGCCACTCGCTGCACATGTACATGCTGCACGCCCCGGACTTCCTCGGCGCCCCCGACGTGATCACCCTGGCCCGCGATCACCGCGAGGCCGTCGAACGTGGCCTGGCGCTGAAGAAGACGGGCAACCGGCTGCAGGAGGTCGTCGGCGGCCGGTCCATCCATCCGGTCAACGTCCGCGTCGGCGGCTTCTATTCGGTGCCGACCGCGGCCGATCTCAAGCCGATGGCCGAGCAGTTGCGCCGGGCCCTGGACCACGCGCTGGCCACCGTGCAGTGGGTGGCCGGCTTCGACTTCCCCGACCTGACCGTCGAGCACGAACTGCTGGCGCTGACCGGGGAGCGGTACGCACTGGAGAACGGGACGGTCGTCCGCAGTGCCGGGCCGGTGTTCGGCATCGCGGAGTTCAGCGACCACGTCCGAGAGACCCATGTGGCGCACTCCACCGCACTGCACGCCACGCTCGACGGCGTCCCGCACCTCACCGGGCCGATGGCCCGCTACACGCTCAACCATGACAAGCTCTCCCCGCTGGCGCGGGAGGCGGCCGCGGCCGCCGGGCTGGGCGATGAATGCCGGAATCCGTTCCGCAGCATCGTTGTTCGCGCTGTCGAGACCGTCTACGCGGTCGAGGAGGCGCTGCGGATCGTCGAGGACTACCAGCGTCCGGACCGCCCGTACGTCGACGTCGAACCGCGGCCCGGTGTCGGCCACGGCTGGAGCGAGGCGCCCCGCGGTCTGCTCTACCACCGTTACGAGATCGACGAGGCCGGGAAGGTCGCCGCTGCGCTGATCGTCCCGCCGACCTCGCAGAATCAGGCGGCCATCGAGGCCGACCTCACCAAGGTGCTGCTGGCCGGGATCGAACTCGACGACGCCGCGCTGACGACGATGTGCGAGCGGGCCATTCGCAACTACGACCCGTGCATCTCGTGTGCCACCCACTTCCTGACCCTGACGATCAACCGCGGGTGAGTCGCGTCGTTGTCGGGGTGGGTAACCCGTACCGCCGCGATGACGGGATCGGGCCGGCGGTGGCCGACGCCGTTGCCGACCGGAATCTCCCCGGGGTTCGGGTGCTGTCCTGTGCGGGGGAGATGACCCAGATCCTCGACGCCTGGGCCGGAGCCGGGATCGCGGTTGTCATCGACGCCGCCGCCGGCGGGACACCCGGGCGGGTCCGACGGTGCGGGCTCGACGAATTCGTCGACGCCACCCCGTTCAGCTCCCACGAGCTGAGCTTGCACAAGACCTTCGAATTGGCCCGGGCGTTGGACCGGGCCCCGGCGGAGGTGGTCGTGGTAACCGTCGACGTCGCCGACACCGGGCACGGGCAGGGTCTGAGCCCGCCGGTGGCGGCCGCGCTAGCCGAGGCCGTCGACGTCGTGCTGGGAATCCTCATCGAGCCCGGGTTTGTCGAGCAGGGCCAGGAACCCGCGGACCAGCAGCCGTAGCCGGCGGGCGGCGTCGTCGAGTTCGACTGCGGTGCGGGCCCGGATCTCACCGGCGTCCAGACCGAGCTCGGCGATCCCGCTGCCGGATCCGTCGTTGAGGTCCCCGACGATCCAGTCCTCGACGAGTGTGCGATCCACCTCGGGATGGAACTGCAACCCGAGCGCTCGGCCGTGGACGAAAGCCTGTGTGGTGCCGAGATTGCGGGCCACCTCCACCGCGCCGGGGGGCAGTGAGAACCGGTCGAAATGCCATTGGAACCACGGGCCGTGCGGCACCAGGGCGGGATTGTCGCTGTGCACCTCGTACCAGCCGATCTCCGGGTGCGGGGAGCGGGACACCTCGCCGCCGAGGGCGCGGGCCAGCAACTGTCCGCCGAAGCAGACGCCGAGCACTCCGGCCCCGGCTGCCAGGGCGCCGCGCACCAGTTCGATCTCGTCGGCCACCCAGGAGCCGGCCAGTCGCTCGTCGTAGACCGCCCAGCGCGCCCCCAGGGGCACGATGACGTCGTAGCCGCTCGCGTCCGGGAAGGTCACGTCGAACACCGGATCACCGGCCCGGTCGGCGGGCACGACCTCGAAAGTGTCGACGTCGAAACCGTTTTCGGCGAAGGCCTCGCCGAGGAGAGCCGCCGGCGCGGTCGGATCGTTGTAGAGGAACAGGACTCTGCGGGGCACCCGATTAAAGTAGTCGCATGAGGCCGCTCTGCGGTTCCCTGGTCTGGGTCGCCTTGGTCTGGCTGGCAGCAGCCGCCCATCTCGCGTTCCTGCTGTACGTGCCGGCCGGGGGCTTTCTCGCGTTGCGGTGGCGGCGCAGCATCAGGGTGCACATCGCTGCGGTGCTGTGGGGGATCGGCGTGTCGGTGCTGGGCTTCTGGTGTCCGCTGACCGCGCTGGAGCGCTGGGCCCGGCCGCGCGCCGGGATGGCGCCGCTGAATCCGGGCGGCTTCATCGAGCACTATCTGACCGGGCACCTCTGGCCGTCTGGCGGAACCGGATATGTGCAGACCGCGGCGTTCATCGCGGTGCTGGTGTCATGGATCGCCTACGCGCTGACCGCTCGCGATTCGAAAGGAGTGTCCGAGGGGGGACTTGAACCCCCACGCCCGTTAATAGGGCACTAGCACCTCAAGCTAGCGCGTCTGCCATTCCGCCACTCGGACAAGGGGCCCCGCGAAGGGGCGCTTAAGGCTAACGGATCGGCCCGAGTCCGCCCAAACCGGTGATCACTAGGCGGCGGGCAGTCGTTCGTCGATAAGCCCGGCGATCGCCGCCGCGGCCGTGGTCGGACGGTCCAGGCTGCACGCCTCCACGTCGACCGCCACGTTGCCTCGCACGCTGAGCGCCCGCTGGCAGGTCCACGCCTGTGGACCGCGCTCGGTCCGGGAGACCGTCAGGACGTCACGCTCGGTGGCCACCGGACCCACCGACCACACCTGGTCGGGGGCCAACTGCTGTGCGTAGCTGAGCTCGCGGTCCGAGCAGCCGGCCCAGCTGTGCTGGGAGCGGGCGAAGAAGTCGCCGGCGGCCGCGGCGGTGGGGAACAGCACCACGGCCTGCACCGCGTAGTGCGACCAGACCGGCGTGGTGGTGGCCTCGCGCAGAATCTGGCCACGCATCCCGGTCCAGCCGGTGCCCTCGTAGACGTCCTTCTGGGCGGCGCCGGCCACGGCCAGGCAGTCGGTGTTCTCGAAGTGCGCGCTGTCATTCCACGGCGTGTTGACCTCACGGGTCATCGCGAGCTCGGCGCCCAGGGCGTTTCCGACCTCCGGCGCCGACAGCAGCAGGCTGGACAGCGTCTCGGCGGTGGCCGGCGCGAGCGGGGCGGCCGGCATCGCGGTTCCGCCCGTGGTGGGGGCGCATCCGCTCAGGGACATGCTGCCCAGCGTCAGGCAGAGCAGTCCCAGCGCAGTGGGGCCCATCGGCAGCCGTTTGGTCACCGGTAAATAAAACCTCACGGGGCGCGTGTTGTAAATGTGGTTCTTGATAAAGATGTGGTAGCGCAGTCCCGGCCCACCGCGGGCGCGGTGCAATGGGAGAATGCCTGTCGTGAGCGCTCCCGAGGACGAGGTTGTCGAACTCGTCAGTGCCCTGATCCGGTTCGACACCTCCAACACCGGCGAATTGGCCACCACCAAGGGCGAGGCTGAATGCGCGCACTGGGTGGCCGACAAGCTTCGCGAGGTCGGCTACGAACCGGAGTACCTGGAGTCCGGCGCACCGGGGCGCGGCAACGTCTTCGTGCGGCTGCCCGGGTCTGATCGGTCGCGCGGCGCCCTGCTGATCCACGGCCATCTCGACGTGGTGCCGGCCGAGGCCGCGGACTGGAGCGTGCACCCGTTCTCCGGTGCGGTCTCCGACGGCTACGTGTGGGGCCGGGGCGCGGTCGACATGAAGGACATGTGCGGGATGATGCTGGCCGTCGCCCGGCACTTCAAACGGGCCGGCATCTCCCCGCCCCGGGACCTGGTGTTCGCCTTCGTCGCCGACGAGGAGAGCGGCGGGCATTACGGCGCGCAGTGGCTCGTCGAGCACCGGCCCGATCTATTCGATGGCGTCACCGATGCGATCGGTGAGGTTGGCGGATTCTCCATCACCGTGCCGCGCCGTGACGGCGGGGAGCGCCGGCTGTATCTCATCGAGACGGCGGAGAAGGGCCTGCTCTGGATGCGGCTGACCGCCCGCAAGCGGGCCGGACACGGCTCGATGATCCACGACGACAACGCCGTCACCGCCATCGCCGAAGCGGTTGCCAAGCTGGGCCGCCACCAGTTCCCGATCGTGTTGAGCGACACCGTGTCCCAATTCCTGGCCGCGGTATCGGAGGAGACCGGGCTGGCGTTCGACACCGACGATCTCGAGGGCACCATCGCCAAGCTCGGCCCGATGGCGCGGATGCTGGGAGCCACCCTGCGTGACACGGCGAACCCCACCATGCTCAAGGCCGGCTACAAGGCCAACGTCATCCCGGCCACGGCCGAGGCCGTCATCGACTGCCGGGTGCTGCCCGGGCGGCAAGCCGCCTTCGAGCGCGAGGTCGACGAGATCATCGGTCCCGACATCAGCCGGGAGTGGATCTCCGAATTGTCCTCCTACGAAACCAGTTTCGACGGCGATCTGGTCGACGCGATGAACGCCGCACTGCTGGCTATGGATCCGGAGGCCCGCACCGTTCCCTACATGCTGTCCGGGGGCACCGACGCCAAGGCCTTCGCCAAGCTCGGCATCCGGTGCTTCGGATTCGCCCCGCTGCGACTGCCGCCGGGACTGGACTTCTCCGCGCTGTTCCACGGCGTGGACGAACGGGTGCCGGTGGACGCGCTGCAATTCGGCGCCCGGGTGCTCGAACATCTGTTGAAGAACTGCTGATCCGAAAAGAGGAGAGACGCATGGCTTTTCCGTACAACCCTTACGAGTTCCTGCCCGAGTTGCCGGGCTTTGAGCTGACCAGCGCCGACATCACCGACGGCAAGCCGCTGAAGAACGCTCAGGTCAGCGGGATCATGGGCGCCGGGGGATACGACGTCTCGCCGCAGCTGAGCTGGTCGGGATTTCCGGAGCAGACCCGCAGTTTCGCGGTCACCGTCTACGACCCGGATGCCCCGACCGCGTCGGGCTTCTGGCACTGGGCGGTGGCCAATCTGCCGGCCACCGTCACCGAACTGCCCGCCGGTGTCGGTGACGGCTCAGCGCTGCCCGGTGATGCGCTGACGCTGTGCAACGACGCCGGAATGCGCCGCTTCGTCGGCGCCGCCCCGCCGGCCGGCCACGGTGTGCACCGGTACTTCGCCGTCGTGCACGCCCTCGACGTCGAGAAGCTGGACCTCTCCGAGGGCGCCAGCCCGGCCTATCTGGGCTTCAACTGCTTCATGCACGCGATCGCGCGCGCCGTCATCCACGGCACCTATGAGCAGAGCTAGCGGGCCGCTGAGCCCACCGCGGCGCTCAGCGACGTGAACCCGCCGGCGTGCAGCCGCTCGGCGATCCCGTCGTGAATGTGCTTGGCCCACAAGCCGCCGCCGTAGACGAAGCCGGTGTAACCCTGCAGCAGGGTGGCACCGGCGGTGATCCGCTGCCAGGCGTCCTCGGCGGTCTCGATACCGCCGACGCTGATCAGCACCTGCCGGTCACCGACCCGTGCGTAGAGCCGGCGCAGCACCTCCAGCGACCGCCGTGCCACCGGCGGACCGGAGACGCCGCCGGCGCCGAGTTCGTCGACGCCGGGGGTGCGCAGGCCGGCCCGCGAGATCGTGGTGTTGGTGGCCACGATGCCGGCCAGCCCCAGTTCCACCGCCAGGTCGGCGACGGCGTCGACGTCGGAGTCGGAGAGGTCGGGGGCGATCTTCACCAGCACCGGTGTGGTGGTCTCGGCCAGCACCGCGGCCAGGATCGGCCGCAGCGATTCGACGGCCTGCAGGTCGCGAAGTCCAGGGGTGTTCGGAGAACTGACGTTGACCACCAGGTAGGAGGCCAGCGGGCCGAGCAGCCGGGCGCTGGAGGCGTAATCCTCAGCGGCCCGCTCGGGCGGGGTGATCTTGGACTTGCCGATGTTCACCCCGATCGGAACGTCGGGGGTATGGCGGGCCAGCCGCAGCGCCAGCGCCCCGGCGCCGGCGTTGTTGAACCCCATCCGGTTCAGTAGGCCGCGGTCCTCGGGCAGCCGGAACAGCCTGGGTTCGGGGTTGCCGGGCTGGGGCAGTGCCGTCACGGTGCCGATCTCGGCGTAGCCGAATCCCATTGCGCCCCAGGTGTTCAGGCCCAGACCGTCTTTGTCGAAGCCGGCGGCCAGGCCCATCGGACCCGGAAAGCGGACGCCGAAGACCGTGCTGGCCAGCACCGGATCGCTCGGGGCCATCACCCGGCGCAACTGCTGCCGGGCCGGGCCGGTCGCGGTGGCGCCGCGCAGGGCGCCGAAGACCAGGGTGTGGATGCGCTCCGGCGGCGCCAGGAACAGCGCTCGGCGCACGGCTTCGTAGATCATGCTTCGTAGATCATTGCGTCGGCAGATCTGTGACGGGCGGCTGCCCGGTGTCGGTGCGGGACTTCTTGCGCCGCAACAGGACCCGCCGGCTGCCATCGGTGTAGAGCCGGACCCTGGTCAGTTCCCAACCTCGGTATTCGGCCTCGATGGACAGTCGGGTCGACGCGCTGATCCGGGTCACCTCGGGGGGAAGTCGCAGTGGAATCCACTCGTAGTCATCGGAGAGTGCCGAGGCCCAGGACGCGGGCATCCGGCCGTAGGCGGTACTCATCGGACGGGGCTCATCGGACGGCGCTCATCGAACGGGGCCCGCGTTGTGGATCACCTGCACCCCGGCACCCGACCCGGACACCACATAAAGGGTGCCCGAGGCCTCGTCGAAGGCCAGCGAGTCGGGTTGCTGCACGGTCGGATATCGCACCTTCTCCACGGCTGTTCCGGTGGACAGATCGTAGCCAACGACGGTGTTGGTCGCAGTCTGCGAAACCCAGGCCAGGGTGGCCGATCCGGCCAGGCCGTACGGCGCATCGGGGACCGGCGCGGCCTGCCGTTCGATCAGCGGGTCGGCTCCGAAGACCAGCAGCTGCCCGGAACGGGTGTCGGCCACCAGCACCCGGCCCGCCGGGTCGGCGGCGATGGTGGTGGCCCCCTGACCGGCGCGCAGTGCCAATTGCGGTGTGCCCTGGGCGCTCAGCGAGGTCACCGAGGTCTGTGCGCGGTCGAGCACCACCGCGATATCGCCCTGGGTGACGATGGCGTCCACCCGGGCGAAAATGGTCGCCGTCGCGCTGACGGTCATATCCGGAGCCAGGGTGTAGACCTTGCCGTCGGCGCTGCCGAGGACGAGTCGGCCGTCGGCACGCCGGGCGATGGCGGTGAAGTCGGTGTCGGCCCGACCCGCGATGTCGGTCCTGGCCGCCGTGCCGGCGCGGAGGTCGACGGTGAAGAACCCGCCGCGGGTCGCCGCGAAGACGGCACCCCGGCCGTCACCGCAGATGGCGGTGGCCGGTCCGGGCAGGGCGATGGTGCGCGGTGTGCCGTTTCCGGGCACTGTGGTCAGCGTCGCACCGGCCAGGACGGCGAGCATCGAGGTCGCGCGATCGAACAGGGCGGCGGTCGGCCGCCCACCCCCAGGGATCAGGCCCAGCCCAATCACCTGCCCCACCGGGGCCGTCACGATCGGCGGCGATACCGCTGCGCGGGCCGGTTCGATGGTCGGGGGCGGGGCGTCAGCCGGGTTCGACGAACACCCGCTGAGCATCGCCACGACCAGCAGCAGCCCGCCCAACGCTCTGGCGCTGCGGTTTTCCTGCAACGGCAACGGATGGCCCCCGGTCATGTCGGTGGAGCGACGGTCGATCCTGAAGTCTAGGGCCGTCGCACCCAGGCCCTTCGGCGAGCCGATCGCGGATTGGTCCCCGATGGCCGTAAGCCACGTTATGGTGTCGGAATGACTCTGGCCGCCGCACCACACCCGACCGGGAGTGAGTTCGTGGTCGAGGACCTGATCACCGGTCTTTTCGCGAGTGGATTCGGTTATCTCGGCGACGGCCGGCCGTTCTCCTTCCACGTCCACCGCGCGCAACTTGTCGTGGAGGTCTACCGTCCCCGCCTGCTCGGCCCGGTGCCGCTGCCGGAGGATGTGATCGCCACCGCGAGTCGCGGACTGGGTGACGTCGACGTCGACGATCCGCGCAGCCTGCTGGCCGCCGTCCGCGACACCATCGCGGCGACCGAACCGCCCCGCTGATCGCGGGCCGCTACTAGTACGGTCAGCGACGTGGATGTGACGTCGATGTCGTGGTTGCAGGTGGTCGTCCTGTCCGTGGTGCAGGGCCTGACCGAGTTCCTGCCGATCTCGTCCTCCGGTCACCTCGCCATCGTGTCGCGGGTCTTCTTCGGCGCCGACGCGGGCGCGTCATTCACCGCGGTGTCCCAGTTGGGCACCGAGGCGGCCGTGCTGGTCTACTTCGGCCGCGACATCGTCCGCATCCTCAAGGCCTGGTTCGACGGCGTGTTCGTCAAGGCGCACCGCGACAACATCGACTACCGGATGGGCTGGTACGTCATCATCGGCACCATCCCGATCGTGGTGCTGGGTCTGGCGTTCAAGGACGCGATCCGTTCCGAGGTGCGCAACCTGTGGGTGATCGCCACGGCCATGCTGGTGTTCTCCGCGGTGATCGCGGCGGCCGAGTACTTCGGCAAGCAGAACCGGCACGCCGGGCAACTCACCTGGCGCGATGGTCTGCTGGTCGGCTTGGCGCAGTGCCTTGCACTGGTGCCCGGGGTGTCCCGTTCCGGCTCGACGATCAGCGCCGGGCTGTTCCTCGGCCTGGACCGCGCGCTGTCGGCGAGATTCGGCTTCCTGCTTGCCATTCCGGCGGTGTTCGCCTCCGGACTGTTCTCCCTTCCAGACGCCTTCCATCCGGTCACCGAGGGGATGAGCGCGACCGGACTGCAGCTTCTGGTGTCGGTGGTGATCACCTTCGTGATCGGCTACGCGGCCATCTCCTGGCTGCTGCGCTTCCTGACCCATCACGCGATGTACTGGTTCGTCGGCTACCGGGTGGTGCTGGCGCTGACGATCATGGCGCTGCTGGCCACCGGCGTGGTGTCGGCGACATGAGTCGGGCTGTGAGCGCGTGACCGTCATCCTGTTGCGGCACGGCCGCTCGACCTCCAACACCGCGCACACCCTGGCCGGCCGGACCGAGGGCGTCGAACTCGACGAGAAGGGCGCCGCGCAGGCCGCCGCACTGGTGGAACGCCTCGAGGGCCTGCCGATCAAGGCGCTGGTGCGCTCACCGCTGTTGCGCTGCCGGCGCACCCTGGAACCGCTGGCCGCCGCGCTCGGATTGGCCCCGCTGGTCGACGAGCGGCTCGCCGAGGTCGATTACGGACAGTGGACCGGACGCAAAATAGGGGAGTTGGTCAAAGAGCCACTGTGGACGGTGGTGCAGCAGCACCCCAGTGCCGCGGTTTTCCCCGAAGGCGAGGGGCTGGCTCAGGTGCAGACCCGCGCGGTGGCCGCGGTCCGCGAGCACGATCGCCGGCTGGCCGAGGAGCACGGCGGTGACGCGCTCTGGATCGCCTGCACGCACGGCGACGTGATCAAGGCGGTGGTGGCCGATGCGCTGGGCACCCATCTGGACAGCTTTCAGCGGATCACCGCCGACCCGGCGTCGATGAGCGTGATCCGCTACACCCCGGTGCGCCCGTTCGTACTTCACCTCAACCACACCGGCGCCCAACTCGCGTCCGCGCTCACTGCGCCACCGGCCCCCAAGACGGACAGCGGGGCGGATGCCGGGGCCGACGGCGATGCGGTCGTCGGTGGGACGACCGACTGACAACCCATCCCGGTATTTTGGAGGTGACATGAGCCGCGCAATCCACGTCTTCCACACGCCCGACCGGTTCATCGCCGGGACGGTGGGTGAACCCGGTAACCGGACGTTCTATCTGCAGGCCGTGGATGACTCCCGCGTGGTCTCGGTGCTGTGCGAGAAGCAGCAGGTGGCCGTGCTGGCCGAGCGGATCGGCGCCCTGTTGGTGGAGATCAACCGCCGGTTCGGCACCGCGTTGCCGCCGGAATCCGAAGTCACCGACCTGAGCCCGTTGGTGATGCCGGTCGACGCCGAGTTCAGGGTGGGCACCATGGGCCTGGGCTGGGATGCCGAGGCCGAAAGCGTGGTGGTGGAACTGCTGGCGGTCAGCGACACCGAGTTCGACGCCTCGGTGATCCTCGACGACTCCGAGGAGGGGCCCGACGCGGTCCGGGTGTTCCTCTCGCCGGAGTCGGCGCGCCAGTTCGCCGACCGCTCGAACCGGGTCATCTCGGCCGGCCGTCCGCCGTGCCCGCTGTGCGATGAGCCGCTGGATCCGGAGGGTCACCTCTGCGTGCGCACCAACGGATACCTGCGCGGCGGTCTGTCCGGTGCGCTTTCCGATGCAGAGGACGACCCGGAATCGTGACCGGCGCCGACCCGCGACACCGAGCGCTGCACCGCGGCGATCTGACCGTCCTGGGCCGGATCCGCTCCGCCAGTAATGCGACCTTCCTCTGCGAGGCGGCGCTGCCGGAGGCTCCCGGCGACCCCGTGCAGTGTGTCTACAAGCCGGTCGCCGGAGAACAACCGTTGTGGGACTTTCCGGACGGCACGCTGGCCGGCCGTGAGGTCGGCTCCTACCTGGTGTCGGCCGCATTGGGTTGGGATGTGGTGCCGCTCACCATCATTCGCGACGGGCCGGCCGGCCCCGGAATGCTGCAGCTGTGGGTGGAACAGCCCGAGGACGCCGACCTGGTCGACCTGTGTCCGGTGAATGCCGTTCCACCGGGATACCTTTCGGTGCTCACCGCCCGTGACTACGCCGGGGACGAGGTGGCCCTGGTGCACGCCGACGATCCGCGGCTTCGCCGGATGGCGGTCTTCGACGTCATCGTCAACAACGCCGACCGCAAGGGCGGCCACATCCTCACCGGGGTCGACGGCCGCGTGTACGGCGTCGATCACGGGGTGTCACTGCACACGCACGACAAGCTGCGCACTGTGCTGTGGGGGTGGGCCGGAGAATCCTTGGATGACGACACCCTTGAGGCTGTCGCCGGTCTGCAGGAGCAACTCGACGGCGAACTGGGCGAGCAGTTGTCCGAACACATCACGGCCGCCGAACTCACGGCGCTGCGGGCCCGGGTCCGCGCGCTGCTCGACAATCCGGTGCTGCCGAAACCGGGGGGCCGCAGTCCGCTGCCCTGGCCGGCTTTCTAGAGGGCCCTGCTTTCTAGTGGGCCCTGCCTTCTAGGGGGCAGGCTGCCAGTTCATGACACCGCCGTCGGCCTCCAGCGACAGGTGCAGTTTTCCGTCCGAGATCAGATAGCTGCGGACCCGCCCCAGTGCGGCGGCCACCTTGGTGTCGGCCGACGGCTGCGGGCAGTACATCCGGGTCAGGGCCAGCTCCCCGAAGGTCAGGCTGCCGGAGTCCGGTGCCGCCGCCTCGGCGTGCCAGGTCGAACTGCCGCGGTTGCAGTGCACCTGAAAGGTGGCCCGCCCGTCGTCGCCGAAGGTGACCATGTAGAGACCCGGTTCGTCGATCGTCGTGCTGGGCTCTTCCGCCGGGGCCATCGAGTCGATGCCCAGCAGCTGCCAGCTGGTGCCGGTCAACTGGTCGGCCGGCTTGGCCGGGCCGCAAGCCGTCAGCGCGAGGGAAGACAGGGCCAGGGCGGCGACCGGGAGAACGAACACCATCCGCATGCCGCCGAATCTAGCCGTCGGGACGTGGCGGCACCGCCGGTTATGCGGTCAGCGATACTTGCTGGGTGACGCAGACGGACGCCGAACTGGCTGCCGATCTGGCCGAGGAGGCCGGACGGCTGTTGCTGGCGGTGCGCGCCGAGGTCGGACACGACTTCCCGCCGGGTCTGGGCGACGCCGGTGACTTCCGCGCCAACGAACTGCTGGTGCGTCGGCTGCGGTCCGAACGCCCCGGTGACGCGGTGCTCTCCGAAGAGGCGCACGACGATCTCATACGGCTGCGCGCCGACCGGGTGTGGATCATCGACCCGCTCGACGGCACCCGCGAGTACTCCATGCCGCACCGGGAGGATTGGGCCGTCCATGTGGCGCTCTGGCAGCGCAGCGGCGAAGCCGGCGAGGGAGCGATCACCGACGCCGCCGTCGCTCTGCCTGCGCTCGGCGAGGTGCACCGCAGCGACACCGTGACCGCGCCGCCGGCGTCACGAGGCGGCCCGATTCGGATCACTGCGAGTTCCAACCGGCCGCCGGCGGTGCTGTGGCGGCTGCGCGACCGGCTCGACATCGAGTTTCTTCGGATCGGCTCGGCCGGTGCCAAGGCGATGGCGGTCGTGCGTGGCGACGTCGACGCCTACATCCACGCCGGCGGTCAGTGGGAGTGGGACAACGCCGCACCGGCCGGGGTGTTGCAGGCAGCCGGGCTGCACGCCACCCGTATCGATGGGTCACCGCTGCGCTACAACCAGCCCGACCCCTGGTCGCCCGATCTGCTGATCTGCCGTCCCGAGGTCGCCGACCTGCTTCTCGACGCGATGTGGCTGGCGAGCTGAGATGCACGCGTGGGAAGCAGTCGACGTTCCGGAGTTGCCCGGGCGCGGTCCGGCGTTGCGGCTCTACGACAGTGCCGACCGTCAGGTCCGACCCACCACGCCCGGTGACGTCGCGACGATCTATGTCTGCGGCATCACGCCTTATGACGCAACCCACCTCGGCCACGCCGCGACGTATCTGACCTTCGATCTGGTCAACCGGGTGTGGCTGGATAACGGCCACCGCGTGCACTACGTGCAGAACGTCACCGATGTCGACGACCCGCTGTTCGAGCGGGCCGAGCGCGACGGCATCGACTGGCGCGACCTCGGCGACCGAGAGACCCAGCTGTTCCGTGAGGACATGGCCGCACTACGGGTGCTGCCGCCGCGCGACTACGTCGGGGCCACCGAGGCGATCGCCGAAGTGGTCGAACTCATCGAGAAGCTGCTGGCCTCCGGCGCGGCCTACGTCGTCGACGACGAGTACCCGGACGTCTATTACCGGGCCGACGCCACCGTGCAGTTCGGCTACGAGTCCAACTACGACCGCGACACGATGGCGGCGCTGTTCGCCGAGCGCGGGGGAGACCCGGACCGGCCGGGTAAGGCCGACCCGCTGGACGCACTGCTCTGGCGCGCGAATCGTCCCGGCGAACCGAGTTGGCCCTCACCCTTCGGCCCCGGCCGACCCGGCTGGCATGTGGAGTGTTCGGCGATCGCGTTGAGCCGCATCGGTTTCGGGTTCGACGTGCAGGGCGGCGGCAGCGACCTGATCTTCCCGCACCACGAGTTCTCCGCCGCGCACGCCGAATCGGCCACCGGGGAACGGCGATTCGCCCGGCACTACGTGCACGCCGGGATGATCGGCTGGGACGGCCACAAGATGTCCAAGAGTCGCGGCAACCTGGTGCTGGTCTCCAAGCTGCGCGCCCTCGGCGTAGAGCCCGCTGCGATCCGGCTGGGACTGCTGGCCGGGCACTACCGCAGCGACCGGTTCTGGAGCGACGAGGTGCTCGCCGAGGGAGGAGACCGGTTGCAGCGCTGGCGTACGGCGACGGCATTGCCGGCCGGTCCCGACGCCGCCGACCTGATCCGGCGGATGCGCCGCTATCTGGCCGACGACCTGGACACCCCGAAAGTGCTTGCCGCGGTGGACGGCTGGGTCACCGACGCGTTCGACTACGGCGGCCACGACGAGTCCGCCCCGGCCCTGGTGGCCACCGCACTCGACGCACTCCTTGGTGTTCGTTAGCGGAAGGGACACATCATGCGGAAATGGGCACTGACGGTCGTCGCGCTACTGGTGGCCTTGGTTGCCGGCTGTGGCTCCTCGAACCAGGCCAAGCAGGTCGAGACCCCCGCCCCGAGTGGCCCGCCGACACTCGAGCAGGTCCGGGCCATCGCCAAGGACGCGTATGTCTACGGCTTCCCGATGGTGGACAGCTACCGGATCCAGAATGCGTACTTCATCAATCCCGACGGCCCCGAGTACAAGGGTCCATGGAATGAAGTGCACAGTACGGCAAGGGTTTTCACCCCCGCCGACACCGCCGTGCAGACTCCCAACTCCGACACCCCCTACTCGATGCTGGGCGCCGACCTGCGCACCGAGCCGCTGGTGCTGTTCGTCCCGCCGGTGGAGAAGGACCGCTACTACTCGCTGCAGTTCATCGACGGCTACACCTACAACTTCGCCTACGTCGGCACCCGCACCACCGGCAACGGTGGTGGAACCTATCTACTGGCCGGCCCGGAATGGAACGGCGAGAAGCCGGAGGGGATCGGCGAGGTCATCAAGGCCGACACCGACTTCGTTCTGGTTGCCTATCGGACCCAGTTGTTCGGACCCGACGATCTGGGGAACGTCGAGAAGATCCAGGCCGGGTACAAGGCTGAACCGCTGTCCACGTTCACCAAGAAGCCGGCCCCGACCGCGGCACCGGCCGTCGACTGGCCGGTACCGCTCACGGCTGACGATGAGAAGACTTCGCTGCGGTTCTTCGACCTGCTGGACTTCCAGCTGAAATTCGCGCCGATCATGGCCTCGGAGAAGGACATCCGGGCCCGGTTCGCCTCGATCGGCCTCACCGGTGACGGCACCTTCAGCTCCGAGAAGCTCAGCCCGGAGATGCAGAAGGCCTTCGGTGACGGGATGGCTGACGCGTGGGCCGAGTTCAGCGCGTTCAAGAAGGACAAGATCGACACCGGCGCGGTCAAGTCGGGTCAGCTGTTCGGCACCAAGGAGCAGTTGAACGCCAACTACCTCTACCGGATGGCCGGTGCGGTGATCGGGATCTACGCCAACTCCAACGCGGAGGCGATGTACCCGGTTCTGTCCACCGACTCCGACGGTGCGCCGCTGACCGGGGCCAACGCGTACACCCTGACCTTCCCGGCCGGTGGGCTGCCGCCGGCGAACGCATTCTGGTCGGTGACCATGTACAAGATGCCGGAGTCATTGCTGGTCGACAATCCGATCAATCGCTACGTGATCAACTCGCCGATGCTGCCGGACCTGGCGACGAATCCGGACGGCAGCCTGACCGTCTACGTGCAGAGCCAGTCCCCGGGCGCGGACAAGGAAGCCAACTGGCTGCCCGCACCGGAGGGTCCGTTCACGGTCTTCATGCGGCTGTACTGGCCCAAACCTGAAGCGCTGGACGGCAGTTGGCAGCCGCCGAAGCTGGTGAAAACCAGCTGAGGGGCTAATCAGGACC
>NZ_JAFMJZ010000038.1 GCF_017853185.1 Mycolicibacterium sp.
ATCGGCCTCGATCTCTGATTCATTCGCGTCGAGTTAGGACTCACGCAGACAAAGTGCGAGTGGATGTCTGCAAGGTTCCTCACTCAACGGGAAATCTCGGCGGCGAAGACGCCGACGCCGCGCTTGGCGGCGAGCCGGGCCATCCGCGGCAGCGACGGGTCGTCGGCGCCGGCCGGCACGATCCTCGGGTTGACCAGGTGCACATCGCGCCCGCCCAGCCTCAGTTCCGCTTCGCCGGCTGCCAGGATGTTCTTCACCCAGTTGGTCTTGCCGTGGGCGAGCATGATCGCCACCGTCCGGCCCTTGCGGTATGCCGAGATCGCGGTCTCGTACTCCTTGCCCGAGGTGCGGCCGCGGTGCTTGATCACGGTGATGCCCGGCATGAACCGCGCGATCGGCACGGCGATCGGGTTCATGTACTTGATCTGCAGCTTCTCGAACCACGGCGGGAACTTCATCGGCACGCCGGGGGCGTTGTTGGGGTGGTCTTCTGCGCGCATGGGTTCCATCATGCGCTGCCCGTCAGGCGGCGCCGCGCCGAACCAATGACAGCACCAGTGCCGCGGTGGCGAACAGCGCCGACATGGTCCGGTTGACGATGGTCTGCTGGCGGGGCGTGCGCAGCCAGCCCAGCAGCCGTGAGGCCAGGCCGGTGTATCCGCACATGACGATGACGTCGACGACGACCATCGTCACGGCGATCACTAGATACTGCGGCAGCAGCGGTTGCGCCGGCTCGATGAACGGCGGCAGCACGGCCAGCAGGAACACCAGGGCCTTCGGATTGGTCATGTTCACCAGGAAGCCGCGCATCAGCAGCTTGAACCGACCGCCGTCGGCCATCTCGATCCCGTCACCGAGATCCTCGGTGGGGGCCCGCCACTGCCGCACCGCCAGGTAGATCAGGTACGCCACACCGGCCCATTTGATGATCGTGAACGCCGTCATCGACCTCGCGACCGCGGCACCGAGCCCGACGGCGACGATCGCCAGTTGCAGCAGCAGGCCCAGTTGCAGGCCGGCGATGCTCCACACCCCGCGCCGCAGCCCGTGCGACAGCCCGGTGGCCATGGACTGCACCGCCCCGGCCCCCGGGGACACGCTGATGGCGATCGAGGCGCCCAGGAACGCCAGCCACAGTTCCGGCCGCATCGGTGCAGTATGGGGCCAGATCCGGACCGATGTGAAAACGATTTTCGTATCGCTGCCCCGATCGGGGACAATTGAGGCGATGACCAGCTTCGGCATGACCCGGATCGATCTGCGTGGGCGCGCGCTCACCGCGGCGCAGTTGCGTGCCGCCCTGCCCCGCGGGGGGGTCGACGTGGATGCGGTGGTGCCCACCGTCAAGCCGATCGTCGACGACGTCGCCGCCCGCGGCGCGGTCGCCGCCCTGGACTACGGCGAGAAGTTCGACGGCGTGCGTCCGCCCGCTGTCCGCGTCCCGGCCGCCGACCTCGAGGCGGCACTGGCCGGATTGGACCCCGACGTGCGCACCGCGCTCGAGGTGGCCATCGAGCGGACCCGCGCGGTGCACGCCGATCAGCGGCGCACCAGCACCACCACGCTGTTCGACAACGGCGCCGCGGTGACCGAGCGCTGGGTGCCGGTGGAGCGCGTCGGCCTCTACGTCCCGGGCGGCAACGCGGTCTACCCGTCCAGCGTGGTGATGAACGTGGTGCCCGCCCAGGCTGCGGGCGTTGAATCGCTGGTGGTCGTGAGCCCGCCGCAGGCCGCGTTCGACGGCAAGCCGCACCCGACCATCCTGGCCGCCGCCCGCCTTCTCGGCGTCGACGAGGTGTGGGCGGTCGGCGGCGCGCAGGCGGTGGCACTGCTGGCCTACGGCGGCACCGACACCGACGGCGCCGAGCTCGCGCCGGTCGACATGATCACCGGACCCGGCAACATCTATGTGACTGCGGCCAAACGGATCTGCCGTTCCGAGGTCGGCATCGACTCCGAGGCCGGCCCCACTGAGATCGCCATCCTGGCCGACCACACCGCAGACCCGTCGCACGTGGCCGCCGACATGATCAGCCAGGCCGAGCACGATGTGATGGCGGCCAGCGTCCTGGTGACCGCCAGCGAGGACCTGGCCGCCGCCACCGAGACCGAGTTGGCCGCTCAGCTGACCACCACCAAGCACCGCGAGCGGGTGATCGAGGCGCTGCGCGGTCCGCAGTCGGCCATCGTGCTCGTCGACGATCTCGACACCGGGGTTCGGGTGGTCAACGCCTACGCCGCCGAGCACCTGGAGATCCAGACCGCCGACGCCGCCGACGTCGCGGCCCGGATCCGTTCGGCCGGAGCGGTTTTCGTCGGCCCGTGGTCCCCGGTCAGCCTCGGTGACTACTGCGCCGGCTCCAACCACGTGCTGCCCACCGCAGGCACCGCGCGGCACTCCAGCGGACTGTCGGTGCAGACCTTCCTGCGTGGCATCCACATCGTGGACTACACCGAGGCGGCCCTGAAGGACGTCGCCGGGCACGTCATCACCCTGGCCAAGGCCGAGGATCTGCCCTCTCACGGCGAGGCGGTCCGCCGGAGGTTCGAGCGGTAATGAGCATCGGAGAGCAGGTCGCACTCAAGGACCTGCCGTTGCGGGAGAACCTGCGCGGCAAGTCGGCCTACGGAGCGCCGCAACTCGACGTTCCGGTGCGGCTGAACACCAACGAGAACCCGCACCCGCCGAGTCGTGCGCTGGTCGACGACGTCGCCGAATCGGTGCGGGCCGCCGCGGCCGAACTGCACCGCTATCCGGACCGGGACGCGGTCGAACTGCGCCGCGATCTGGCCGCTTACCTCTCGGCCCGCACGGGCGTGGCGGTCGGTGTCGAGAACGTCTGGGCGGCAAACGGATCCAACGAGATCCTGCAGCAACTCCTGCAGGCGTTCGGCGGCCCCGGGCGCACAGCGCTGGGATTCGTGCCGTCCTACTCGATGCACCCGATCATCGCCGACGGCACCCAGACCCGTTGGGTGGAGGTCCACCGCGCGCCCGATTTCGGCCTCGACATCGACACTGCCGTGGCCGCCATTGCAGAACACCAGCCCGACGTGGTCTTCGTGACGAGCCCGAACAACCCGACCGGACAGAGCATCCCGCTGACCGCGTTGCGCCGCCTGCTCGACGCGATGACCGGCGGGGTGCTGATCGTCGACGAGGCCTACGGGGAGTTCTCCGATCAGCCCAGCGCCATCACACTCCTCGACGAGTACCCGACCCGCTTGATCGTCAGCCGCACCATGAGCAAGGCGTTCGCCTTCGCCGGCGGTCGGTTGGGCTACCTGGTGGCCGCTCCGGCGGTCATCGAAGCGGTGCTGTTGGTGCGGTTGCCGTATCACCTGTCGGTGCTCAGCCAGGTCGCAGCCCGGGCCGCACTGCGGCACGCCGACGAGACCCTGGCCAGTGTGGCCGCACTGGCCGCCGAACGGGACCGGGTCTGTGTCGCGTTGCACGACATGGGCTTCCGGGTCATCCCCAGTGACGCCAACTTCGTGCTGTTCGGCAGCCCGGAATGGACGGGTGCCTCGGATGCCCCTGCGGCATGGCAGCGCTACCTCGACGACGGGGTACTGATCCGCGACGTCGGCATCCCGGGATTCCTGCGCGTCACCATCGGACTCGAGTCGGAGAACGACGCCTTCCTGGCTGCCAGCCGGAGGGCTGGTCATGGCCGGGCCAGCAAGTCGATAGGAGCGTCATGACCACCGACCGCCGTGCCCGGCTAGAGCGCAAGACCCGCGAGTCCGACATCGTCGTCGATCTGAACCTCGATGGCACCGGCGAGGTCAGCATCGACACCGGCGTGCCGTTCTTCGACCACATGCTGACCGCATTGGGCAGCCACGCCAGTTTCGATCTGATGATCACCGCCCGCGGTGACGTCGACATCGAGGCACACCACACCGTCGAGGACACCGCGATCGTGCTGGGGCAGGCACTCGGTCAGGCACTCGGGGACAAGAAGGGCATCCGCCGCTTCGGTGACGCGTTCATCCCGATGGACGAGACCCTGGCGCACGCGGCCGTCGACGTGTCCGGTCGGCCCTACTTCGTGCACACCGGCGAACCGGAGTACCTCGTCGACTTCACCATCGCCGGATCCGGGGTGCCGTACCACACCGTGATCAACCGGCACGTCTTCGAGTCGCTGGCACTCAACGCCAAGATCGCACTGCATGTGCGCACCATCTACGGCCGCGATCCGCACCACATCACCGAAGCCGAGTACAAGGCCGTGGCCCGCGCCCTGCGTCAGGCCGTCGAGCCGGATCCCCGCGTCGCCGGCGTGCCGTCCACCAAAGGCGTTCTGTGACAAAAGTTGTCGTCCTGGACTACGGCTCGGGCAATCTGCGCTCGGCGCAGCGTGCATTGGAACGAACCGGTGCCGACGTCACGGTGACCGCCGACCGGTCCGCCGCACTGGCCGCGGACGGACTGGTGGTGCCCGGGGTCGGCGCGTTCGAGGCGTGCATGGCCGGGCTCCGCGGTATCGGCGGTGACGAGATCATCGCCGAGCGGGTGGCCGCCGGTCGTCCGGTCCTGGGAGTCTGCGTCGGCATGCAGATCCTTTTCGCCCGCGGTGTCGAATTCGGCGTCCAGAGCACCGGCTGCGGCCAGTGGCCGGGATCGGTGACCAAGCTCGACGCCCCGGTGATCCCGCACATGGGCTGGAACACCGTGGAGGCCGCGGCGGGCAGCCGGCTGTTCAAGGGTCTCGACGCCGGCACCCGGTTCTACTTCGTGCACTCCTACGCCGCGCAGAAGTGGGAGGGCGACACCGACGCGCTGCTCACCTGGGCCACCCATCACGTGCGTTTCCTGGCGGCCGTCGAGGACGGCCCGCTGTCGGCGACGCAATTTCATCCGGAGAAGAGCGGTGACGCCGGTGCGGCGTTGCTCATGAATTGGGTTGAGGGACTGTGACAGAGCTGATTTTGCTACCCGCTGTTGACGTCGTCGAGGGCCGCGCTGTGCGCCTGGTGCAGGGTAAGGCCGGCAGTGAGACCGAGTACGGTTCGGCGCTGGAGGCCGCGCTGCAGTGGCAGCGCGACGGTGCCGAGTGGATCCACCTGGTGGACCTCGACGCCGCCTTCGGTAGGGGCTCCAACCGCGAACTGCTCGCCGAACTCGTCGGACAACTCGACGTGAAGGTCGAACTGTCCGGTGGTATCCGTGACGACGAGTCGCTGCGGGCCGCGCTGGCCACCGGCTGCGCCCGGGTCAATGTCGGTACCGCGGCCCTGGAGAACCCGCAGTGGTGTGCCCGGGCCATCGCCGAACACGGCGAGAAGGTAGCCGTCGGTCTGGACGTGCAGATCGTCGACGGTGAGCACCGGCTTCGCGGACGCGGCTGGGAGACCGACGGCGGTGACCTGTGGCAGGTGCTGGAACGCCTTGACAGCGAAGGCTGTTCGCGGTTCGTGGTCACCGACGTCACCAAGGACGGCACTCTGACCGGGCCCAACCTGGACCTGTTGGAGGGCGTCGCCGAGTGCACCGATGCGCCGGTGATCGCCTCCGGCGGGGTGTCCAGCATCGACGACCTGCGTGCCATCGCGACGCTGACGCACTGCGGAGTCGAGGGGGCCATCGTCGGCAAGGCGCTCTATGCAGGCCGGTTCACCCTTCCCGAAGCCCTGGATGCGATGAAGTCGGCGGTGAACCGCTAAGTGCCCGCCGCTGATCCTTCTGGCCTCGATCTCGAGGCTCTGGTCGCCGACGCGGCGGCGATTCTCGACGAGGCCGCACTGCCCTTCCTGGCGGGTCACCGCGCCCAGTCCGCGGTGCAGAAGAAGGGCAACGACTTCGCCACCGAGGTGGACCTCGCCATCGAACGACAGGTGGTAGCCGCACTCGAGGAGACCACCGGGATCGGGGTGCACGGCGAGGAGTTCGGTGGGGCCGCACTCGACGCCGAATGGGTCTGGGTGCTCGACCCCATCGACGGCACGTTCAACTACGCGGCCGGATCGCCGATGGCGGCCATCCTGCTCGGATTGCTGCGCGACGGCGAACCGGTGGCCGGGCTCACCTGGCTGCCGTTCGTCGATCAGCGCTACACGGCCATCAAGGGCGGACCGCTGTTGGTCAACGGCATCGACCACCCGCCACTGGCCCGCACCTCGCTGGCCGATTCGATCGTCGGATTCGGCACCTTCAACGTCGAATGGGGCGGCCGGTTCCCGGGCCGCTACCGGCTCTCGGCGCTGGAGAACATCAGCCGGGTCTGCTCGAAGATGCGCATGCACGGCTCGACCGGAATCGACATGGCCTACGTCGGGGCCGGAATCCTGGGCGCCTCAGTCAGTTTCGGCGGCCATGTCTGGGATCACGCCGCGGGGGTGGCACTGGTGCGGGCGGCCGGCGGTGAGGTCACCGACCTGGCCGGCCGGCCCTGGACCGTCGAGACCCGTTCGACGCTGACCGCCGCGCCGGGCGCGCACGAGCAGGTGCTGGAGATCCTGAACAGCCTCGGCGCGCCGGAGGAATACCGCTGATGGATCCACTGTCAAACCTCGCTGTGCGGGTTATTCCGTGCCTGGACGTCGATGCCGGCCGGGTGGTCAAGGGCGTCAACTTCGAGAACCTGCGCGATGCCGGCGACCCGGTCGAACTCGCCGCGGTCTACGACGCCGAGGGCGCCGACGAACTGACCTTCCTGGACGTCACCGCTTCGTCGTCGGGCCGGGCAACCATGCTTGAGGTGGTTCGGCGCACCGCCGAGCAGGTGTTCATCCCCTTGACCGTCGGCGGCGGCGTGCGTGCGGTAGCCGATGTCGACGCACTGCTGCGGGCGGGTGCGGACAAGGTCTCGGTCAACACCGCCGCGATCGCCCGGCCGGAACTTCTGGCCGAACTGGCGCGGCAGTTCGGATCGCAGTGCATCGTGCTGTCGGTGGACGCCCGCACGGTGCCGGAGGGTTCGGCGCCCACGCCGTCGGGTTGGGAGGTCACCACCCACGGCGGCCGGCAGGGCACCGGCATCGACGCGGTCGAATGGGCAACGCGCGGAGCCGAACTCGGCGTCGGCGAGATCCTGCTGAACTCGATGGACACCGACGGCACCAAGGCCGGCTTCGACCTGCCGATGCTGCGCGCGGTGCGCGCGGCCGTCACGGTTCCGGTGATCGCCAGCGGGGGAGCCGGGGCGCCTGAGCATTTCGCGCCGGCGGTGCAGGCAGGCGCCGATGCGGTGCTGGCCGCCAGCGTCTTCCACTTCGGTGAGCTGACTATCGGTGAGGTGAAGGCCGCGATGGCCCGCGAAGGGATCACCGTCCGATGAGCGCCGGCGAAGAGGACAAATCAGATTCCGGTCCGATGACCCTCGATCCCGCAATTGCCAAGCGGCTCAAGCGCAATGCCGACGGACTGTTCGCCGCCGTCGCCCAGGAACGCGGCACCGGCAAGGTCCTGATGGTGGCCTGGATGGACGACGCTGCGCTGGCCCGCACACTGGCGACCCGCGAGGCCACCTACTTCTCCCGCTCCCGCGGCGAGCAGTGGGTCAAGGGCGCGACGTCCGGACACACCCAGTACGTGCACTCGGTGCGACTGGACTGCGACGGTGACACCGTGCTGCTCGAGGTCGACCAGCAGGGCGGGGCGTGTCACACCGGCGATCACACCTGCTTCGACGCCGACCTTCTGCTCTGAGAGCGTCGCTCAGCGCTTGTCGGACTTGGCCGCCCGCAGCGCCTTGAGCCGGCGTTCCTCGACGAGCACGTTCTGAAAGTTCTCCCGTTCGGCGACCAGCCACTCCGGCTGGTCCTCGAGCAGGGCTTTGATCTCATCGGTGGTAAGCGCCTCGGTGACGCCGCCGCGGGTCAGACCGGAGATCGTGATACCCAGCTTGGCGGCCACCAGGTTCTTCGGGTGCGGCCCGTTCTTGCGCAGATCTGACAGCCACTGCGGCGGGTCGGCCTGCAGGGCGGCGAGCTCGGTGCGGGTGATCGGGTTCTGCTGGAACTCAGCAGGCGTCGCTTGCAGGTACACATCCAGCTTCTTGGCCGCCGTCGCGGGCTTCATGGACTGTGGATCGGGCCTGCTCATGCGGTCAAGGGTATCGGTAACCTGATGCGGTGTCCGAACCCGATTCGGTTAATGGGCCCTCTCTCACCGTCGGTTACGTCCCCGGTGGGACACCGGCGAAGTGGGCGCGCAACTGGGCCCAGCGTCACCCCGCGGAGACGCTGACGCTGAGCGCTGTCACAGCGGCCGGCGCCGCCGGCGCGGTGCGAACCGGAGCCGTCGACGTGGCACTGCTGCGGCTACCCACCGACACCACCGGACTGGCGGTGATCCCGCTCTACGAGGAGACGACGGTGGTCGTGGTGCCGGCCGACCACCTGCTGTCCGCGGCCGATGAGGTCACCGCCGCGGACCTCGACGGTGAGCCTCGGCTGGTGCCCCTCGACGACGTCGTCGACTGGCCGGGTGCCCCCGGAACGCCGGTCGATCACCGGCCCGAAACCACTGAGGCCGCAACCGAACTCGTTGCTGCCGGACTCGGTGTGCTCATCGTTCCGCAGTCACTGGCCCGGCTGCACCACCGCAAGGATCTGACCTATCGACCGATCACCGACGCGCCCGCCTGCCCGGTGGCACTGGCCGTGCCGGCGGGCACACAGGGCGAACTCGTCGAGGAGTTCATCGGGATCGTGCGGGGTCGCAAGCCCGGCTCGTCGCGGGGGCAGGCCCGGCAGGCACCCAAGCGCAGCGCCCGGGAGAAGACCCTGGCCAAGCAGGCCGCCCGCGCGGCGACCGCGAAAGCCGCCAAGCGCCGGCGCTGACTCAGGCGGTCTTGCGGGCCCGCAGCACGTCCAGCGCCTTGTCGGCGTGGGTGTCCATGTTGATCTCGCTGGAGATCACCTCGAGCACTGTGCGGTCGGTGTCGATGACGAACGTGGTGCGCTTGACCGGAAGGAACTTGCCCAGCAGGCCGCGCTTCACGCCGAACAGATCGGCGACCCGGCCGTCGGCGTCGGACAGCAGCGGGTAGTCGAACCGCTGGGAGTCGGAGAACTTGGCCTGCTTGGACACCGCGTCGGTGCTGATCCCCACCCGGGAGGCGCCGACGGTGGCGAACTCGCCGGCCAGATCGCGGAAGTGGCAGGCCTCCTTGGTGCAGCCCGGCGTCATCGCCGCAGGGTAGAAGAACAAAACGATCGGCCCGTCGGCCAGCAGGCCGGACAGCGATCGCACGGTTCCGGTCTGGTCCGGCAACTCGAAATCAGGGACGCGGTCACCAGTCTTCATGGGGCCACGCTATCGCCGGTCGGCGGTAATGAACAGTTCTGGGAAGATGATCGGGTGCAGTCCACCCTCGCCAGCACCACCACCCGCGACGAGTTCCGGGCATTGGCCGCCGAACACCGGGTGGTCCCGGTGACCCGAAAGGTGCTCGCCGACAGCGAGACGCCGTTGTCGGCCTACCGCAAGCTCGGCGCCGACCGTCCCGGCACCTTCCTGCTGGAGTCCGCCGAGAACGGCCGGTCCTGGTCGAGGTGGTCGTTCATCGGCGCCGGGGCGCCCTCGGCGCTGACCGTGCGCGACGGTCAGGCGGTCTGGCTCGGTGCGGTCCCGGAAGGGGCGCCCACCGGCGGCGACCCGCTGGAGGTGCTGCAGCAGACGGTCAACCTGCTCGCGACCGGACCGCTGGAGGGCATGCCGCCGCTGTCCGGCGGGATGGTGGGCTTCTTCGCCTACGACTTCGTCCGCCGTCTCGAGCGACTGCCCAAACTGGCCGTCGACGACCTCAATCTGCCCGACATGCTGCTGCTGCTGGCCACCGACATCGCCGCGGTCGACCATCACGAGGGCACCATCACGTTGATCGCCAACGCGGTGAACTGGAACGGCACCGACGAGCGGGTCGACGAGGCCTACGACGACGCGGTGCGGCGTCTCGATGTGATGACCAAGGCGCTGGGGCAGCCGCTGCCGTCCAGCGTGGCGACCTTCGCCCGGCCCGTCCCGCAGCACCGCTCGCAGCGCACGGTCGAGGAGTACGGAGCGATCGTGGACAAGCTCGTCGGCGAGATCGAGGCCGGCGAGGCGTTCCAGGTTGTGCCGTCCCAGCGCTTCGAGATGGACACCGACGCCGACCCGATCGACGTCTACCGGATGCTGCGGGTCACCAACCCCAGCCCGTACATGTACCTGGTGCACATTCCCAATGACCAAGGGGAGACGGCATTTTCGATCGTCGGGTCCTCTCCGGAGGCCTTGGTGACGGTGCAGGACGGCTGGGCTACCACCCATCCGATCGCCGGAACCCGGTGGCGCGGGCACACCGAGGAGGAGGACCAGCTCCTGGAGAAGGAACTGCTCTCCGACGAGAAGGAACGTTCCGAGCATCTGATGCTGGTCGATCTCGGCCGCAACGATCTGGGCCGGGTCTGCGTGCCGGGCACGGTCCGGGTGGAGGACTACAGCCACATCGAGCGCTACAGCCACGTCATGCACATCGTCTCCACCGTCACCGGCCAACTCGCCGACGGCCGCACCGCGCTGGACGCCGTCACCGCCTGCTTCCCGGCCGGCACCCTGTCCGGCGCGCCGAAGGTGCGCGCCATGGAACTCATCGAAGAGGTCGAGAAGACCCGCCGCGGTCTCTACGGCGGCGTGGTCGGCTACCTCGACTTCGCCGGCAACGCCGACTTCGCGATCGCCATCCGCACCGCGCTGATGCGCGACGGCACCGCCTACGTCCAGGCCGGCGGCGGCGTGGTCGCCGACTCCAACGGGCCCTACGAGTACAACGAGGCCACCAACAAGGCCAAGGCGGTGCTGGCCGCCATCGCCGCCGCCGGGACGCTGGCCGCCCCGTGAACCGGTCTGGGCCGAGCCGGTCCGCGCTGCGCATCGCCCAACTCCTGCTGATGATCGCGGCCCTGGGACTGTGGGTGGCCTCCCGGATGTCGTGGGTGTCGGTTCGCTCCGCTGACGGACTCGGGCCGGAGCGGACCACGGACCTCAACGGGGCGGCCTGGTCCAACGCGCTGCTGCCCCTGGCGCTGTTGTTGCTGGCCGCCGCGCTGGCCGGACTGGCAGTGCGCGGTCTGTGGCTGCGGTTGGTCGCGGTGCTGGTGGCCGGCACCTGCCTGGCCCTGGGCTATCTGGGCGTGAGCTTGTTCATCACCCCGGACGTCGGCCCGCGCGGCGCGGCCCTGGCCGGGGTTCCGATCTTCACGCTGGTGCACAGCGAGCGTCACCTGACCGGTGCGGTCATCACCCTGATCGCCGCGTTCGCCGCACTGGCGGCCGCGGGCCTGATGATGCGTGCCGCCGCGGCCGCGGCCCATCCCTCGGCGGGTTCGGCCCCAGCGGGTTCGGCCCCAGCGGGTTCGGCCCCGGCGGGTGCCGCATCTGAACCAGGCCGGAGCGGAATCTCCGAACGCGGGATGTGGGATGCCCTCGATGAGGGGCGCGATCCCACCGACGGGGATCCCACAGGCGGGGGTCCCACCCCGGACGAGGGGCGGTGACAGCGGGTGGCCACGGTTTGGATACCCTTTGACGAACAGCGACGGGGCCGTCTCGCGAGACGGCGACGGGACCGTCCGACAGCGTCAAAGGGGACCAGCACGTCATGAGTTCGGCAACTGTGCTCGACTCCATTCTTGAGGGGGTCCTGGCCGACGTTGCCGCGCGTGAAGCGCAGGTCAGCCTGGCCGAGGTGAAGGCCGCCGCCGAGGCGGCGCCGGCTCCGCGCGACGTGATGGCGGCTCTGCGCAAACCCGGCATCGGTGTGATCGCGGAAGTCAAGCGCGCCAGCCCGTCCAAAGGTGAACTCGCCCCGATCTCCGATCCGGCGGAACTGGCCCGCGCCTACGAGGCCGGCGGCGCCCGGGTGATCAGTGTGCTGACCGAGGAACGCCGGTTCAAGGGCTCGCTGGCCGACCTGGATGCGGTGCGCGCGGCGGTGAACATTCCGGTGCTTCGCAAGGACTTCATCATTCGGCCGTACCAGATCCACGAGGCCCGGGCGCACGGCGCGGACATGCTGCTGCTGCTGGTGGCCGCCCTGGATCAACCGGCGCTGGAGTCGATGCTGGAGCGCACCGAGTCGCTGGGGATGACGGCACTGGTCGAGGTGCACACCGAGGACGAGGCCAACCGTGCGCTGCAAGCCGGCGCACGGGTGATCGGCGTCAACGCCCGCGACCTCAAGACTCTCGACGTCGACCGCAACTGCTTCGGGCGCATCGCGCCGGGCCTGCCGTCGAACATCATCCGGGTGGCCGAGTCCGGCGTGCGCGGGCCGGCCGATCTGCTGGCCTACGCCGGTGCCGGCGCGGACGCTGTGCTGGTCGGCGAGGGTCTGGTGACCAGCGGCGATCCCCGCACCGCAGTGTCCGACCTGGTGACCGCCGGAGCACACCCGTCGTGCCCCAAACAGGCTCGATGACGTCGTTCTGACATGGCTGACACGTCCACACCCAATCTGCCTCGGATGAGTGCAGCGATCGCCGAGCACACCGCCCACGATCCTGACGCCCGCGGCCACTTCGGCGTCTACGGCGGGCGCTACGTGCCCGAAGCGTTGATGGCGGTCATCGAGGAGGTCACCGCCGCCTACGAGAAGGCGCGCACCGACCAGAGTTTCCTCGACGAACTCGACCGGTTGCAGACCCATTACGCCGGCCGGCCGTCGCCGCTCTACGAGGCGTCCCGGCTGTCCGAACACGCCGGCGGCGCGCGGATCTTCCTCAAGCGCGAAGACCTCAACCACACCGGCTCGCACAAGATCAACAACGTGCTCGGGCAGGCGATGCTGGCCAAGAAGATGGGTAAGACCCGGGTGATCGCCGAGACCGGCGCCGGTCAGCACGGCGTGGCCACCGCCACCGCGTGCGCGCTGCTCGGGCTGGAATGCGTCATCTACATGGGCGCCGTCGACACCGCCCGCCAGGCTCTCAACGTGGCGCGGATGCGTCTACTGGGCGCGGAAGTGGTTGCGGTGCAGTCGGGTTCGAAAACCCTCAAGGACGCGATCAACGACGCGTTCCGAGACTGGGTGACCAACGCCGATCGTACCTACTACTGCTTCGGCACCGCGGCCGGCCCGCACCCGTTCCCGTTGATGGTTCGGGATTTCCAGCGTGTCATCGGCATGGAGGCGCGCGCCCAGATCCTTTCCCAGGCTGGCCGGCTTCCCGACGTGGTGACGGCCTGCATCGGCGGGGGATCCAACGCGATCGGCATCTTCCACGCCTTCCTCGACGACCCGACGGTCCGACTGGTCGGGTTCGAGGCTGCCGGCGACGGGGTGGAGACCGGCCGGCATGCGGCCACCTTCACCGGCGGAACCCCGGGTGCGTTCCAGGGCTCCTACTCCTACCTGTTGCAGGACCGGGAAGGCCAGACCGTCGAATCCCATTCCATCTCAGCGGGATTGGACTACCCGGGCGTCGGACCCGAGCACGCCTTCCTCAAGGACCTCGGCCGCGCCGAGTACCGGCCGATCACCGACACCGAGGCCATGGAGGCCTTCCGGCTGCTGTGCCGGCTGGAGGGCATCATCCCGGCGATCGAGTCCGCACACGCGGTGGCCGGAGCAATCAAACTGGCGGCCGAACTCGGTCCGGAGTCGATCATCGTGATCAACCTCTCCGGGCGCGGAGACAAGGACGTGGAGACGGCCGCCCGGTGGTTCGGACTGCTCGACCCATCGGGTTTGGGCGCAGCCGGCACGGGCGTCTCATGACCGTGCAGCACAGCCCGGCCGGTCGGCTGGGCCCCATCTTCGCCGCTTGCCGTTCCGAGTCCAGGGCGGCTCTCATCGGCTATCTGCCGACCGGCTATCCCGACGTGCCGACCTCGATCGAGGCGATGGTCGCGATGAGCGCCGACTGCGACATCATCGAGGTGGGCGTTCCCTATTCCGATCCGGGTATGGACGGGCCGGTGATCGCCTCGGCCACCGAGATCGCACTGCAGCGCGGTGTCCGGATCGGCGACACCTTGCGCGCGGTGGAGGCGATCAGCGGCGCGGGCGGCAACGCCGTGGTGATGACCTACTGGAATCTGGTGCTGCACTACGGCATTGACGCCTTCGCCCGGGATCTGGCCGCGGCCGGCGGGCTTGGCCTGATCACTCCCGACCTGATCCCCGACGAGGCCGACCAGTGGATCGCCGCATCCGAGCGGCACGATCTGGACCGCATCTTCCTGGTGGCGCCGTCGTCGACTCCGGAGCGGCTGGCCCGCACCGTGGAAGCCTGCAGGGGTTTCGTCTACGCCGCCTCCACGATGGGTGTGACCGGAGCCCGCGATGTCGTCTCCAACGCGGCGCCGGATCTGGTGCGCCGGGTGCGTGAGGTCTCCGACATCCCGGTCGGGGTCGGTCTCGGGGTGCGATCGAGGGAGCAGGCGGCCGAGATCGCCCGTTTCGCGGACGGTGTGATTGTCGGGTCGGCGTTGGTGTCGGCGCTGAGTGACGGTGTGCCCGCGGTACAGGCCCTGACCGGGGAACTGGCTGCCGGGGTGCGAGAGAAGGTGCCTGCTTAGTGACGACGACAGTGCTTGCCTACTTCCCGAGTCCTGCACAGGGTGTGTGGCACCTGGGTCCGATCCCGATCCGGGCGTACGCCTTGTGCATCATCGCGGGCATCATCGCCGCGCTGGTCATCGGCGACCGCCGCTGGGTGGCCCGCGGCGGCGAGCCCGGTGTCATCTACGACATCGCTTTGTGGGCAGTGCCTTTCGGCCTGATCGGCGGCCGGCTCTACCACCTGATGACCGACTGGCGAACCTACTTCGGCCCCGGCGGTGCCGGAATCGGTGCGGCCCTGCGGATCTGGGAAGGCGGCCTCGGCATCTGGGGCGCCGTCGCTCTCGGCGGTGTGGGCGCCTGGATCGCCTGCCGCCGCAGGGGAATTCCGCTGCCGGCCTTCGGCGACGCCGTCGCGCCCGGCGTCGTTCTGGCGCAGGCGATCGGCCGGCTGGGCAACTACTTCAACCAGGAGCTCTACGGTCGCGAGACAACCGTGCCCTGGGGCATGGAGGTCTTCTACCGCCGTGATGCGGCCGGCATGGTCGACGTGCACTCCCTCGACGGTGTGTCCACCGGCCAGGTGGCCGCCGTCGTCCATCCCACGTTCCTCTACGAGCTGCTGTGGAACGTGCTGGTGTTCTTCC
Organism: Mycolicibacterium sp.; assembly: GCF_017853185.1. GTDB lineage: Bacteria > Actinomycetota > Actinomycetes > Mycobacteriales > Mycobacteriaceae > Mycobacterium. Next base: position 15,149 of record NZ_JAFMJZ010000038.1, read on the forward strand.
TCCTGCTGTGGGCGGACCGCAAGTTCCGGTTGGGCCACGGCCGGCTGTTCGCCCTCTACGTCGCGGCCTACTCGGTGGGACGGTTCTGGGTCGAGCTGATGCGCGACGACGCCGCGACGCATATCGCCGGCATCCGGATCAACGTCTTCACCGCGACCTTCGTGTTCATCGGCGCCGTGGTGTATATCCTGCTGGCGCCCAAGGGGCGTGAGGATCCGGCGACGCTGCAGGGCGATCAACCGCTTGCCCCCGATGAGGACGAGTCGCCGTTCGAGGAGTGGACCGAGGACCTGGTGTCCGCGGTCAAGGGCAGCGGGATCGTTGCCGCGGCCACCGTCGCCGGTGAACATGAACGCGAGGACGCCGCGGCCGTCGGCGACGTCAGCGCCGAGGACCTCACCCCGGACTTCGTCGAGGCCCCGGAAATCATCGAGGATGAGGCGGAGGACGCCACCGAGTTCATCGAGGCCGTGCAGGCCGAGGAGGCCGGCGTCGAGGCGCGGCTGGAATCCGAACTCGCTGAATCCGAGGCCGCTGAATCCGAAGCCGCTGAATCCGAAGCCGCTGAATCTGAGCCGCAGACCGAAGTCATCGCCACGGAAGCGTTGTCGGACGAGGCTGCCGGGGATGACCAGACGGTGGTGGTCTACGAGAGCACGCCGGATACCCACCACGAGACCGTTGTGGTCTACGAGTCGGCGGATGACGCGGCCGACGAGGTTCACATCGAGCCCGAGCCCGAGCCGGAGACTCCGGTCGAGCCGGAGCCGGAGCCCGAGCCAGAGCCAGAGCCCGAGCCGGAGGTCGAGGTTGAGGCCGCGGACGAGACTGATGTCGAGGCCGCGGACGAGGCCGATGTCGAGATCATCGCCGAGCCTGCACCGGCGAAGGCCGGGTTCGGTGCGACGATGCGCCGCCTGCTGTGGGGCGTCAAGGCCAACAGCGGCGACTAGCCTGATGTCATGACCGAGGCGCAATTGCGGGGTGCTGAGCGCACCCGGCGCTATGGCGGACTCGGCGCTGGCGGGCTGGGCGCCGGCGCACTCGGACTGGGCGCCCTCACCTACGTCGGAATGGTCGATCCGCACCGGCCCGGTTCGCTGTTCCCGGCCTGCCCGTTCAAACTGCTCACCGGCTGGAACTGTCCGGCCTGCGGCGGTCTGCGGATGACCCACGATCTGCTGCACGGTGATCTGGCCGCCGCCGTCACCGACAACCTCTATCTCCTTGCCGGCTTGCCGATACTGGCGCTGTGGTGGCTCTGGCGTCGCCGGCACGGACAGCGGGCGTTCACCCCGACGGTTCTGGTGTTGATCGCGGTCACAGCCGTGGTGTGGACGGTCGTTCGCAACCTGCCCGGTTTCCCGTTGGTTCCAACGCTGTTCCCCTCGTAGCCACGACGGGTCCAGGCTTCGCGTCTATGCTCAGCGCGTGACTCGTCGCGGCAAGATCGTCTGCACCCTAGGACCGGCCACCAGCACCGATGAGATGGTCAGGGCCCTCGTCGAAGCCGGGATGGACGTGGCTCGGCTGAACTTCAGCCACGGTGACCACGCCGACCATGAGGCCGCCTACCGGCTGGTCCGGGCCGCCTCCGAAGCCACCGGGCACGCCGTCGGCATCCTCGCCGATCTGCAGGGCCCGAAGATCCGTCTCGGCCGCTTCGCCGAGACGAAGACCGTGTGGGCCAACGGGGAGACGGTGCGGATCACGGTCGAGGAGTGCGAGGGCACTCACGACCGCGTCTCGACCACCTACAAGCAACTCGCCCAGGACGCCCGCCCGGGGGACCGGCTGTTGATCGATGACGGCAAGGTCGGTCTGGTGGTCGAGGCGGTCGACGGCAATGACGTCGTCTGCGCGGTGACCGAAGGCGGGCCGGTCAGCAACAACAAGGGTCTGTCCATGCCGGGTATGGCCGTGTCCGTACCGGCCCTGTCCGAGAAGGACATTGCGGATCTCGAGTTCGCGCTGAAGCTCGGTGTGGACATCGTCGCGCTGTCCTTCGTCCGGTCACCGTCGGACGTCGAACTGGTGCACGCGGTGATGGACCGCGTCGGCCGGCGCGTCCCCGTGGTGGCCAAACTCGAGAAGCCCGAAGCAGTCGAGGACCTCGAGGCAATCGTGCACGCCTTCGACGCGGTGATGGTCGCCCGCGGCGACCTCGGTGTTGAGCTGCCGCTCGAAGAGGTCCCGCTGGTTCAGAAGCACGCCATCGAGATCGCCCGGGAGAACGCCAGGCCCGTGATCGTCGCCACCCAGATGCTGGAGTCGATGATCGAGAACTCCCGGCCCACCCGCGCCGAGGCCTCCGACGTAGCCAACGCCATCCTCGACGGCGCCGACGCGGTGATGCTGTCCGGCGAGACTTCCGTCGGCAAGTTTCCGCTGGAGGCCGTCCGCACCATGGCGCGGATCATCACCCGGATCGAACAGGACTCCACCGGCGCGCCGCTGAATCACGTGCCGCGCACCAAGCGCGGCGTCATCTCGTATGCCGCCCGCGATATCGGCGAGCGGCTCGACGCCAAGGCGCTGATCGCCTTCACCTCATCCGGGGACACCGTGCGCAGGCTGGCCCGCCTGCACAGCCGGATTCCGCTGCTGGCATTCGTGACGGAGCCGGAACTGCGCAACCGGCTGGCGCTGAGCTGGGGAACCGAGACGTTCATCGTCCCCGAAGCCGACAGCACCGACGCGATGATCCGGCAGGTCGACCACGCGCTGCTGAAACTCGGCCGCTACCAACGCGGCGACCTCGTCATCATCGTCGCTGGCGCGCCGCCGGGCACAGTAGGCTCGACCAACCTGATCCATGTGCACCGGATCGGGGAGGACGACCACTAGCGGACCGGGAGAATCGACACGTGGCCAGAGCGGACTTCGACGATCTGCTCGCCATCCTGGAATTGACCCCGATCCGCGACGACGTGTTCGCCGGACGGCATCCGCGCAAGAACCCGATCCGCACCTTCGGCGGCCAGCTGATGGCCCAGGCGTTCGTCGCCGCCAGTCGCACGCTGTCCAACCCGCTGCCGCCCAGTGCGCTGTCGGTGCACTTCATCGCCGGCGGTGACCCGGCCTCCGACATCGAGTTCCACGTGTTCCGGCTGCGCGATGAGCGCCGGTTCGCCAACCGCCGCGTCGACGCCATGCAGGACGGCAAGCTGCTGGCCACCGCGCTGGTGTCGTACCTGTCCGGTGGGCACGGGCTGGAACACAACTTCGACATGCCGGCGGTGCCCGAACCGCACGGGCTGCCGACCATCGACGACCTGCTCGTCGGTTACGAGAAGGTGGTCCCGCACTTCGCCGAGGCGATGCGGCCGATCGAGTGGCGCTACACCAACGACCCGGCCTGGGTGATGCGGGACAAGGGGGAGCGGCTGGCCCGCAACCGGGTCTGGATGAAGGCCGACGGCGACATTCCCGACGACCCGGTGCTGCACACCGCCGCGATGGTCTACTCCTCGGACACCACGGTGCTCGATTCGATCATCACCACCCATGGACTGTCCTGGGGGTGGGACCGCATCTTCGCGGTGACCATCAACCACTCGGTGTGGTTCCACCGGCAGGTCGACTTCTCCGACTGGGTGCTCTACTCCACCGGATCACCGGTCGCCGCCGAGTCCCGCGGCCTGGGTATGGGGCACTTCTTCGATCAGGCCGGCCAGGTCGTCGCGACGGTGGCCCAGGAGGGCATCGTCAAGCACTTCCCGGGAAAGTGACGACGCGAGATCGACACCAGGGCTGTCGCGGCCGAAGATTCACAGCCGTGGGGTCGATCTCGCGAAGGCTTTAGCGGACCGGGGTCCTGGTCTGGCTGAACTGGTTCTCCACCGACTGGCGGAACTCGTCTGAGCACTCCTGGACCGCGGTGCGGTCCTGCCCGGCCTGCTGCAGGCAGTCGAAATACCCGCCCGCGCCGACCTCTTTGAACATGCCGACCCAGATCGCGATGAACACCAGTCCCGCGATGATCGACAGCACGCCGAGGATGATTCCGGCCAGGGCGACACCGCCGTTGTTGGCCTCGCCCCGGCGCACCCGGTTGCGGCCGAGGAATCCGAGGATCACCGCGACGATGCCCAGAATGACCCCGCCGGCCACTGAGAACGATCCGAGCAGTCCGATGATCGCGACGACGAGTGCCGCGACGCCCAGGCCGTTACGGATGACGGGCGGGGTGGGGTAGTAGTCGCCGTAGGACGTCGGTGGCGGCGGGTACCCACCGGTGTAAGGGCCACCTGTGTAGGGACCACTGGGCGGTCCCGGCGGGTACGAATAGGGATACGGCGCTGAACCGGGCGGGGGCGCGCTGACGGGCGTCGCCTCGGGTTTGCCCTGCCAATCCGGAGTCTGGGTCATCGCTCGCATTTCGTGTCACGCGGGAAGGAGATGGTCACCCGAGATTACCCGCCGGGAGGGCCGCAAAAAGAAAGGGCGCGGATCGATGACGGCTCAGCCGTCGCGATCCGCGCCCTTCGCGGTTTGTCGGGTGGGGCTTAGCGGGCGGCGAGTGCTTCGCCGACGGCGCTGCGCACCTCATTGCCGGCCTTGCGGATGCCGAAGGAGGCGACGATCTCCATCACGCCCAGGATGATCAGCCAGATACCGGTCACCAGGGTCAGCGTCGCCAGCGAGGAGATCGGGTAGGACATCACGATCACACCGGCGATCAGGGTGATGACGCCCAGGAAGATCTGCCAGCCGCGGCCAGGGGTCCCCGGCTCGCTGATGGCAGCAGCGGCTTCGGCGACGCCCCGGAAGATGAAGCCGATGCCGATCCAGATGGCCAGCAGCAACACCGAGTTGCCGATGCTCTTGAAGCAGAGCACGGCCAGCACCAGGGATGCGGCGCCACTGACGAACAGCAGCGCCCGGCCGCCGCCGGAGATGTGCAGGGTGAAGGCGTGGAAGACCTGTGAGATGCCGGTCACCAGCAGGTAGGCGCCGAAGAAGATGGCCGCGAGCACGATTGTCTCATCGGGCCACTTCAGCACCATCGCGCCGAGGACGACCGACAGGATGCCGGTCAGCAGGATTGACTTCCATAGGTGGCCGGCCAGCGGTCCACTAGAGGTGTTTGTCATGGCGGCAGCGTACCCACTGTGGCGTCAATTTCCGCCTTCGGGCAGGTCACGATTTGGCATGTGAGCAGGCCAGCTATGGCGATGCCCGGTACTTTGCGTTCGGATCGGTTAGTGTCCCGCCAACGGCAATTTCATCGGAAAGGGCAACTGTGGTCACAGCTCGCGAAAATGGGGTTCGTTGGTGGCAGGCCGCGGTGGTCGTCGCCGCCGTAGGCGCCGTCACTCTGTCCGGTTGTTCCAAGAGCGGAGAGTCCGGTTCGGGCTCGACCGCCGGCGGCGCCAGTGTCTCGGCCAAGAAGGTCGACGAGATCGCCGCCTCGGTACCCGATGACATCAAGAGCACCGGCAAGCTGGTCGTCGGCGTGAACATCCCCTACGCCCCGAACGAGTTCAAGGACGCCAGCGGCAAGATCGTCGGGTTCGACGTCGACCTGATGAACGCTGTGGCCTCCACGATGGGCCTGACCGCGGACTTCCGTGAGGCCGACTTCGCCAAGATCATCCCGTCGATCCAGCAGGGCACCTTCAACGTCGGTATGTCGTCGTTCACCGATACCAAGGAGCGCCAGGCGTCCGTCGACTTCGTCGACTACTTCACCGCCGGCATCCAGTGGGCCAAGCGTCCCGGCACCGAGATCGACCCCAACGACGCCTGCGGCAAGAAGGTCGCCGTCCAGGCGACCACCGTCGAGGAGACCGACGAGCTTCCGGGCAAGAGCAAGAAGTGCGTCGACGCCGGCAAGCCGGAGATCCAGATCCTCAAGTTCGACAGCCAGGATGCCGCCACCAACGCCGTGATCCTGGGCCAGGCCGATGCGATGTCGGCTGACTCGCCGGTGACGGCGTACGCGATCAAGCAGAGCAACGGCAAGCTCGAGCCCGCCGGCGACCTCTTCGAGGCGGCGCCCTACGGCTGGCCGGTCAAGAAGGGCTCGCCGCTGGCGCAGTCGATGCTCAAGGCCCTCGAGCACCTGATCGCAAGCGGTGACTACAAGAGCATCGCCACCAACTGGGGTCTCGAGAAGGGCATGCTGGAGAAGCCGGTCATCAACGGCGCCACCAGCTGACTGAGATGACAACGGTCCATCCGGCGGCGGCCGATCCGGCGGCTCCGGCCGCCATCCACGCGGTGCCGTTGCGGCACCCGTGGCGATGGGTCGGGGCGGCGGTCATCGCCGTCCTGGCCGGGCTGTTCATCTACGGCGCGGCCACCAACAAGGCCTACGGGTGGTCCACCTACGCGGAGTATCTGTTCAACGACCGGATCCTGCTCGGAGTCTGGAACACCCTGCAGCTCACCGTCTACGCGATGGTGATCGGCGTCGTCCTGGGCATCGTGCTGTCGGTGATGCGGCTTTCACCCAACCCGGTCTTCCAGGCGGTGGCCTGGGTGTTCCTGTGGATCTTCCGCGGCACCCCGGTCTACGTCCAGCTGGTGTTCTGGGGTCTGATCCCGACGATCTATCAGAACGTCCAACTCGGGGTGCCGTTCGGCCCGTCACTGTTCCACTTCAACCTGCAGGCGCTGTCCATCCCGTTCCTGCTCGCGGTGATCGGGCTGGGCCTCAACGAGGCGGCCTATATGGCCGAAATCATCAGGGCCGGAATCACTTCGGTGCCTGAGGGACAGACGGAGGCCTCCACCGCGCTGGGCATGTCGTGGGGAATGACGATGCGGCGCACCGTGCTTCCGCAGGCGATGCGGGTGATCATTCCGCCCACCGGCAATGAGCTGATCTCGATGCTGAAGACCACCTCGCTGGTGACCGCGGTGCCGTACTCCTACGACCTCTACAGCATCGCCTCGCGGGAGATCGCCGCGCGCATCTTCGAACCGGTGCCGATGCTCTTGGTCGCGGCCACCTGGTACCTGATCGTGACGAGCATCCTGATGGTGGGCCAGTACTACCTGGAGAAGTACTTCTCCAAGGGCATCTCGCGAAAGCTCACCACCAAACAACTCGATGCCTTGGCCAAGGCACAGAACGAGGCAGGTCACGTATGACCGAGATGGTGAAGGCCGAACAGGTCTGTAAGAGCTTCGGTGCGCTGCAGGTCCTCAAGGGCGTGACGCTGTCTGTCGAGCGCGGGCAGGTGCTGGTTCTGGTGGGCCCGTCCGGTTCGGGCAAGTCGACGTTCCTGCGGTGCATCAACCATCTGGAGACCGTGACGGCCGGCCGGCTCTACGTCGACGGAGATCTGGTCGGCTACCGCGAGAAGGCCGGCAAGCTGCACGAGATGTCCCCCCGCGATGCGGCCAAGCAGCGCCGTGACATCGGCATGGTCTTTCAGCACTTCAACCTCTTCCCGCACCGCACCGCCCTGGACAACATCATCGAGGCGCCGGTGCACGTCAAGGGCGTCAAGAAGGCCGTGGCCACCGAGCGGGCCCGTGAACTGCTCAACCAGGTGGGCCTCGGCGGAAAGGCCGACGCCTACCCGGCCCAGCTGTCCGGCGGTCAGCAGCAGCGGGTGGCGATTGCCCGGGCGCTGGCGATGGACCCCAAGCTGATGCTGTTCGACGAGCCGACCTCCGCGCTGGATCCGGAGTTGGTCGGTGAGGTGCTCGCCGTGATGAAGAAGCTGGCCGCCGCCGGCATGACGATGGTCGTGGTGACCCACGAGATGGGCTTCGCCCGCGAGGTCGCCGACCAATTGGTGTTCATGGACGGCGGGGTGATCGTCGAGAGCGGTCCGCCGCGCGAGGTGTTGGGAAACCCGCAACACGAGCGGACCAAGGCGTTCCTGTCGAAGGTGATGTAGCGCCGCCTCAGATGCGGGTTTCGGTCCGTTCGAAATCAGGGGACGGTTCCGGTATCGCGTCGGTTTTGCGGCCAACCAGGTACCAGGTGCGCATCACGCCCTTGCCCTTGATGTCGACCTCGCCGCGCTCCTCGAGGATGAAATCGTCGCGAAGGCGCTCGAATACGTTCTCCGGCACCTGAATTCGGCCCTCCGGATCGGTGGTCTCCATCCGCGCGGCCACGTTGACCGCATCGCCCCAGACGTCGTAGAAGAACTTGCGCGCCCCAACCACGCCGGCCACCACCGGTCCGGCGGCTATCCCCATCCGCAGCGGGACCAGCTTGCCGCGGGGGTCGCGTAGTCCGGCGACCGCCTTGGACATGTCCAGGGCGAGTTCGGCGATCGCCTGGGTGTGGTCCGGTCGCGGTGTCGGCACACCGCTGACCACCATGTAGGAATCGCCGGTGGTCTTGATCTTCTCCAGGTCGTGCCGGTCCACCAGTCGGTCGAAAGTGGTGTACAGCCGGTCGAGGAACCGGACCAGTTCGGTCGGGGGGATCTCGCTGGCCCGTTCGGTGAACCCGGCGATATCGGCGAAGAGGATCGAGGCGTCGTCGTAGCGGTCGGCGATCACCCCGCGGGCGGGATCCTTGAGCCGCTGGGCCACCTGAGCCGGCAGGATGTTGGCCAGCAGGGCCTCGGAGCGGTCGTATTCCACTTCCATGGCGGCCTCGGCCCGCGCCACCTCCCGCATGGCGTACCAGACGGTGGCGAAGATCATCAGTGAGGCCCCGATGGTGGAGACGACGAATCCCGCGGTCAGAGCCCAGCGCGGCTGCAGTCCGGTGTCATCGGGAACCAGGAACTGCATGGCGATCACCAGTCCTGCGCCGACTGCTGCGGTGATGCTCGCCAGCACCGTGTGTTCGGTGCCGAGCACCAGCACCGCCAGCGACGCCGACACCAGGTAATAGAACTGGACGCCGGAGTCGGTGCCCAGTTCCGAGCCGACGAAGGTCAGCGAGCAGTAGGCGACGGTCACGAAAGTCACTGCGGCGATGATGCTTCCGAACCGGTGCAACAGTGGCATCGCCAGGAACAGCATGGCAATGAAGAGGTTGACCAGGCCGACGTGGAGCACCTTGTCGCCGGTGACGGTCTGAAGCATCCCCAGCGTTGCCGTGACGCCGGCGCCGATCCACGCGGCGATGTTGAGGATCCGCTGCGGGCGGGTGACCGCCTCGGCCCAGTGTTGGTTGCGGGCCGGTGGGCGGCGCTGCATCCGCTCACAGTCCGACCGTCGGAAACGGCCTTCCGGCAATATCCGACCAGCGAATTTCCGCTCGGATCGCACCCGGCAAGCCTAACCTGTGCGCGTGGAAACCCGCGACGACGACGAGAGCGTCCTGGAGAAGGTCGACCACCTGGTCGACGAGGTGCTTGCCACCGACATCGTGCCCACCGAACCGGAGGACCCATGGGAGCGACGTCAGCGCATCCTGGACTCCTGGACGGCGATCATCCTGGCCGTCGCCGCGGTCGCCACGGCGTGGTCGTCCTTCCAGGCCAGCCAGTGGTCGAACGCGCAGTCTGACGCGCAATCGGCCTCGGCCATCCAGCGCAGCGACGCCAACCGGGCGGCTTCGGAGGCCTCCAGCCAGTCGGCGGTCGACTCCCAGATGTGGATCTCCTGGGTGGAGGCGGTCGCGTCCAAACAGCGGGACCGGGCGGAATTTCTG
>NZ_JAFMJZ010000174.1 GCF_017853185.1 Mycolicibacterium sp.
TGGCCGCCGCGCTGTCGCTCATCCCGTTGACCGCCATCGTGTTGTACCTGCTGGCCATGCGCCGCACCGGTGCCCTGGAGAATGTCTGATGTTGTCCAACCGGATGCGTACCGGATTGCGGGTGTGGACCATCGGGGTGCTGGTCTTCCTCTACGCGCCACTGCTGCTGGTGCTGATCAACGCCTTCAACGCCTCCAAGACGTTCGCCTTCCCGCCCACCGGCCTCACGTTGAAGTGGTGGTCGGACGCCTGGTCCAGTGCCGGCATGTGGCGTGCCCTGGGCAACTCGGTGGTCGTCGGGTTGTGCGCCACCGCAATCGCCCTGGTGCTCGGCACCATGGCGGCGTTCGCGGTGCAGCGGTTCGACTTCTTCGGGCGTCAGACGGTGAATCTGCTTGTGGTGCTGCCGATCACGCTGCCCGGCATCGTCACCGGCATCGCGCTCAACGCCACCTTCACCTCGGCCCTGCACATCGCACTGGGGATGGCCACCGTCATCATCGGCCACGCCACCTTCTGCATCGTGGTGGTGTTCAACAATGCCCAGGCCCGGCTGCGCCGGCTGGGCACCAACCTGGAGGACGCCTCCGGCGATCTGGGCGCGTCGACCTGGCAGACCTTCCGGCACGTCACGTTCCCGATGACCCGCGGCGCGCTGCTGGCCGGGGCGATCCTGGCGTTCGCGCTGAGCTTCGACGAGATCGTCGTCACCACCTTCACCGCCGGGCCGACCGTGCAGACCCTGCCGATCTGGATCTTCGGGAACCTGTTCCGGCCCAATCAGGCTCCGGTGATCAACGTGGTCGCAGCGACGCTTACGGTGCTTGCAGTGCTTCCGGTGTGGCTGGCCCAACGGTTCGGCGGCGACGTGGCCGGCAGCCGGGTGTAGCGAAAGGAGATCCGCATGTCCGAGGAATTCGACGGCTTCCGTCTGGAGGTGCGGCCCGACGGAGTCGCCGTGGTCACCTTCGACCGCCCGGCGACGCTCAACTCACTCAACGCGCAGACCCTGGGCGACTTCGTGCGCGCGGTCCGCGGCCTGGGTGAGAGCGACGCCTGCGGGGCGGTCGTCATCACCGGCGCCAACGGCGCCTTCACCACCGGCATGGACCTCAGCGGGTCGGCGATGAACACCGGCGAGAAGGAACTGATGCTGCAGGTGTACGAGGCGATGCGGCACGCCGTCGGCGCCACCCTGGTGCTGCGGGAGATCCCGCAACCGGTGATCGCCGCGGTCAGCGGGCCGGCGGTCGGCGGCGGCTTCGCACTCGCGACGGCCGCCGACATCCGGTTCGGGGCGCCCGACGCGATGTTCCTCGCCCCGTTCCTCAAACTCGGTGTCTCCGTGGGCGATATGGGACTGTCCTGGATGCTGCCGCGTCTGATCGGCCCGGGCGCGGCCGCCGAGGTGCTCTACAGCGGGAATCCGCTGGGTGCCGAGGAGGCGCACCGGTTGGGTCTGCTGCAGCACGTCGTGCCCGATCCCTTGGAGGCCGCGACCAAGCTGGCTGCCAAGATCGCCGCGCGGCCGCGCCTGGCGGTACGGATGTCCAAGGAACTTCTCAACGCCAGCATCAGTGCGGGCGGCCTTCGTGAGCACATGGAGATGGAGATGCGCTCCCAGGTGATCGGGCTGATGAGCGAGGACCACCGCACGGCTTTGAAGGAATTCGCCGCCAGGCGAGCAGGAAAGGGATGACCATGGCTCAGCGGGTGTTCGTCATCGGAACCGGGATGACCAAGTTCGAGAAGCCCGGCCGTCGGGAGAACTGGAACTTCCCCGACATGGTCTCCGAGGCGGTCCCGGCGGCGCTCAAGGACGCACGCCTGGACTTCACCGCCATTCAGACCGTCTTCGCCAGTTTCGTTCAGGCCCCGACCTGTTCGGGTCAGCGCGCCATCTACGAGGTCGGCATGACCGGGGTGCCGGTGATCAACGTGAACAACGCCTGCGCGTCGGGATCGACGGGGTTGTATCTGGCCCGGCAGGCGGTCGGCTCCGGTGCGATGGACTGCGCGCTGGCCGTCGGCTTCGAGCAGATGTCGCCGGGCAGCCTCAGTGTGGACGCCGGCCGCCTACCCACCCCGTTCGACAAGCACCTGGCGGTGCTGGCCGGGATGGGCCCGTTCAGCGGCGCGCCGGTCACCCTGGAGATGTTCGCCCGCGCGGGACAGGAGCACATGGCGAAATACGGGTCCACCCCGGATCACTTCGCCTGGGTCGGCTGGAAGAACCACCACCACTCGGTCAACAACCCCTATGCGCAGTTCCAGAAGGACTTCACCCTCGACGAGGTGAAGGAGTCACCCGCTGTCGCACCACCATTGACCAAGCTGCAGTGCTCACCCACCTCGGACGGGGCGGCGGCCAGCATCCTGGCCAGTGAGCGCTTCGTCGACGAGCACGACCTGTGGGACCAGGCGATCGAAATCATCGGCCAGGCAATGGAAACCGATCAGCCCAACAGTTTCGACCCGCCGTCGGCGATCAACGTCGTCGGCGCCGACATCTCCAAGCGGGCCGCCCGGCGCGCCTATGACATCGCCGGCGTGGGTCCCGACGACATCGACGTCATCGAGTTGCACGACTGCTTCTCGGTGAACGAAGTGCTCACCTATGAAGCGCTGGGATTGGCCGCCGAGGGCGAGGGGCACCTGCTCGTCGACAAGCAGGACACCACCTACGGCGGTCGTTGGGTGGTCAACCCGTCCGGCGGCCTGATCTCCAAGGGCCACCCCCTCGGCGCCACCGGACTGGCCCAGTGCAACGAGCTGACCTGGCAGTTGCGCGGCACCGCCGACGCCCGGCAGGTCACCGGCGCCCGCTACGCCCTGCAGCACAACCTCGGCCTGGGCGGCGCCGGCGTGGTCACCATCTACGCCAGGCCGACGCGCTGACGTGAGCACGATCTGCTCCGCCTAGCCGGCGTGCGGAACCGTACCCTCTAGCAATGGCCGAACACGGTGAACTCGTCCACTACTCGATCGACCGCGGGATCGCCCGGATCGAACTGGACTCCCCGCACAACCGCAACGCGCTGTCGCGCCAGTTGTGCACCGAACTCGACGCCCACCTCGCCTCCGCGGAAGCCGACCGGGGCGTGCGTGCGGTGGAACTGACCCACACCGGGTCGGTGTTCTGCGCGGGCGCCGACCTCAGCGAGGCGTCCAGCGGTCCCTCGATCACCGACTTCATGATCAATCTGCTCGGCCGGATCGTCGAGATGCCCAAGCCGGTGATCGCCCGCATCGACGGTCACGTCCGGGCCGGCGGTCTCGGCCTGGTCGGCGCGGCCGACATCGCATTGGCCTCGCGCTCAGTGAGTTTCGCGTTCACCGAGGTGCTCATCGGTGTCGCGCCGGCCATGATCACGCTCACCACGTTGGGCCGGATGACCGAGCGCGCGGCCGGCCGCTACCTGTTGACCGGTGAGAAGTTCGACGCCACCGTCGCCGCCGAGATCGGTCTGATCACCGCCGCGGTCGACGACCTGGACACCGCCACCGCCGAACTCTATGACCAGTTACGCAAGTGTTCACCACAGGGTCTGGCCGAGACCAAGCCGCTGACCACGCGCGCCACCCGGGAGGCAATCGCGAGCCGGGCCGCCGATCTGGCCGCACTGTCGGCACGGTTGTTCGGCACCGACGAGGCCCGCGAGGGCATGCTCGCATTCCTGGAGAAGCGCTCGCCCAGTTGGGTTCTCGACTAGATCTACAAGCCGAGCGTTTTGGCGATGATGTCGCGCTGAATCTCGCTGCTGCCGCCGGCGATGGTGCCGACGACCGCGGCGCGGAACTGCGACTCCATCCCGCCCTCCTGGGCGTAGCCCATGCCGCCCATCATCTGAATGCCTTCCAGCGCAGCGCGTTTGGCCAACTCGGTGGCCTTGAGCTTGACCATGGAGGCTTCCTGCGGCATCAGCTTGCCCGGATTCTCGTCGCAGCGCTGGGCGACGTCGTGCACCAGCAGCCGGGTGCACTCGATGTCGGTGGCAAGATCGGCCAGCCGGTGCGAGAGCGCCTGAAAGCTGCCGACCGGGCGGCCGAACTGCTCACGGCTCTTCACATAGTCCAGGGTGTCGTCGAAGGACCGCCTCGCCTGCCCGAGGGCGAGCGCACCGACGATGACCCGCTCGGTGTTCAAGCCGGCGATCAGTTGCAGCCAGCCCTGGTCCTGGGTTCCGATCAGCCGTTCGGCCCCCACCTCGGCGTCGGTGAAGAAGACGTCGTTGACCTCGGCGTCCATCGTGGGGATCGGCCGGATCTCCACCCCCGGGGTGGACACCGGCACCGAGAGCATCGAGATGCCCTGATGCTTGTCGCCGGTGTCGGTGGTGCGGCACACCAGCAGGATGTGGTCGGAGTGATGGGCGTTGGAGATCCACATCTTCTGACCGTTGATGCGGTAGCCGGCCTTCCGGTCGGCGAGGGGGACCTTCTCGGCCTTGCACCGCAGCGAGGCCACGTCGGATCCCGAGCCCGGCTCGGACATCGCGATCGCGGTCGCACCGCCGGCCACGACGCCTCCGAGGATCTCCTTCTTGAGTTCCTCGGAGGCGAAGTTCAGGTAAACGTGCGCCACGATCAGCGTGACGGCGAAGCTGCCCACCGGGATCTGGTTGTAGGCCAGTTCCTCGACGAACAGGCAGGCGTCGGCCAGACCACCACCGGAGCCGCCGTACTCCTCCGGGATGGACAGGCCCAGGAAGCCCAAATCGGCTAGCTTGCGGGCGATTTCGGCGTTGTGGTGTGTCGTGCCGCCGTCGGTGAGCGCCAGCCGCTTCTCCCGGGTGCCGCACTCCTTGGCGGCGAAGTCCCGGACGGTGGCGACCATGCTCTTCTGCTCATCGGTCAACTGCAGGCTCACTGCGCAACTCCTCTACTCCGGAACGTCCAGACCACACGATAGGACCCGCGGGCCTGGACCCAGCCGAACTCGCGGGAGTCCATCGCCCCGGCGGCGCGGGGATTGTCGGAGAGCGCCTCGAACGTGGAGCCCTGCACCAGCCCGACCCGCTTCACCAGCCACCGCGACGGCGACCACGGATCCGGGAACACCCGAAGCTGACCGGGGGCGGGCGCACCGCCCCGCAACCCCACCAGCCCGTCCCCCGGTTTGAGGGTGGGCAGCATCGAATCCTCGGCGACCAGGAAGCGCCGCAGCGGCCAGTCCTGGAACCGGTGGTTGCGGCTCACAGCCAAAGGGTAAATTAAGGCCATGCTGCAACGACTCTTCTCCAACGCCACGCCTGCCCATGCCCATTGCGATCTGTACTGCGGTGTCTATGACCCCGCCCAGGCCAAGATCGAGGCGCTGTCCTGCCTCAAGACGGTCCAGAAGTACAACGACACCGATGACGAGCACTTCCGCACCCGCGCCATCCTGGTCAAGGAGCAGCGCGCCGAGGAGGTCAAGCATCACCTGATGGTGCTGTGGGCCGACTTCTTCACCAAGGAGCACTTCGAGCAGTTCCCGAACCTGCACCAGCTGTTCTGGGACGGCGTGCACGGCGCCGGCGACGTCAAGAAGTCGACCGATGTGGCGACCTGCGAGAAGCTGCTCGAGACGATCGACAAGATCTCCGACATCTTCTGGCAGACCGAGAAGGCCAAGGGCATGGGGGTCTACCCGCCCAAGTAGCCGCTGCCTATCGAGGTAGCGGCTGCTGCTGGGTGATGCAGTGGATGCCGCCGCCCCGCTCGAAGAGCGGGCGGGCATCCACGCTCACCACCGTACGGCCGGGGTACTGTTCGGCCAGGATCGCCACCGCCTCGCGGTCGTGGTCGTCGGCGTAACTGCAGGCGATGACGCCGCCGTTGACCACCAGGTGGTTGATGTAGCTGTAGTCGACCCAGCCCTCGTCGTCGGTCAGCGTTGCGGGAGCGGGCATTTCGGTGATCTCCCACGTGCGGCCGGCCGCGTCGTGGGTGTCCTCGAGCGCCGCCCGGATCTCCTTGCAGACCTGATAATCCGGGTGCGACGCATCGCGCTGGGTGTGCAGCAACAGCCGGCCCGGTGAGGTGATCGCCGCGACGATGTCGACGTGTCCGCGGGTGCCGAACCGCTCCGAGTCCCGGGTCAGACCACGCGGCAGCCATACCGCATGGGTGGCCCCGATAGTCCGGGCCATCTCGACCTCGACCTCGGCCCGGGTGAGCGTCGGGTTGCGGCCCGGATCGAGTTGGACGGTGTCGGTCAGCAGCACGGTGCCCTCGCCGTCGACCTGGATGCCA
>NZ_JAFMJZ010000175.1 GCF_017853185.1 Mycolicibacterium sp.
CGCGGTGTCGAGCACCATCTCTGCCACCCGGGACCGGTGCTGCTCGGCGCTGCCCAGGAGTGCGGCGTCGGTGACTGCCCGCTTGAAGTACAAGTGCGCCTGGTGTTCCCAGGTGAACCCGATGCCGCCGTGCACCTGGATCGCGTCGGCGGCGATCCGGCTGAACGCCGCCGAACTGATCGCCTGGGCGATGCTCGCCGCCAGCGCCGGATCGTCCGAGCCGTCGGCCAGCGCCCACACCGCGTGGTACGCCGCGGACCGGGCGTGCTCGAGATCGACGAGCATGTCGGCCAGTTTGTGCTTGATCGCCTGGAACGAACCGATCTGGCGGCCGAACTGCAGCCGCGACTTGGCGTAGTCCACTGCGAGGTCGAGAAGATGCTGCGCTGCCCCGACCTGCTCGACGGCCAGCAGTGCCGAACCCACCTGCAACGCGTGGTCGATCACCCGCTGCGCCTCGGCCGGTCCGGCCAGCAGGCCGGCGGGCGCACCGTCGAGGACGATCCGGGCCTGTGGACGGGTCAGGTCCATGGTGACCAGTGAATCGCGCTGTACCCCAGGGCCGTTGAGGTCGACGGCGTAGAGGCCGAGCCCGTCGGCTCCGGTGGCCGCGATCAGCAGCACGTCGGTGGCGCCGGCGTCGACGACCTGCGCGGCGGTGCCGGTCAACGCCCCGCCGGCCTCGGTGACCGGGTCCGGTGCGAACGCCGCGGTGCGTTCGCCCTCGACGAGCGCGCCGAGCAGTTCGTCGCGGGCGGTCCCGGCCGGGCAGGCCACCAGGGCCGGGATGGCCAGGTACACGGTGCCGAACAGCGGCCCGCACGCCAGCGTCGCGCCGAACTCCTCGACGGCGACGGCCTGATCCACCAGTGAGCCGCCCACACCGCCGTCGGCCTCCGGCACCGACATGCCGAGCACGCCGAGTTCGGAGCCCAGCCGGCGCCACACCGCCGGGTCGAACCGGGGCTCGGACTCCATCAGCCGGCGCACCGTCGCCTCGTCGAAGTTTTCGGCGCAGAACTTGCGCACCGCGGTGCGCAACGCCTGCTGCTCCTCGGTGAAAACCCATTCAGCCACGAGGGACCTCCTTCCACGGCATGCCGGCGTCGGCACGCAGGTCCCCGGGCAGGCCCAGCACCCGCTCGCCGAGGATGTTGCGCATGACCTCCGAGGTGCCGCCCTCGATGGTGTTGGCACGGCTGCGCAGATAGCGCTGCTGGAGCGGTCCACGCCAGTCGCCGGTTCCGGCGTTTTGGCCGTACATCGCGTAGCTGTGGTACAGGATCCCTTCCGGCCCAAGCAGATCCATGCAGAATTCGTAGATCTTCTGGTTCAGCTCGGCGCCCACCATCTTGCCGATCGAGGCCTCCGGACCGGGACCGCCGACGGTGGCCGAGGCCCGGGAGCGCTCGGAGGTCAGCCGCTGCGCCTCGGCGCGCAGCCACAGTTGGGTCAGCCGGTCGCGTAACACCGGGGTGTGCAGATCCGGTCGCGCGGCCCACAGGTCCACCGCGTCGGCGATGGCACCGCCGCCGCGGCGGCTGCCACTGGCGCCCAGCGCGCTGCGCTCGTTCATCAGCGTGGTCATCGCCACCCGCCAGCCGTCGCCCACCCCGCCGAGGCGGTGGGCGTCCGGGATCCGTGCGTCGGTGATGTAAACCTCGTTGAACTCGGCCTGGCCGGTCATCTGACGCAACGGCCGGCACTCGACGCCGGGGGCGTGCATGTCGAGCACGAAGTAGGTCAGGCCCTTGTGTTTGGGCGCATCGGGATTGGTGCGGGCCAGCAGCAGACCCCAGCGGGCCTTGTGCGCCAGGCTGGTCCACACCTTCTGACCGTTGATCACCCACTCGTCCCCGTCGGGCACCGCCGAGGTGGCCAGCCCGGCCAGATCCGATCCCGCACCGGGTTCGGAGAACAACTGACACCAGATGTCCTCGGTGGTGGCCAGCGGCCGCAGCAGGGCCTTCTTGACCTCCTCGGTCTGCGCATGCTCCCGCACGGTGGGGGCGGCCATCCCGTATCCCATCGGGTTCAGTCCGAGCGGAACCGGCCCGCCCGCGCCCTGCAGGATCTCGTCGGCGACCGCCTGCAGTCCGCGGGACAACCCGAGACCGCCGAGTCCCTCCGGAAAGTTCACCCAGGACAACCCGGCGTCGTAGCAGGCGCCGAGGAACTCGGGCAGCGGAACCTGTTTGGGATCGTGTTCGGCGACGACCTTGTGCGCCAGTGCGGCGACCCGGTCGGCGTCAGCGACGGTACTCATTCAGCCACGATAGAACGTCGGGCCCGTCGGTCGGCCGACTCGGCCCCCGTTGGAGGGCTCGCGTGCTAGAGATAGGGGCATGCCCGTTGCTCCGGCCCGGTCTTTCAGTTGTTTGCTGATGGCGACCGCGCTGCTGGCCGGGTGTTCCGGGCAGGCTCCTGAACTCAGCGCCTGGGGGCCGTGCCCGTCCGCGAATCCGTCATCAGACGATGTGCAGTGCGCGACGATCGAGGTGCCGTTCGACTACACCCGGCCCGACGGGAAGACGTTCACCATTGCGGTGAGCCGGATCCCGTCGAAATCCGCCAAGCCGCAGCTGCTGATGATGAATCCCGGCGGCCCCGGCATCAGCGGTGTCACTGACCTGCGATCTGGACGCGAGTACTACGAGAAGTTCACCGACGTCTTCACCGTCGTGTCGTTCGACCCGCGGGGCGTGGGTGCGTCCACACCTACCGCGTCCTGTCTGGATGATGAGCAGAGGACGGCGATCTTCAACCAGCCCAGCGTGCCGCGGTCGGAGTCCGACGACCGGCGTCGACAGCAGCTGGCCGCCGGCATCGGAGCATCCTGTGAACGCCGGCTCGGCTCGGCTCTCGGTCATCTCGGCACCGAGAACGTCGTTCGCGACATGGACGTCATCCGTGCGGCGATGGGATTCGACAAGACCAGCTATCTGGGCTATTCGTACGGGACTTTCGTGGGGGCGCTCTACACCCAGATGTTCCCGGAGCGGACCGGCCGCGTCGTGCTGGATTCGGTGATGGCACCCGAACTGGACTACCGCGCCGTGCGGTACGGACAGGCGAAAGGCATGCAGGCCAGTGTGGTGGCTTTCACCGCAGACTGCCTGCGCCGCAACGATTGTCCGTTGCCGGGTCCCACGCAGAACGCCGTGCAGACGATCGTCGACGTCATCGGGCGACTCGATGCGGAGCCCTATCGGGCACCCGACGGACGCGAGCTGTCGGGATCGCGGATGCTGGCCTTGGTCGAGTCGTCGCAGTACATGCCCAAGTCGGGCTGGCCGGCGTTGCGGGCCGCCCTCGGTGACGCCCTGGCGGGACGCTGGCCGGCGGTGGTCGAAGCGGCCTATTCCCCGGACCTGATGGTGAACCCGGCGGATTCGGAGTACCTGTCGGTGGTGTGCACCGACTTCGCCACGGAGCGCGACCCGCAGGCCCCCGGCCGGCTGACTCCGGTGTGGGCGCAGGAGTTCCCGATCAGCGGCGGCAACCGGGCGTGGTCGTTGGCCCCGTGTGAGTCCTGGCCGGTCGCTCCGGTTCGTAGGCCCGGCCCGGTGAATCCGCACGGTGCCGGTCCGGTGCTGATCCTCAACACGACCGGCGATCCCGCCACCCCGTTGGAGTGGGCGCAGTCGCTGCACCGGCAGATCGACGGCTCGTCGATGGTGGTCGTACCCGGTCCCGGGCACCTGGCGAGTTCCCAGAACGCCTGTGCTGACGAGATTCTCATGGCGTTCCTTCTGGCCGGCACACCACCACCGGAACCTGACTTCACCTGTCCGGCGAATCCTTAAGGGGCGCAATGCTCATGTCCAGAGGTCGCGCGCGATGGGCGACGGCGGTGCTGGCCGGGGCGAGGACGTCCGGTCCGGCCGATTCGTCAAGCCCAATGCGACGCTCCATGGTCTGCTGTTCTATCTCGGGCCGTGACGGGGCCAAGCCGGCCGTCCGAGATGCCCCATCGTGTTAGGTTCCGGCAGATGAGTAGGGGCCGTTCACTGGTCTTGGTCGCGGTGGCGTATGCCGCCGCGATCGCCGTTGCGGTGGCGTGGCTGTCCTGGGCCCACAGCGAGGGTGGACCGGCCACCGGTCGGTTATGGCTGGACACCCTGATCGCCGACGTGCTCGCCACCGTGGTGATCTTCGTGTTCAGCAGGGTCTATCGGAACTCGAGCTTCTACGACGCCTACTGGAGCGTGGTCCCGCCGCTGCTGCTGGCTTACTGGTGGTCGCAGGGTCCGATCGGGCTCAGCGGTCCCGGTGCGCTGCGCAGCTGGCTGATGGCCGTGGTGGTCGGCTACTGGGCGGTGCGGCTGACGGCCAACTGGGTGATCGGGTTTCCCGGTCTGCATCACGAGGACTGGCGCTACCCGTTGCTGCGGGAGGGCGCCGGGCGCTTCGAGTTCCTCGCCGACTTCTTCGGCATCCATCTCTTTCCCACCGTGCAGGTCTTCGTCGGCATGCTGCCGGTCTACGTCGCGCTCACCCGGCCCGGCGCCGGCCTGGTCTGGCTGGCCTGGCTGGCGTTCGTCGTCGGACTCGCCGCGGTCACCCTGGAACTGGCCGCCGACACCCAGATGCGCCGGTTCGTCGCGGCCCGGCAGCCCGGGGTTGCGATGGATCAGGGCCTGTGGGGATGGTCGCGCCACCCCAACTATCTGGGTGAGCTCGGGTTCTGGCTTTCCTTGGCGCTGTTCGGGATTGCGGCCGCACCGGCCGACTGGTGGTGGCTGCTCGCCGGGGTGGTGTTGATGGTGGTGATGTTCCTCGGCGCCAGCATCCCGCTGATGGAGAAGCGCAGTCTGGAGCGACGCCCGCAGTACCAGGACGTGATCGACCGGGTCCCCATGTTGCTGCCCCGCCCGCCGCGCAAAGCTCGGCGATGACCCGTCCCCCCAAGGTCCGGCCCCGGGTGGTGATCGCAGGCCTCGGTGACAGCGGGCTTCTGACCGCGCTGCGGGTGGCCCGGTTCGCCGACGTGGTGGGCATCTCGGTCAATCCTGGTCTGCTCAGCGGGCAGGAACTCGGGGTTCGCCTCACCAGGCCCGCGGAGTGGGCCCGGGACTACTGGGTGCCGTTCCACCGTTACCGCGGGCTCGACGGGGTCCGGATGGTCCAGGCCCGGCTGACCGGGGTGGATCTGCACGGCCGGATCGTGCACGCCGAACGCGCCGACGGAACCGCCGTCGCGGAACCCTATGACTCCCTGGTCATTTCGACCGGTGTGAGCAACGGGTTCTGGCGCCGTCCGCAGTTGCAGTCGGCGATCGACATCGCCGCCGATCTCACCGGCACCCACCACCGCCTCGCCGACGCCGGATCGGTGATCGTGATCGGCGGCGGGGCGGCGGCGGTGAGTGCGGCGGCCAACGTGGCCGCACATTGGCCGGGTAAACGGGTCGACCTCTATTTCCCCGGGGACCGGCCATTGCCGCAGCATCATCCCGCGACTTGGGATCACTTGCGGCGCAGGCTGATCCGCTCCGGTGTCGGATTACATCCGGGTCACCGCGCGGTGGTTCCCGACGGGTTCGGCTGCGACCAGATCACCAGTGGCCCGGTGCAGTGGAGCACCGGTCAGCCGCCGGCGGAGGCCGACGCCGTGCTGTGGACCATCGGACGGGTGCACCCCAACACCGACTGGCTCCCGCGGGAACTGCTGGACGCCGACGGATTCGTCAAGGTCACCCCGGAGTTACGGGTTCCCGGATATCGCGGGGTGTTCGCCGTCGGCGACGTCGCGGCCACCGACCCGTTGCGTTCCTCGGCACGCAACCGGGCGGACGCCGTGCTGGCACACAACATCCGGGCCGAACCGGTGGCCCGGCCGTTGCGCGCCTACAAGCCGCCGCGCCGCCGGTGGGGATCGGTGATCGGAATCCAGTCCGACGGTGTGGAGGTGTTCGCGCCCAACGGCCGGCCCTTCCGGATTCCGGCGCGCGCCGTCGAACGGGTGCTGATGCCGTGGATCGTGCGCCGCGGCATCTATCGCGGCGTCCGCGAGAACCGGCCTCTGGGATAGGAGCGCGATGACAGCTGGGATCCCCGGAACCCCGGACCAGGTGACGCCCGCGTGGCTCACCGAAGTGCTCGGCGCCCCGGTCGACGCGGCGGAGGTCACTCCGATCGGCACCGGTCAGACCGGGGCCACCTACCGGATCGCCGTGACCTACAG
>NZ_JAFMJZ010000176.1 GCF_017853185.1 Mycolicibacterium sp.
TTCATCATCGGGGTGGCCAGCCTGCTGTTCGGCGTGCTGCTGATGATCCTGTGGAACCTCAAGGCGCCGGCCTTCTTCCGCGGCCAGACTCTCAAACGCGAACGCACGCAAAGGAATAAGCCGTGAAGCACGCTGACGCCGCAGCCGGGGACCTGATCGACGTCACCCTCGGCGAACTGCATCCCACGCAGCCTTCGCTGGGCTACGACGAGGTGTTCTTCCGGGTGGGCCGCTACACCCTCGGTTCGCACCTCCCGGTGTTCGACGCGTGGTGCGTGGCCAACGGGCAGGGCGCGGTGGCCTCGGCAGATCCGGACTCGACAGTCGCCGACCGCCACTCGTTCACCTGTGCGGTGCCGGTCGGTTCGGAAACCCCTGCGACCACGGCCGGGATGAAGACCGCAGTGATCGGCCCGGGCGGGCAGGTCTACCTCACCGACGGCCACCACACGCTGACCTCGTTCTGGGAGGTGCCCGGCGGTGGACCCGGCGCGCATCTGCGACTGCGGGTGGTCGCCAACCTCAAGCACCTCGACCCGGAGGCCTTCTGGCAGGAGATGCAGGCACAGGGCTGGACCTGGCTGCGCGACGCCGACGGGAAACCGGCTGGGCCCGAACAGGTTCCGGCCAACCTCGGCCTGAAGAGTTTCGCCAACGACCGCTACCGCGGCGTGCTGTTCTTCCTGCGCGACGTCAGCTACTTCCAGGACGACAGCATCCCGGCGTTCCAGGAGTTCTACTGGGGGCACTGGCTGCGCAACCAGACCGACCCGGGCCTTCGGCTGGAGAACTTCGACCTCACCGACGCCTCGTCGTATCTGAGGCTGCTGGGCAACGTGGGCGCGGCGATGGTCGCACTGCACGACGAGGCCGACATCAGCGGCCGGACGGCGAAGGAACTCGGCAAGCTGAAGTCCTTCGGGCAGAAGGTGTTCGACGAACTCGCCGCACCGCTGGACTCCCCCAAACCCGGGAAGCTAGCGCTGATGCTCCCGATGAAGCGGCGGCGTTAACGAATTGTCGATCTCATCGGCGCGCTCCTCGGCGTCGTCGATGGCCTCCTCGAGTTGCTTCTCGACGATGCCGATGGCCAGCCGGCCGTAGACCCACTGGCTGGTGGTGGCCAATTGCCCGCGGCCGTTGGAGGTGAACGTCAGCATCCAGCTCAGCAGTGTGCTGATCCGGTTCTTGAACCCCACCAGATAGAGCAGGTGCAGGAAGAGCCAAGCCAGCCAGGCGATGAAGCCGCTGAACTCGAACTTGCCGACCTTGGCCACCGCGTGGTGGCGCGAGATGGTGGCCATCGAGCCCTTGTCCCAGTACTTGAACGGCACCCGGGTCGCCGGGTCGTCGGTGCCGCTGAGCATCCGCTTGATCGTCTTGGCGGCGTAGTGCGCACCCTGGATCGCGCCCTGCGCGACGCCGGGCACGCCGGGCACCGCCGCCATGTCGCCGACCACGAAGACGTCGGGGTGGCCCTTCACGGTGAGGTCGGGTTCGACGACCACCCGCCCGGACCGGTCCACCTCGGTGCCCTCGCACTGGGCGGCGATCATCTCTCCCAGCGGGCTGGCCTGCACGCCGGCCGACCACACCTTGCAGGCACAGTTGACCCGGCGCTCCTCGCCGGTCCCCTTGTCCTTGACCGTGATTCCCATGTAGTCGACATTGGTCACCGTCGAATTGGGGAAGACCTCCACGCCCATCTTCTCCAGCCGGCGGGTGGCCTTCATGCCGAGGTTCTCGCCCATCGGCGAGAGCACGAACGGGGAACCGTCGAACAGCAGCACCCGGCACTCGGTCGGGTCGATGGTGCGGAACGCTCCGGGCAGGGTGCGCCGGGCCAGTTCGGCGATCTGGCCGGCCAACTCCACCCCGGTCGGCCCGCCGCCGACGATGACGAACGTCAGCCGCCGGGCCCGCTCGGCGGGATCGGTGGTGACCTCGGCCGCCTCGAACGCCCCGAGGATGCGGCCGCGCAACTCCAGCGCGTCGTCGATGTTCTTCATGCCCGGGGCGAAAGTCGCGAACTCCTCATGCCCGAAATAGTTCTGCTGGGCGCCCGCGGCCACGATGAGGCTGTCGAACGGCAGCACGGTCTCCATCGACATCAGCTTCGAGGTGACCGTCTTGTTGGTCAGGTCGATGTCCTCGACGTCGCCGAGCAGCACCTGACAGTTCTTGTTCTTCTTCAGGATCAGCCTGGTGGTGGGCGCGATGTCCCCGGCCGACAGGATCCCGGTGGCCAGCTGGTAGAGCAGCGGCTGGAACAAGTGGCTGGTGGTCTTGGCGACCAGGGTGATGTCGACGTCGGCCCTTTTGAGGGCTTTGGCGGCGTTGAGCCCGCCGAAACCGGATCCGATGATGACCACGCGGTGGCGGCGCGCGGCTGGTGTGGGGCTGGCCATGACCAGAGATTAGTGTTCGTTAGCATTCGGCGCGGCAGAAGGGAGACCTGTGAGTTCACATTTCGCCGTCCTCGCCTCGCTCGCCCTGGCGATCTTCTTCAGCCCCGAGACCCTGGTGGTCGGCCTGGTGGTCGCCGGCGACAAGAAGGCGCCGCGGCTGTCCGCCGTCGCCTTCGCCGTCGGAGCGATCGTCGGTATCGCCTTCGCCACCGGAATCGGCCTGTGGATCGCCCGGGCCTCGGGCAGCGACGAGACCTCGCACGCGCACCCGGACACCTGGGCCGGGTTCACCGTGCGCGCGGTGATCGCGGCCGTCCTGCTGGCGATCGGCCTGAGCCGCGCGATCAACGCCATGCGGCACAAGCCGATTCCCGACCCGTCCGAAACCGACCGCAAGCCCAGCAGGGTCAAGGCCTGGGCCGGCGAGCATTTCCCGAAGGTCGCCGCCGCGCTGAAGCCCGGTGTCGACCTGCCGGTGCGCCGGCGGGCCGAACGCGCCGCCCTCGCCGGCTTCGCCATGTGCGGCCTGCACCCCAAGGTGTTCCCCATCGCGATCGCCGCCGGCCACCAGATCATGCAGATCGAGGCCCGTCCCGAACGATTGGCCGGCATCGTGATGTTCGCGGTGATCTCGGTGATCCCGGCCGTGACACCGGCCATCATCGAGCTCGTCAACCCCGGGGCGTCCAGCCGGATCAAGGACGGCTATGAGCGGATCATGAAGGTGCACGGCCGATGGATCACCGCGTCGCTGCTCATCGCGGCCGCCCTCTTCGTCGGCCACAACGCCTGGGAGAAGATGCCGCGCTGAAGCGGCTAGATCAGGGCGCCAGCTCGTCCAGCGACGGCAGCAGGGTGCGCACCGGCTGCACCCAGTCGCGCACCCGCCGCGAGGCGTCCGAGTTCGCGCCGCCGCACACCGAGGCATTCAGCGAAAAAGTAGTCGCGCCGCCGTCGTCGACCTTCAGCCCGAACCCGGTCCCGCCGACGCAACCCTGCTGCGGCTCGCGCACGGTGATGTTGCGGATCGACGCGAAGTTGTTGGACACCGTCGTCCAAGCGGCCTCGGTCATCGGCGCGGTCCGGTCGGCCAGCACGTCGCCGTAGCTGTCGACGACGATGCGCACCTGGTTGCGGTCGAAGTTCAGCGTGTAACTGCGGTGGTACTGCGGCGGCACCGACGAGTCGTGGAACTGGTAGACCACCGTGGCGGTCGGCGGCAGGCCGCTGTCTGTCATCTGGCTGTCTGTCATTTGGGGCCCACTCCCCTTCGCGTCGCCGGAGCAGCCGGCCACCGTGACGGCCAGTACCGCCGCGATCGCCAGGGTCCAGCTTCGGATGCGCATCACCCCAGTATCGTCGAAAGATGACGCTGCCGCCCGGTCCTCGGCTGCCCCGCCCGGTGCAGACGGCGGTGCTGATGCGGTTCTGGCCGCGTGCGGTGGCCGCGTGCCGGCGCCGATACGGCGATATCTTCACGCTGCGGGTCGCCTCGGTGGGCACGATCATCTATCTGGCCGACCCCGCCGACATCAAGACGGTGTTCGCCGGCGATCCTGCGGTCTATCACGCCGGCGAGGCGAACTCGATGCTGCGCGGCATTCTCGGTGACACCTCGGTGCTGGTCGTCGACGACGATGTCCACCGCGACCGGCGCCGGCTGATGATGGGCCCGTTCCACCGGGATCCGGTCGCCCGGCTGAGCCCGGTCATGGCCGAGATCGCCGCCGCCAATATCGCCCGCTGGCCGGTGGGCCGGGAGTTCGCGGTCGGGCCGCTGATGTCGGCGCTGACGTTGGAGGTGATCCTGCGCACCGTCATCGGCGCCACCGACCCGGCCCGGCTGGCCGCGCTCCGCGAGGCGATGCCCAAGGTGCTCAATCTGGGGCCGTGGGGCATGCTGGCGGTCGCCCGCCCTGAGTTGCAGCAGCGGCGTCCGTGGCGATTCCTCCGCCGAAGGCTGCAGGCCGCCGATGATCTGCTGTACGCCGAAATCGCCGACCGTCGTGCCGATCCCGATCTGGCTGAACGCACCGACGTGTTGGCGATGCTGGTGCGCGCCGCCGACGCCGACGGTCGCCGGATGGACGACGAAGAGTTGCGCGATCAGCTGATGACGCTGCTGGCCGCCGGGCACGACACCACCGCCACCGCGTTGAGCTGGGCACTGGAGCGGTTGACCCGCAACCCGGCGGTGCTGGCCGAGGCGGTCCGCGCCGCCCGGGAGGACGACGAGGCCTACCTCGACGCGGTCGGCAAGGAGACGTTGCGGATCCGGCCGGTGGTGTTCGATGTGGGCCGAAAGCTCACCGCCCCAATCGAACTCCACGGCTACCGGCTGCCGGCCGGTGTCATGGTGGCGCCGGGGATCGGGCTGGTGCACGCCGACCCGACCGTCTACGAGGACCCCGAGCGCTTCGACCCGGGCCGGATGGTGGGCGCCACCCTGAGCCCGACCACCTGGCTGCCGTTCGGCGGCGGCAACCGTCGTTGTCTGGGTGCCGGGTTCGCGCAGACAGAGATGCGGGTCGTGCTGCGCGAGGTGTTGCGACGCGTCGAGTTGGGCACGACCGCCGAGGCCGGTGAACGTCAGCGGGTGCGCGGTGTGGTGCTCGAACCGCACCGGGGCGCCCGGATCACGGTGCGCGCGCACCTGGCGGGCTAGCTGTCGTGACCTGACACGTTGTTGTCAGGCTGCGAGCCGGCTGATGGGTGGTCGTCCGCCCAGGGCGGAGTGGCCTCGTCGAGTGTTGTAGCGGTGAAGGAATTGGTCAAGACCGCGTTTACGCTGGCCGTTGCTGGTCCAGGGGCGGGCGTAGGCCCACTCGTTGAGCAGGGTGCGGTTGAAGCGTTCTGCTTTGCCGTTGGTCCACGGGCAGCCGGGTTTGGTGAACCGGCGCTTGAGTGACCAGGCCAAGCAGGCCGTGGCCCAGTCACTGCCTCGTCGGTAGACCATGGCGTTATCGGTCAGGATCTCGCGCACCGGCACCCCCAGTGCGGCGAACCAGGTCATCGCCCGGTGCAAGAACTCTGCACAGGTCCGATCTTTTTCGTCGGTGAGTACTTCGCTGTAGGCGAGCCGGGTGTAGTCGTCGATCGCGGTGTGGACGTAGTCGTAGCCGATCTGGGTCTTCTTGTGCCGGTTGGCAACTGAGATCGCAGCGTCGCGGCCGTGCAGCCGCCATCCACCGCCGGCCGGGATGCGGCCGAGTTTCTTGACGTCGATGTGGACCATCGCTCCCGGTATGGGGTGTTCGTAGCGGTTGGGGTTGCGCCTCGATGTGCGCAGCGCCTCGCCGGTGATCGGGTCGATCGCACACAAATGAGGCACGTCATAGCGGGCCAGGATTCGTCCAACCGTCGAGGGATTGAGACCGAGTTCAGCGGCGAGCGCCACCGCACCTCTCTTGCGGCGTCGCCGGGCTGCGAGGACTTTGTGCTCAACTCGCTGCGGGGTGCGGTGCGGCATCCGGACCGGCCGAGAGCTGCGATCGGCCAAAGCCGCCTCGCCGCCCTGGTCGTATCTGCGGAGCCATTTGTAAACCGTTGACCGCGAAATACCCAGCTGTTCAGCCACATGCGCCGGCGGCCAACCGGCCGCGACACGGTCAACGATCAAGCGACGAGCGAACAGGTTGGTACGAGCGTTAGCGTGGGACACGAGGACCTCCTACGGGTGAATGCCAGACACATCCACTCCGTCAGGAGGTCCTCCCCATTTCAAGCAGGCACGCCGTCAACAACCTGCCGGGTCACGACA
>NZ_JAFMJZ010000177.1 GCF_017853185.1 Mycolicibacterium sp.
CCGCCGCCGGAGGACATGCCCCCGCCGATCCTGCCCGGACCGGGGCTGTGAAGGTCCGGGTAGCGGCAGTCGCTGCCGCACTGGCCGTTTCGGCGGTCATCGGTCAGGCCCCCACCGCGTCGGCGGACACCGTGTTGACCTTCGAGGGCGGCGTCGTCGGCCTGCAGCCGTGGTTCCACTTCACCCCGCTGCAACTGCAGGGCGATCTCTGCAAGTCGCCGAACACCTGCCAGCCGGTGAACTACTTCGCGATGCCGCTGGGGCAGTGGTTCAACGATCAGGGTGCGATCAAGCTGAACCAGGCGCTCGACGCACTGCCGGCCGGAACCCAGACCGTGCTGTTCGGGCACAGCCAGGGCGGCCAGGTCATCTACTCCGCGCTGCGCGGGTGGGCGGCGAATCCGGCCACCGCACCGGACCCGGCCGACGTGTCGTGGGTGTCGATCGGCAACCCGGAGAACACCTTCGGCGGCAAGGCGCCCGACCCCGTTCCGGCGAACTCGCCGTATCAGGGCACCGAGGTGATCCGCCAGTACGACGGCTGGGCGGACTGGCCCACCGACAAGGGGAATCTGCTGGCGCGTCTCAACGCCGTCGTCGGTCAACAACTCGTGCACCCGAATTACTGGAACGTCGACCTCAACGCCCCGAGCAACATCCGGTACGTCGAGGGCAACGTCACCTACGTGTTCGTCCCCAACCCGATGCTGCCGCTGGTCCAGTTGACCGGACCGTTCGCGCCGCTGCTGAACCCGATCCTGGACCCGATCCTGCGTCCGATCGTCGAGGCGGGCTACAGCAGGCCGATCGGCCCCGTGCCTGGGAGTCCCGTGCCTGGGAGCTCGAATCCGTCTGCCGCCGTTAGCGTTCCGGCGCGCACCACCCCGGTCCGGGCGGCGGTCACCGCCAGGCCGGCCACCAAGCGCAGTGTGCAGCCGGCCGCCGCCAAACACGCCGCTCCGGCCGCCGCGTCGAAGCACCGCAGTCCTCTACGCTCATCCGGTGACTAGCCGTGGCGTAGACGAGGACTTCCTCGCGCTGCCGTTGCACCGTCTGGCCGATGCCGCCCTCTCGGCGGCCCGGGCCGCCGGCGCCAGCTACGCCGACCTGCGGGTCCACGCCATCACGACCGAGATCGTGCAGCTGCGTGACGGCGAACTGGAATCGGCCGTCCTCGACCGCGACATCGGCCTGGCCGTGCGGGTCATCGTCGACGGCACCTGGGGGTTCGCCTCGCACGCCGGGCTGACCCCGTCGATCGCCGCCGACACCGCCCGCCACGCCGTCGGCGTCGCCGTCACCCTGGCCGCACTCAACGCCGAACGCATCGAACTGGCCGACGAACCGGTCCGCCGCGACGCCGTCTGGGTGTCCGATTACGGCATCGACCCGTTCACCGTGCCGACCGCCGACAAGGTCGGCCTGCTCGCCGAGTACTCCGGCCGGCTGCTGGCGTCCGACGGGGTGGACCACGTCTCGGCGATGGTCAACTCGGTCAAGGAGCAGATGTTCTACGCCGACACCTTCGGGTCGTCGACCACCCAGCAGCGGGTGCGCACCATGCCGGCGCTGGAGGCCGTCGCCGTCGACGCCGCGGCCGGGCACTTCGAGTCGATGCGCACCCTGGCCCCGCCGGTCGGGCGCGGCTGGGAGACCGTCGCCGGTGACGGCGTGTGGAACTGGACCGCCGAACTTGCCGAGCTGCCGAGCCTGCTGGCCGAGAAGACCAAGTCGCCCAGTGTGGTCGCCGGGCCCACCGATCTGGTGATCGACCCGAGCAACCTGTGGCTGACCATCCACGAATCCATCGGGCACGCCACCGAATACGACCGGGCCATCGGCTACGAAGCCGCCTATGCCGGAACGTCTTTCGCCACCCCGGACAAGCTGGGCACCATGCGCTACGGCTCGCCGGTGATGAACGTGACCGCCGACCGCACCGTCGAGCACGGCCTGGCCACCATCGGCTACGACACCGAGGGGGTGGCCGCCCAGAGTTGGGATCTGGTGCGCGACGGCGTCTTCGTCGGCTACCAACTCGACCGGGTGTTCGCCAAACGGCTCGGGCACGCCCGCTCCAACGGCTGCTCGTACGCCGACTCCGCGCACCACGTGCCGATCCAGCGGATGCCCAACGTCTCGCTGCAACCCGGCACCGAAGACCTCAGCACCCAAGATCTGATCAGCCGGGTCGACGACGGTCTCTACATCGTCGGCGACAAGAGCTGGTCGATCGACATGCAGCGGTTCAACTTCCAGTTCACCGGGCAGCGGTTCTACCGCATCCGCGGCGGCAAGCTCGACGGCCAGGTGCGCGACGTCGCCTACCAGGCCGTCACCACCGACTTCTGGAACTCGATGGAGGCCGTCGGCGGGCCGTCCACCTGGGTGCTCGGCGGGGCGTTCAACTGTGGCAAGGCCCAACCCGGTCAGGTGGCGGCGGTCAGCCACGGCTGCCCGTCGGCGTTGTTCCGCGGCGTGAACGTCCTCAACACTCTTGAGGAGTCCGGGCGATGAGCGCCGAGCGTCACGCTGGCGTGGCAGCCGGCGGCGAACGATGCTCTGGCGTGACGGTCGGGGCTCATCGGAGCGAAGGGACCGGCGCGTGATCTCCGCCCAGGGTTCCGTCGACCTCGCACTGGCCGCCGCCACCAGGTCCGGCCGAAGTGACGAGACCATCGTCATCGTCACCGAACGCTGCGACGCCTCGCTGCGCTGGGCCGGCAATTCGATGACCACCAACGGGGTTGCCAACAGCCGCTCGACGGCGGTGATTTCGATTGTGCGACAGGGCGATACCGCCCGCGTCGGATCGGTGCGCTCCAGCGCCGTCGACGAGAACGCCATCACCGCACTGGTGAAAGCCGCCGAGGATGCCGCCCACGCCGCCCCGGAAGCCCGCGACGCCGCACCGTTGCTCACCGGCAATGGTGAGCCCGCCGATTGGGGTGATCCGGTCCCGCTGACCGGCGCCGGGGCGTTCGCCGAAGTCGCCCGCGCACTGTCGGCGGGCTTCGGCCGCAACGACACCCTCTACGGCTTCGCCCACCACGTCGTCGAGACGACGTTCCTGGGCACCTCGACCGGACTGCGTCGCCGCTTCGTCCAGCCCACCGGGTCGGTGGAGATCAACGCCAAACGCGATGGCGCCAGCGCTTGGTCAGGTATCAGCACACCGTGGTTCGCCGACGTCCCGATCGAGGCGATGCTCGCCGACCTGTCGCTGCGACTCGGGTGGGCCCGCAAGACCGTCGACCTGCCGGCCGGTCGCTACGAGACGCTGATGCCGCCGTCGACGGTGGCCGACATGATGATCTACCTCGGCTGGTCGATGGACGGCCGTGGCGCCCAGGAGGGCCGCACCGCGCTGTCTGCTCCCGGTGGCGGTACGAGGGTGGGGGAGAAGCTCACCGATCTGCCGCTGACCATCTACTCCGACCCGCACGCGCCCGGTCTGGAGTGTGCACCCTTCGTGCACACCGCCGTCGGCTCGGAGCGAATCTCGTTGTTCGACAACGGGATGGACATCGACCGGGTCGACTGGATCCGCGACGGCGCCATCCACGCGCTGGCCTATCCGCGGGCCGCGGCCACCGAGTTCGGAACCAGGCCCGCGGTACCGGCCGACAACTTCCTGATGACCGGCGGCGACAAGGATCTGGCCGACATGATCGCCGGCACCGAACGCGGACTGCTGCTGACCACGCTCTGGTACATCCGCACCGTCGACCCCACCACCCTGCTGCTGACCGGACTGACCCGTGATGGGGTCTACCTCGTCGAGGACGGTGAGGTGACCGCGGCGGTCAACAACTTCCGGTTCAATGAGAGCCCGCTGGATCTGCTGCGCCGGGCCACCGAGGCCGGAGCGGCCGAGATCACGCTGCCGCGGGAGTGGAGCGACTGGGCCACCCGCGCGGTGATGCCGACCCTGCGCATCCCGGACTTCCACATGTCCTCGGTGAGTCAGGCGCAATAATCAGCTGTGGCCGCTGACGAAATCGACCTGCTGCTGGGTCAACTGGCGTCCGGATCGGCACTCGGCCAACACCCGGATGCTGTCGTCGAGTTCGCCGAGCAGTTCTGTATCGACGTGTCGATGATCACCGACGAGCAGCGATCCGCGTTCGTCGCCGCGCTCGGTAAACAGACCTACTCGACAGCGGTGCAGATTTTTATGGCCGATTTCCTGCCGCGGGTGCGGGCCGGGCTGACGGCGCTGGGCCTCCCGGTCGAGTGGGACCAGGCACCCGCTGCAGATGTCGATGCGGCCGCGGTCCTGTTCACCCGATTCCTGCCCGCGGTGGCGAGGCTGCGCGCGCTGGATCCGGTGACCACCGAAGTGGTGCGGTTGCGCGGTGCTCGCGCGCATGACTGCCGGCTGTGCAAGTCGCTGCGGGAGGGCACCGCCCTCGACGCCGGTGGATCCGAGTCGCTGTACGACGACGTCGACAGCTACGAGTCCTCGGTGCTGCTCACCGACGCACACAAGGCAGCGCTGCGCTATACCGACGCGCTGATCTGGAGCCCGACGGACATCGCCCCCGACATCGCTGCGGACGTCGTGCGTCACTTCACCCCGGAGCAGGCCCGCGAACTCACCCTTGACGTGATGCGCAATGCCAGCAACAAGATCGCGGTCGCACTGGCGGCCGATGCACCGCATGTCGAGCAGGGCACCGAGCGCTACATCATCGACGCCGACGGTCAGACGGTGTTCACCTCCCGTTCAGCCTGAGTTCCGATTCCGGCCCGGCCGGGCGCAGATTTCAATACCGTGTCGGGATGCTTGAGGTATGCGAGGTCGGCAACAAGGTCAGCAAAGAGGACTACAAGGAGGCCATTCCGGCTCTGCGGGTCGGCCTGATCAACGCGCAGTACGACCTGCGCGACGCGGACTTCCCGGTGGTCATCTGGATCGCCGGCGATGACCGCCTGGCGGCCAACGCGTTGGTCAACCGGCTCAACGAGTGGATGGACTCCCGGTTCATCGAGACCCGGGTGTTCGCCGACGCCACCGCCGAGGAGCACCAGCGCCCGCCGTTGTGGCGGTTGTGGCGGTCGATTCCCCCCAACGGTCGCGCCTCGTTCTTCGTCGGCGGCCTGATGCGGGCGGCCAACCAGCGCGCCGAGAAGGAGATGAAGGAGGCCGAGTTCTCCGCCTGGCTGCGGCACATGGCCAACATGCAGAACGCGCTTGTCGCCGATGGTGCGCTGATCCTGAAGTTCTTCCTGCACACCCCGGCCAAGGTGCAGAAGAAGAAGCTCAAGGAGGCCGCGAAGCATCCCGAACTCGGCTGGCAGGTCGACGAGCGGGACTGGGCGGCGCTGGATTCTCTGGGACCGGTGCTGCCGATCGCCGAACGCATCCTGCGCGAGACCAGTGCCCCCGGTGCGCCGTGGACCATCGTGGAGTCCACCGACGAGCGCTACCGCGACCTGACGGTGGCGCGCACCATCCTGGCGGCGATCACCGCCCGACTGGCCGAGGACGGCAATGGGAAGACCGGTCCGTCGGTGGCCGAGTCGGTGTTCGGCGACTTCGACGAGAAGGCCAACCTGCTCTCCGCGATCGACCTGACCAAGACCATCGACCGCGACACTTACCGCGAGGAGCTGGCCAAGCAGCAGGCCAAACTGCATGCGTTGTCCATCGAGGCGCGCAAGCGCGGGGTGAGCACCGTGCTGGCCTTCGAGGGCTGGGACGCCGCGGGCAAGGGCGGGGTGATCCGTCGGGTCACCGCGGCACTGGAGGCCGGCGATTACCGGGTGATCCCGGTGGCCGCGCCCACTCAGGAGGAGCGCAAGTTCCACTACCTGTGGCGGTTCTGGCGCGATCTGCCGGCGGCGGGCAAGTTCGTCATCTTCGACCGCACCTGGTACGGCCGGGTGCTGGTGGAACGGTTGGAGGGTTTCGCGACCCTGGCCGAATGGCAGCGGGCCTACGACGAAATCAACGACTTCGAGGCGCAACTCGTCGAGCACGGCTGCTACGTCGCGAAGTTCTGGCTGCACATCTCCCCGGAAGAGCAGTTGTCCCGCTTCCAGGCCCGGGAGAACACCGAATACAAGAAGCACAAGATCACCGAGGAGGACTACCGCAACCGCGAGCGGTGGGACGAGTACGTCAAGGCCGTCGACCAGATGGTGCTGCGCACCACCTCGGT
>NZ_JAFMJZ010000039.1 GCF_017853185.1 Mycolicibacterium sp.
CGTTCATCGTCTTCAGCCTGGCCGCCTCGTCGATCTATCTGGTCAACGACGCCCGTGATGTCGAGGCCGATCGGGCGCACCCGACCAAGCGGTACCGCCCGATCGCGGCCGGAGTGCTCCCGGTGCCGATGGCCTACGGTCTTGCCGCCGCGCTGGCGGTGGCCTCGCTGGCCATCGGCTGGTGGGTCAAACCGCAACTGGCCGTGGTGATGGCGGTCTATCTGGTCATTCAGCTGGCCTACTGCTTCGGCTTGAAACATCAAGCGGTGCTTGACATCTGCATCGTGTCCTCGGGATTCCTGATCCGCGCGATCGCCGGTGGCGTTGCCGCCGGCATCCCGCTGTCGCAGTGGTTCCTGCTTGTGATGGCCTTCGGCTCGCTGTTCATGGCGGCCGGCAAGCGCTACGCCGAACTGCAACTCGCCGAGCGCACCGGCGCCAAGATCCGCAAGTCGCTGGAGAGCTACACCAGCACCTATCTGCGTTTCGTGTGGACGCTGTCGGCCACCGCCGTGGTGCTCTCCTACGGACTGTGGGCGTTCGAGCGGGACGGCGGCAAGGGGTCCTGGTTCGTCATCTCGATGGTCCCGTTCACCGTGGCGATCCTTCGATACGCCGTCGACGTCGACGGCGGCCTGGCCGGAGAGCCGGAGGAGATCGCCCTACGCGACCGCGTGCTACAGATGCTGGCGCTGGCCTGGATCGGAACCGTCGTTGCCGCCGTCATCCTCGCTTAATTCGACCGGTCTGGCTTCAACGGGTCTGGGCCGGACCGTCCCGTACACCGTCTTCACCCGGATCAGCCTCTGGGTCACCGTGGCCGTGGTGTCCGGGCTGTGGACCTGGGGCATCTGGCAGCGGCGCTGGATCGCCGATGACGGACTCATCGTGCTGCGCACCATCCGGAATCTGCTGGCGGGCAACGGCCCGGTCTTCAACGCCGGGGAACGGGTGGAGTCCAACACCTCCGCCGCGTGGACCTACCTGGTCTACCTCGGCAGCCTGATCGGCGGCCCGCTGCGACTGGAGTACGTGGCACTGGCGCTCGCCCTGATGCTGAGCATCGCCGGAGTGGCGATGGTCATGCTCGGCACAGCCCGGCTGTGGGCCCCCGCGCTGAACGGCCGGAAGGCCTTGATGCTCCCGGCCGGTGCGCTGGTGTACATCGCCGTTCCGCCGGCCCGCGACTTCGCGACCTCCGGTCTGGAGAACGGTCTGGTGACGGCCTGGCTCGGCCTGCTGTGGTGGATGTTGGTGTGCTGGGCGCAGTCTCGGGTGCCGGAGCCCGGCGGGGCGGAGCGGCCCCGGCCGTGGTTCACCGCGGCGCTGGCGTTCGTGGCCGGCCTGAGCGTCATGGTGCGTCCGGAACTTGCGCTGATCGGTGGTGTGGCGCTGCTGATGATGCTGGCCGCCGCGCCGGGCTGGCGGATCCGCGTCCTGATCGTGCTCGCCGGCGGTCTGCTGCCGGTCGGCTATCAGATCTTCCGGATGGGTTACTACGGACTGCTGGTGCCGCAGACGGCGTTGGCCAAGGACGCCTCCGGCAGCAAGTGGGGTCAGGGGTTCACCTACCTGGAGAACTTCGCCAGGCCGTATGCGCTGTGGATTCCCGCACTGCTGCTGATCGCTTTCGGTGTGGTGCTGCTGGCGGGGCGCTCGGACACATCGCAGGGCCGCGGCGCCGGTCTGGCTGCTCGCGTGCGCAGTCCGCGCGGGATCGTCGTTTTCATCACCCTCAGCGGGATGTTGCAGGCCCTCTACTGGATCCGCCAGGGCGGTGACTTCATGCACGGCCGAGTGCTTCTCGCCCCGCTGTTCTGTCTGCTCGCCCCGGTCTCGGTGATCCCACTGGCCGTGGGTGAGGGCAGTTGGTTCGACCGGGCGAAGGGGCAGTTGCCGGCCGGACTGACCGCCGCATTGTGGCTCGCGCTGGCGGGCTGGGCGCTGTGGGCGGCGAACTCGCCGGGGATGGGATCGGACGCCACCCGGGTCAGCTATTCCGGAATCGTCGACGAGCGCCGGTTCTATTCGCAGGCCACCGGCCACGCCCACCCGCTGACCGCGGCGGACTACCTCGACTACCCACGGATGCGCGCGGTGCTGGTGGCCATCAACAACACCCCCGACGGGGCGCTGCTGTTGCCGTCGGGCAACTATGACGTGTGGGACGTGGTGCCGGCGCTGCCGCCACCGCCGCCGCCCCCCGGCGTGTCGATGGACTCCTGGCGGCGCCAGATCGTCCCGCACACAGTCTTTTTCACCAATCTCGGCATGGTCGGGATGAACGTGGGACTCGACACCAGGGTCATCGACCAGATCGGCCTGGCCAACCCGATCGCCGCGCACACCGCCCGACTGGAGGACGCGCGCATCGGTCACGACAAGAACCTGTTCCCGGACTGGGCGGTCGCCGAGGGGCCGTGGCTCAAGAAGCGCCCCTACGTTCCGCCCTACCTCGACGAGGGCTGGATCAAGGAGGCCGGGGTGGCGTTGGGCTGTCCGGCGACCGCGGAGATGCTCAAATCCATCCGCGAGCCGATGACCCTGCCCCGGTTCATCGGAAACCTGCACCATGCCCTGGAGTTCACCGGTTACCGCATCGACCGGGTTCCGGAGTACGACCTGCTGCGCTGCGGTCTCGAGAGCCCACCGGCCGAAACTCCGGCGTACACCGGCCTGCCGGCGACGGGCCCGTAGCGGTGTAACGGTCCCGGCCCGCAGCGCCGATACACGGTTTGCGCGCGGGGGGTCGGCCTTGTTTGACTTCCGGGGTTTGACTTCCGGGGTTTGACGTCCCGGGCGCCGGACCGCCGAGATCGGCTGGGTGCGCAATAAACCAAAAGGATGGGACCTTTCGGATGGGTATGAATTACGTCAAGAAGCTGCGCGGCACCCGGTTGCAGGGATCCGGGCTGCGCCGGGCCGTGGCGGCCGCAGCCGCCGCCGCCGTGCTGCCCGGACTGGTCGGACTCGCCGGCGGTTCGGCGACGGCGGGTGCGTTCTCCCGGCCGGGTCTGCCGGTGGAGTACCTCGACGTCCCGTCGGCGGCCATGGGCCGCAACATCCGGATCCAGTTCCAGAGCGGCGGCGCCAACTCGCCGGCGGTCTACATGCTCGACGGACTGCGCGCGCAGGAGGACTTCAGCGGCTGGGACATCAACACCCCGGCGTTCGAGTGGTACCTGGACTCCGGACTGTCGATGGTCATGCCGGTCGGCGGCCAGTCCAGCTTCTACAGCGACTGGTACAAGCCGGCGTGCGGCAAAGCCGGCTGCACCACCTACAAGTGGGAGACCTTCCTGACCGGTGAGCTGCCGGGCTGGCTGGCCGCCAACCGTCAGGTCAAGCCGACCGGCAGCGCTGCGGTCGGGCTCTCGATGGCGGGCTCGGCCGCGCTGACCCTGGCTGTCTGGCATCCCCAGCAGTTCCCGTACGCGGCCTCGCTGTCCGGCTTCCTGAACCTCTCCGAGGGCTGGTGGCCGATGATGGTCGGGATGGCGATGGGCGACGCCGGCGGTTTCAAGCCCGAGGACATGTGGGGACCGGGCGGTAACGAGACCTGGAAGCGCAACGACCCGATGGTCAACATCAAGACGCTGATCGCCAACAACACCCGCATCTGGATCTACTGCGGAGACGGCAAGCAGTCCGACCTCGACGCCGGAGCCAGCGCCGGGAACCTGTTCAACGCGAAGTTCCTGGAAGGGTTCACGCTGCGGACCAACAAGACCTTCCGGGACACCTACCTGGCCGGCGGCGGCACCAACGGGGTGTTCAACTTTCCGGCCAACGGCACGCACAGCTGGGGTTACTGGGGCCAGCAGGTACAGGCCATGAAGCCCGATATCCAGCGGGTGCTGGGCGCGACCCCGCAACCTTCCCCGGCTGCACCGGTTGCGGCCCCGGCGAACTGATCAGCGTCAATACCGGAAAAGACGACCGGCGGTTGTGGTTCACTACGGATGGACTGTGACGTGAGCCGGCTAGGAGCGATCAGGTGAAATTCTTCCGCGCGTTGTGTGCTGCGCTTGTGGTTCTGGGAACCTGGACCGCTTCGGCGCCCTCCGCCGCAGCCGCGGGAGTCGAGTACCTGATGGTTCCGTCCGCCGCGATGGGCCGCGACATCCCGGTGGCCTTCCAGGGCGGCGGCCCGCACGCGGTCGTGCTGCTCGACGCGTTCAACGCCGCCCCCGACGTCAGCAACTGGGTCAAGTTCGGCAACGCGATGAACACCCTGGCCGGTTCCGGCCTGTCGGTGGCCGCCCCGGCCGGCGGCGCGTACAGCATGTACACCAACTGGGAACTCGACGGCAGCAAGCAGTGGGAGACCTTCCTCTCCGACGAACTGCCGAACTGGCTGGCCGCCAACAAGGGTCTGGCGCCCAGCGGGCACGCGATCGTCGGCGCCGCGCAGGGCGGCACCGCCGCGCTGACCATGGCCGCCTTCCACCCGGACCGCTACCGCTACGCCGGATCGCTGTCGGGCTTCCTGACCCCGTCGGACACCTTCAGCAACGGCGTGATCTCGGCCGGCATCAATGAGAGCGGCGGCAACATCGATGCGATGTGGGGCGCCCCGCAGCTGGGCCGGTGGAAGTTCCACGATCCCAACGTCCACGTTCAGCTACTGGTCGACAACAACACCCGGCTGTGGTTGTTCAGCCCGCAGAACAACACCTGCAGTGATCCGGCCGCGATGATCGGCCGCTGCGATATCGCTCAGGGCAGCAACCGCACGTTCTACGCGCACTACCGGGCCACCCGTGGCCGCAACGGGCACTTCGACTTCCCGGCCGGCGGAAACCACGACTGGGGCGCCTGGTCCGGGCAGCTCGGAGCGATGGCCGGCGATATCGCGGCGGCCATCAAATAGCTAACCGGTCGCTGTTGAACCGTTAGCCATCCGCAACCGCGCAGACGCTGGCAACCGCCGTAAAGGCTGTACTGTGGATTCGTGCAACTCGGCGAGGGCGGTTCGCTCAGCAAACGCTCAGGGTGGTTGCTGGCCGGGGTGATGGCCCCGGCTGCGTACCTGATCACGGCGTGTGGATCGGGCGCGGACCTGATGAGCAACGTCGCACTTCCCACCCAGCAGGCCGAGGATTTCGTCGACGGCGTCGGCCTGCCGTCGCCGTCGGAGAGTGTCACCGGGACGGGACGGCTCGACCTGACGTCCCCGCAACGCGAATACCTCGATGCGCTGTTGTCCGCCGGGATCCATCCGTCCAGTGAGCTTCGCGCCTTGAGCATCGGCTCCTACGTCTGCCAGGCGCGCGCCGCCAGGCAGAACGAGCAGGCCGTCTGGGAGTACGTCGCGCCGATGGTGCGCAGCGACGTCGCCGACGCCCAGGCCGCCACACCACAGGCGCCCGCTGCCGTCCCGGCCGATGTGGCCATCGCCGGTTACATCCGCATCGCCTCGGAGCGACTCTGCTAAGTGATGGCCCGTAAGACCCGAGCGAACAACCGGCCCAAACCGCGGCCGGACAACCGTCGCAGACGCCACCGCATCCTCGCGCTGATCGCCGCCGCGGCGGTGGCCGTCGTCGTCGCACTGGTGGTGGCCATCATCGTGATCGTCGTCCGGCGCCCGTCGCCGTCGACCACCGCCATCCCGCCCACGGCGGTTCCCCCCACCAGCCAGCCGGGCCGCAAGCCCAGGCCGGCGTTCCAGGACGCCAGCTGTCCCGATGTCGCGATGTACGCCATTCCCGGAACCTGGGAGTCGTCCCCGACCGATGACCCGCTGAACCCGGGCCAGTTCCCAATTGCGTTGCTGCTCAATGTGTCCCGCCCGATCCAGCAGCAATTCGGCGCCGACCGGGTGCAGGTCTACACGGTGCCGTACACCGCCCAGTTCCATAATCCGCTGTCATCGGACAAGCAGATGTCCTACAACGACAGCCGGGCCGAGGGCAGCGCCGCGACGGTGCGGGCCATGACCGAGATGAACGAGCGCTGCCCGCTGACCGGTTACGTGATCGTCGGCTTCTCCCAGGGCGCGGTGATCGCCGGCGACCTGGCCAGCGATATCGGCAACGGCCGCGGACCGGTGGACGAGGATCTTGTGCTCGGCGTCACCTTGATCGCCGACGGTCGCCGTCAGCCGGACGTCGGGCAGGACGTCGGCCCGATTGCTCCGGGCCAGGGTGCCGAGGTCACCCTGCGCGAGGTCCCGACGCTTTCAGCTCTCGGTCTGACGATGAGCGGTGCGCGACCCGGCGGGTTCGGTGCGCTGAACAACCGCACCTTCGAGATCTGCGCCCCGGGAGACCTGATCTGCTCGGCGCCTCAGTCGGCGTTCAACATCGCCAACCTGCCGCGCACTCTCGAGGTGCTCACCGCGGGGGCCGGCCAGCCCATCCATGCCATGTACAACACCCCCGAGTTCTGGAATCTCGACGGCCAGACGGCGACGATGTGGGCTCTGAATTGGGCTCGCGGCGTGATCGAGAACGCCCCACACCCGCCGCACGGCTGAATCCCGGGCTCGGTCCCGGAAAAAACCTGTCCGAAGTCCGGCGATCCGATTTGGTCCGGGCCGCTAGTGGCACTAACATTAAGAGATATTTAAGAGTTGTGAACTCGAGTCAGGCAGTGGCCTCCGACTCCTGCCGGACCTGACTGCGGCCACCGGATTCTCGGTACGATCTGTGCGGCTGCGGACCCTGGGGCCGGGCCCCCGGGCCGGTGGCTCACGGGCCACGAACCAGGGCAATCGGTGGCGCGCCGTCGAGGCTGCTGCACCGGCACGACCAGACGCATGAGTGTTCTGACAGGAGAGTGGTATGCCGTTCCATAACCCGTTCATCAAGGACGGACGGATCACCTTCCCCGAGGGCGCCAGCCTGGTGAAGCACGTCGAACGCTGGGCCAGGGTCCGCGGCGACAAGCCGGCCTACCGGTTCCTCGACTTCTCCACCGAACGCGACGGCGTCGCCAAAATTCTGACCTGGGCCGAATTCGGCGCCCGCAACCGCGCGTTGGGCGCCCGTCTGCAGCAGGTCACCGAGCCCGGCGACCGGGTCGCGATCCTGTGTCCGCAGAACCTCGAGTACCTCGTCGCGTTCTTCGGCACGCTGTACTCCGGCCGGATCGCGGTGCCGCTGTTCGACCCGTCCGAGCCGGGTCACGTCGGCCGTCTGCACGCGGTGCTCGACGACTGCCAGCCGTCGGCGATCCTGACCACGACCGAAGCCGCCGAGGGCGTGCGCAAGTTCTTCCGCAGCCGACCGGCCAAGGAGCGTCCGCGCGTCATCGCCGTCGACGCCATTCCGGATGAGGTCGGCGCGACGTGGGACTACAACACCGTCGTCCTCGAGGACACCATCGCCTACCTGCAATACACCTCGGGTTCCACCCGGATCCCCAGCGGCGTCCAGATCACCCACCAGAACCTGGCCGCCAACGTCGTCCAGGTGATCGAGGCGCTCGAAGGCGAGGAAGCCGACCGGGGTGTGTCCTGGCTGCCGTTCTTCCACGACATGGGTCTGGTCACCGCCCTGCTGCCCTCGCTGATCGGCCACTACTTCACCTTCATGACGCCGGCCGCGTTCGTCCGCCGCCCGATCCGCTGGATGCGCGAACTCTCGCGGCAGCCCGGCGACACCGGCGGCACCATCTCGGTGGCGCCCAACTTCGCCTTCGATCACGCCGCGGCCCGCGGTCTGCCGAAGGACGACGAGGAGCCGCTGGATCTGTCGTGCGTCAAGGCGATCCTGAACGGCAGTGAGCCGATCTCGGCGGCCACCGTGCGCCGTTTCAACGAAGCGTTCGGCCCGTTCGGCTTCGACCGCAAGGCGATCAAGCCGTCCTACGGCCTGGCCGAGGCGACGCTGTTCGTCTCCACCACGCCGTCCACCGAAGAGCCGACGATCATCTCCGTCGACCGCGACGAACTCAACGCCGGCCGGTTCGTGCAGGTGCCCGACGACTCCCCGAAGGCGGTTGCACAGGCCGGCGCCGGCAAGGTCGGCGTCGGCGAGTGGGCCGTGATGGTCGACCCCGCCACCGCGTCCGAGGTTCCCGACGGTCACATCGGTGAGATCTGGATCAGCGGAATCAACATGGGCACCGGCTACTGGAACAAGCCGGAGAAGACCGTCGAGACCTTCCAGAACACCCTCAAGTCGCGCACCAGTCCGTCGCACGCCGAGGGTGCGGCCGACGACGCCACCTGGGTGCGCACCGGAGACCTCGGCGCGTACTACAACGGCGAGTTGTTCATCACCGGACGCACCAAGGACCTGGTGATCATCGACGGCCGCAATCACTACCCGCAGGATCTTGAGTACTCCGCACAGGAGGCGTCCAAGGCCGTGCGCACCGGTTTCGCCGCGGCCTTCTCGGTGCCGGCCAACCAGCTTCCCGACGAGGTGTTCGAAGACGCGCATGCGGGTCTCAAGCGCAATCCCGACGACTCCTCCGAGCAATTGGTGATCGTCGCCGAGCGGGCCGCCGGCTCGCACAAGATCGAGCTCAGTCAGGTTGCCGACGCCATCCGAGCGGCCATCGCGGTCCGCCACGGTGTCACCGTGCGCGACGTCCTGCTGACGCCGGCCGGCGCGATCCCGCGCACCTCCAGCGGGAAGATCGGCCGGACCGCATGCCGGGCGGCCTACCTGGACGGCAGTCTGCGGGCCGGGAAGGTCGCCAACGCCTTCCCCGAAGCGGAATAACGAACCGAAGGCCTTATGTCTGAATCAGATTCGCACTCACCCGACGAGATCAATCGGGCCGACGAGGCCGATCAGGCCGACGACCTGATCATCGCTCCCGAGAAGGAGCTGGCGGCGCCGCGTACCGATATGACGGTTCCGGAGATGCGCGAGTGGTTGCGCAACTGGGTGGCCAACTCGACGGGACAGCCCGCCGAAGCGGTCGACGAATCGGTACCCATGGTCGAGCTCGGTCTGTCCTCGCGTGATGCGGTGGCGATGGCCAGTGACATCGAAGACCTCACCGGCGTCACGCTGACCGCGACGGTTGCCTTCCGGCACCCGACCATCGAGGCGCTGGCCACCGTCATCATCGAGGGTGAGCCCGAACCGGAGTTCACCGAAGGCGGCGACGACTGGTCCCGCGACGTCGACGAGGACGTCTACAACATCGCCATCGTCGGCCTGGCCACCCGCTTCCCGGGTGACATGAATACCCCGGACGAGATGTGGCAGGCGCTGCTGGAGGGCCGCGACGCCATCACCGATCTGCCCGAGGGCCGCTGGGCGGAGTTCATGACCGAACCCCGGCTCGCCGAGCGCATCGCCAAGGCCCGCACCCGTGGCGGATATCTGAAGGACCTCAAGGGTTTTGACGCCGAATTCTTCGCTCTGTCGAAGATGGAGGCCGACAACATGG
The DNA here is from genome assembly GCF_017853185.1 of Mycolicibacterium sp. GTDB lineage: Bacteria > Actinomycetota > Actinomycetes > Mycobacteriales > Mycobacteriaceae > Mycobacterium. The sequence goes on from NZ_JAFMJZ010000039.1 coordinate 9,358, forward strand.
ACCCCCAGCAACGGCTCGCGCTCGAGTTGACCTGGGAGGCGCTGGAATTCGCCCGTATCCCGGCCTCCAGCCTGCGCGGCAAGGATGTCGGCGTCTTCGTCGGCAGTTCCACCAATGACTACAGCTATCTCGCGATGATGGATCCGCGGACCGCGCATCCCTACGCCATCACCGGCACCGCGAGTTCGATCATCGCCAACCGGGTCTCCTACTTCTACGACTTCCGCGGTCCGTCGGTGGCGGTCGACACCGCATGCTCCTCGTCGCTGGTAGCGGTTCACGAGGGTATACGGGCACTACGGTCCGGCGAGGCCGATCTGGTGCTGGCCGGCGGCGTGAACGCCCTTGTCACACCGGCGGTCACACTCGGCTTCGACGAGGTCGGCGGCGTGCTCGCGCCCGACGGCCGGATCAAGTCGTTCAGCGCCGACGCCGACGGCTACGCCCGGTCCGAGGGCGGCGGCATGGTGGTGCTCAAGCGCCTCGCTGACGCCCGTCGCGACGGCGACGACATCATCGCGATCATCGCCGGCAGCGCGATCAATCACGACGGCCGCTCCAACGGCATGCTGGCGCCGAATCCCGACGCGCAGGCCGAGGTGCTGCGCAAGGCCTACCACGACGCCGGTGTCGACCCGCGCACGGTCGACTACATCGAGGCGCACGGCACCGGCACCATCCTGGGTGATCCGATCGAGGCCGACGCACTGGGCCGGGTGATCGGCCGCGGCCGCGCCGCGGACCGGCCCGCACTGCTGGGTGCGGTGAAATCCAATGTGGGACATCTGGAATCGGCTGCCGGATCGGCAAGCCTGGCCAAGGTGGCGCTGTCGCTGCAGCGTGGCCAGATCCCGCCGTCGATCAACTACTCCGGACCCAACCCGTACATCGACTTCGACGGCGTCCACCTCAAGGTTGCCGACGTCGCCACCGAATGGCCGCGTTACAGCGGGCATGCCATCGCCGGTGTCTCCGGATTCGGTTTCGGCGGCGCCAACGCGCACCTGGTGGTGCGCGAGGTGCTGCCCGAGGATCTTGTCGAGCCGGAGTCCGAGCCCGATGTCGTTGCCGCACCGGAGCATTCGGGAGCCAACGCCGTCTATGTCGGCGGAGTCCTAGTCGAGGACGACGAGGATGACGAGGACGACGCGGCTCCCGCTGAGCGCGACTTCGACTACGAGTACGGCGGTTACGACGACGACGCCGAACCCGAACTTCCCGGCCTGACCGATGAGGCGCTGCGACTGATCGAGGTGGCGCGCGAGGAGCTCGAGCTCGAAGAGTTGCCGGCTCCGGTTGTGCCTTTGGCGGTATCCGGCTTCCTGACCTCGCGCAAGCGGGCCGCCGCGGCGGAACTGGCGGACTGGATCGAGAGCCCGGAGGGTCGCGCTTCCGCACTGGAGTCGATCGGCCGGGCGCTGTCCCGGCGCAACCACGGCCGTTCACGCGCCGTGGTGATGGCCCACGATCACGACGAGGCGATCAAGGGACTGCGCGCCATCGCCGATGGCAAGCAGAGCCCACTGGTTTACGCCGCCGACGGACCGGTGAGTAACGGCCCGGTGTGGGTGCTGGCCGGATTCGGCGCCCAACACCGCAAGATGGGCAAGAGCCTGTACCTGCGTGACGCGGTGTTCGCCGAGTGGATCAACAAGGTCGACTCGCTCATCCAGGACGAGCGCGGCTACTCGATCGTCGAACTGATCCTTGACGACTCGATCGACTACACCGACGAGACCTGCCAGTACCCGATCGAAGTGGTGCAGCTGGTCATCTTCGCCATCCAGATCGCCCTCGGCGAATTGCTCAAGCACCACGGGGCGAAACCCGCTGCGCTCGTGGGACAGTCCCTTGGCGAGGCGGCTGCGGCCTACTTCGCCGGCGGCCTCTCGCTGGCCGACGCCACCCGAACCATCTGTGCCCGTTCGCATCTGATGGGCGAGGGCGAAGCCATGCTGTTCGGCGAGTACATCCGGCTGATGGCCCTGGTCGAGTATTCGGCCGAGGAGCTCGAGACGGTCTTCTCGGACTTTCCGGGACTCGAGGTCTGCGTCTACGCCGCACCCACCCAGACCGTCATCGGCGGGCCGCCCGCCGAGATCGACGCGATCATCGAGCGGTGCGAGAAAGAGGGCAAGTTCGCCCGCAAGTTCCAGACCAAGGGCGCCAGCCACACCACCCAGATGGACCCGTTGCTCGGTGAGCTGGCGGCGGAGTTGCAGGGCATCACCCCGCACCCGCTGCACATCGGCTACTTCTCCACCGTGCACGAGGGCAGCTACATCCGGCCCGGCCATGAGCCGATCCACGATGTGGACTACTGGAAGAAGGGGCTGCGGCATAGCGTCTACTTCACCCAGGGCATCCGCAACGCGGTGGACAACGGCTACACCACCTTCGTCGAACTGGCGCCGAATCCGGTGGCGCTCATGCAGGTCGGATTGACGACGGCCGCGGCCGGCCTCCACGACGGCCAGCTGATCCCGACGCTGGCCCGCAAGCAGGACGAGGTCGAGTCCATGGTTTCGGCGATGGCTCAGCTCTACGCCTACGGCCACGATCTGGACTTCCGCACCCTGTTCACCCCGTCCTCGGATCCGGCCGATTTCGCCGACATCCCGCGGACCCGGTTCCGGCGCAAGGAGCACTGGCTCAACGCGCAGTTCTCCGCCGACGGGTCGTCGATGATCCCGGGCACCCACGTCGCGATGCCGGACGGCCGCCACGTATGGGAGTACGCCGCTGCGGGCGGAACTGATCTGGCCGCCCTGGTGAAAGCCGCTGCCGCACAGGTGCTTCCGGACGCCACCCTGACCGCCTCCGAGCAGCGGGCGGTACCCGGTGACGGCGCCCGTCTGGTGACCACACTGACCCGCCATCCGGGCGGGGCGTCGGTGCAGGTGCACGCGCGTATCGACGAGTCGTTCACGCTGGTCTATGACGCCATCGTCACCCGGTCGGGATCGGTCTCGGCCCTGCCCGCGGCCGTCGCCGTGGGTGCTGTTGTGGCGCAACCTGTTTCGCCGGCTCCCGAACCCGAGCAGCCCGACGCCGAGGTGCTGCACGACAACCTCGCCGCGGGCGCCGGTGTCGGTGCGGCCCTGGGCAAGTGGTCACCGGATTCCGGGGAGACCGTGCACGACCGGCTCGGCACGATCGTCGGCAGCGCGATGGGCTACGAGCCTGAGGACCTGCCGTGGGAGGTGCCGCTGATCGAACTCGGCCTGGACTCGCTGATGGCCGTGCGGATCAAGAACCGCGTCGAATACGACTTCGACATGCCACCGATCCAGCTGACCGCGGTGCGCGACGCCAGCCTCAACGACGTCAAGGCACTGATCACCTACGCGGTGGAGCACCGCGAAGAGGTGGCGGCATTGCATGAGCACCAGAAGGGCATGACGGCCGAGGAGATCGCCGCCGAACAGGCCAAGATCATGGCCGGCGAGATTTCCCCGGAGCTTGCCGAGAAGCTCGCCGCCAAGCATCCCGAGGCGCACGGCGACGTTCCGCCCCCGCCGACAAACCCGGTCCCACCGCCGCCGACGAACCCGGCAGGGCCGGCCATCCCGCCGCCGCCCACCAACCCTGAGGGCCCGGGTGTTGCGAAGCAGTCCGCGGCCGGCGCCGCGGCGAAGGTGCTGACCCAGCAGGCCGTGACCGACGCGCTGGGCGCCGACGTCCCGCCGCGTGAGGCCGCCGAGCGGGTGACCTTCGCCACCTGGGCGATCGTCACCGGCAAGTCGCCGGGCGGCATCTTCAACGAGCTGCCCAAGATCGACGCTGAGACCGCGACCAAGATCGCCGCGCGCCTCACCGAGCGGTGCGAGGGCACCATCACCGTCGAGCAGGTGCAGGAAGCCACCACCATCGAGCAGTTGGCCACCACGGTGCGCGAGCACCTCGAGGCCGGCGAACTCGACGGATTCGTCCGCACCATCCGGCCCCGCAAGGAAGGGTCCGACCGCATCCCGGTCTTCGTCTTCCACCCGGCCGGCGGTTCGACTGTGGTCTACGAACCGCTGCTCAAGCGGCTCCCGCCGGACACCCCGATGTACGGCTTGGAGCGCGTCGAGGGCTCGATCGAGGAACGTGCCGCCGAGTACGTGCCGAAGCTGATGGAGATCCAGGGCAAGGGCCCGTACATCCTGGCGGGCTGGTCCCTCGGCGGGGTGCTGGCTTACGCCTGCGCGATCGGACTGCGCGACGCCGGCTGTGACGTCCGCTTCGTCGGCCTGATCGACACCGTCCGCGCCGGCGAGGAGATCCCGCAGACCAAGGAGGAGATCCGGGCCCGCTGGGACCGCTACGCACTGTTCGCGCAGCGGACCTTCAACGTCGAGATCCCGGAGATCCCCTACGAGGAACTGGAATCCCTCGACGACGACGGACAGGTGCGCTTCATCCTCAACGCCGTCAAGGACAGCGGGGTCGACATCCCCGGCGGCATCATCGAGCACCAACGCACGTCCTACCTCGACAACCGCGCGATCGACACCGCCAAGATCGAACCGTTCGACGGCCACGTCACGCTCTACATGGCCGACCGGTACCACGACGACGCGATCATGTTCGAGCCGCGCTACGGCACCCGCAAGCCCGACGGCGGCTGGGGCGAGTTCGTCAAGGATCTCGAGGTGGTTCCGATCGGGGGCGAGCACATCCAGGCCATCGACGAGCCGTACATTGCCAAGGTCGGTGCTCATATGAGCGAGGCGATCAACCGGATCCGGAGCGAAGCGACAAAGACGGACCTGAGTCAAGGTGAGGTCAAGTGACGAACAAGTCCACTGCCGAATTGCTGGCCGAGCTGCGCGAAAAGCTTGAGCTGGCAAAGGAACCCGGCGGTGAGGCCGCCGCCGCCAAGCGCGCCAAGCGCGGTGTCCCCAGTGCCCGGGACCGTATTCATGAACTGCTCGACCCGGGCAGCTTCCTGGAGATCGGCGCACTGGCCCGCACTCCCGGGGATCCCAACGCCCTCTACGGCGACGGCGTGGTCTGCGGACACGGCACCATCAACGGCCGCCCGGTCGGCGTCTTCTCCCACGACCAGAGCGTCTTCGGCGGTTCGGTCGGCGAGATGTTCGGCCGCAAGGTCGCCAAGCTGATGGAGTGGGTGGCCATGGTCGGCTGCCCCATCATCGGCATCAACGACTCCGGCGGCGCCCGCATCCAAGACGCCGTCACCTCGTTGGCCTGGTACGCCGAACTCGGCCGCCGCCACGAGTTGCTGTCCGGGGTGGTGCCGCAGATCTCGATCATCCTCGGCAAGTGCGCCGGCGGCGCCGTCTACTCGCCGATCCAGACCGACCTGATCGTCGCGGTGCGCGACCAGGGGTACATGTTCGTCACCGGCCCCGACGTCATCAAGGACGTCACCGGTGAGGACGTCTCCCTCGACGAACTCGGCGGCGCCGACCACCAGGCCCGCTACGGAAACATCCACCAGGTCGTCGACTCGGAGAAGGACGCGTTCCAGTACGTCCGCGATTTCCTGGACTTCCTGCCGTCCAACCACTTCGACGATGCGCCGGTGGTCAACCCGGGCCTGGAGCCGGAGATCACCCCGCACGACCTGGAACTCGACAACCTGGTGCCGGACGCCGACAACATGGCCTACGACATGCACGAGATCCTGATCCGGATCTTCGACGACGGCGACTTCCTCGACGTCGCCGCCCAGGCCGGACAGTCCATCATCACCGGGTTCGCCCGGGTCGACGGCCGGCCGATCGGAGTGATCGCCAACCAGCCGATGCACATGTCCGGAGCCATCGACAACGAGGCATCCGACAAGGCGGCCCGTTTCCTCCGGTTCTGCGATTCGTTCAACCTGCCACTGGTGTTCGTCGTCGACACCCCCGGCTTCCTGCCCGGCGTCGAGCAGGAGAAGAACGGCATCATCAAGCGCGGCGGCCGCTTCCTCTACGCCGTCGTCGAGGCCATGGTGCCGAAGGTGACTCTGACGATCCGCAAGTCCTACGGCGGGGCGTACGCGGTGATGGGCTCCAAGCAGTTGACCGCCGATCTGAACTTCGCCTGGCCCACCGCACGGATCGCCGTCATCGGCGCCGAGGGCGCCGCACAACTTCTGGTCAAGCGGTTCCCGGATCCGACCGCACCCGAGGTGCAGAAGATCCGCGCCGACTTCATCGAGGGCTACAACCTCAACATGGCGATTCCGTACATCGCCGCCGAGCGCGGGTTCATCGACGCGGTGATCCAACCCCACGAAACCCGCCTGTTGCTCCGTAAGTCACTGAGATTGTTGCGGGACAAGCAGACTCAGCGGGTTCAGCGTAAGCACGGACTGATCCCGATCTAACCGATGGCTGAGTCCCGGCTCTACATATTCCCGCACACCGGCGGCTCTGCCGACTTCTACGTACCGTTCGCCAGGGGGTTCACCGGCGGCACCCGATGCGTTGCGGTCCAGTACCCGGGCAAGCGTGCCGGTAAGGATCTGTCGCAGTACACGAGCATCCCGGATCTGGCCGACCGCCTCTGCGCGATGCTCAAGCCGGCAGATCCCCAGCCGGGCCCGGTGGCATTCTTCGGCCACAGCATGGGTGGCCTGCTGGCGTTCGAGGTCGCACTGCGGTTTGAAGCGGCCGGAAATCCCATCGACGCGCTGTTCGTCTCCGCGATCGCGGCCCCGGGCCTGTGGCCCCGCCGGGCCGAACTGGCGGGTTCGGATCAACAGATGCTCAGTCTCGTCGCCGAGGTCACCGGCGCCAATCCGGAATTCCTCAACAACGACCAGTTCGCCGCGACGCTGCTGCCGACGCTGCGCGGTCTCAAGGCCGTGGCGTCCTATGACCCCGAGCCCGAGGCCGTGGTCTCATGCCCGATTCACGCGCTGGTTGCCGAGGACGATGAACTGGCCGACGTCGATACGGTGTCGCCGTGGGAGCGACGCACCTCTGCGGAATTCGATCTCACGCGCTTCCCCGGCGGCCACTTCTACATCAACGACAATCTGCCCCAGCTGTCGCAATGGGTGGAGCAGCGCATCACCGGGCATCACCCCGAACGCAATCCTTAGATTTTCCTGAATTTGCTGGATTTGAATCAGGACGCCGAATAGCAAACCTGTCATTTCGGCTTACTGCCTACCTTTAACAGCACACTGATGCCGGGCGAGGTGGTCGTACGCAAATGGTGTTCCGCCGTCTCCGGCGATGATCAGTGTTAGCTCACATGTCCAGAGGCCCTTTTCGCTGGTAGGATTCGGGCAGTCACACGTCTGGGCGGGGAGAATTCACGATTCTTCTTTCGCTCCGGCGCTCTGCCTGGACCGGCTGATGCCATCGTCCGCCGAACTCGGGGCACGATCCCGCTCGGTTCGCAGAGAAAACGCGAAGGGGCTGTTCCCGTGCCAAGCACCGATATGACGCTTCCCGCTCTCCTGCGCCACCGGGCGACCACGAAGGGAGACACCCAGGCGTTCGCCTTCATGGACGGCGCCATCCTGGGGACTGGCCACCCGGAAAGCCTGACCTGGAGCCAGCTCTACCGGCGGGTGCTGTCGCTGGCCGCTGAACTGCGGAAGACCGCTGCCAAGGGTGATCGGGTGGCGATCCTGGCGCCGCAAGGCCTCGACTTCATCGTCGCGTTCTACGCGACGCTGCAGGCCGGTCTGATCGCGATTCCACTGTCGGTGCCGCTTCTCGGAGTGCACGACCAGCGCGTGGAGGCCGCGTTGGAGGACAGCACTCCGTCGGTGCTGCTGACCACCTCCGCCGCGGTGGCCGACTCGAACAAGTACGCAAAGCCGCGCGGCGGCCGACCGGCACCGACCGTGGTTGAGGTCGACATCATCGACGTCGACGTGACCCGGGAACTCGACGAGACCGACGATTCCCGCCCCGGCCCGGCCTACCTGCAGTACACCTCGGGCTCAACCCGCACCCCGGCCGGCGTGATCGTTTCGCACCAGAACGTGATCAGCAATGTCGAGCAGATCGTGCGCGACTACTTCATCGAGTTCGGCGGCACGGTTCCCGAGGAGACCTCGGTGGTGTCCTGGCTGCCGTTCTTCCACGATCTGGGCCTCATCATGGGCGTCTGCGCACCGTTGGTGACCGGATGCGATGCGGTGCTGTTCAGCCCGCTGGCCTTCCTGACCAAACCCGCGAGCTGGATTCAGCTGATGGCCAAGCACCCGTTGTGCTTCACCGGCGCTCCCAACTTCGCCTTCGAACTGGCCGCCCGCCGCACCGCCGATGCCGATATGGAAGGCCTGGATCTGAGCCGGGTGCACGGCATCCTCAGCGGAGCTGAGCGGGTGCACTACGGCACGGTCAAGCGGTTCATCGACCGCTTCGCCAAGTTCGGTCTCCGGGAGAAGGTCATCCGGCCCTCCTACGGCTTGGCCGAGGCGACGCTGTACGTCGCTTCGCCGCCCATCTCGGACACCGTCCGCACCGCCCGTTTCGACCTGGGACAGTTGGCGGCCGGGATCGCCGAGCGCTGTGTGGCCGCCGACGAGAGCGGCACCGAATTGGTCAGCTACGGCCGGCCGACGGCGTACCCGGTCCGCATCGTCGATCCGGAGACTGGCCTCGAGCAACCCGCCGGCACCATCGGCGAGATCTGGACGCGCGGCGACAACGTCGCGCTGGGTTACTGGCACAAGCCCGAACTGACCGCACAGGTCTTCCGCGGCCGCATCAACAATCCGTCGCCAGGCACGCCGGCCGGGCCCTGGTTGCGCACCGGTGACCTCGGGGTGATCTCCGACGGCGAGTTGTTCATCATGGGCAGGCTCAAGGATCTGCTGATCGTCGACGGCAGCAACCACTACCCCGAGGACATCGAGGCAACTGTCCGCGAGTTCAGCGGGGGGCGGGTCGCCGCCATCTCCGTCGAGGACGAGGCCTCAGAAAACCTGGTGGTCATTGTCGAGATCAAGCCGACTGCGGAATTGGCCGAGGTGAAACACCAAGTCGCCGAAGCGATCTGGAAGGTGCACAATCTGCGCGTCGACGATCTGGTGCTGGTGTCGCCGGGATCCATCCCGATCACCACCAGTGGCAAGATCCGCCGTTCATCGGCCACGGAGCTGTACCGCGACGGCGTGTTCCAACGGATGGACATCACCGTATGACCCAAGCCGGCGATGAGGAGGCAGACCTTCGCCGGTGGCTGATCGGTTACCTCGTCACCACTGTCGGCTGCAGCCCCGACGACATCGACATCGAAGTCCCGTTCAATGAAATGGGCATGGGATCACGCGATGGCGTGGTGCTGGCCGGTGAGCTTTCGGAATTGCTCGGCCGGCCGGTCTCACCGGTCGACATCTGGCAGAACCCGACCATCGCCGCGCTGGCGCACGCGCTGGCCCATCCCGATGCCGAACCCGTCCAGGAAGCCGCGGGTATCGGTGTCGCACTGACTGAACCCATCGCCATCATCGGCCTGGGCTGTCGGCTGCCCGGCGACATCAACGGGCCGGATGACTTGTGGGAGTTCCTGGCGGCGCGCCGCTCGGCAGTCACCGCGGTACCCGATGACCGGTGGCGTGACTTCGACGACGGTTCACCGCAGACCACACAGGCTCTTGCGGCGACGACGCGGTGGGGGTCCTTCCTCTCCGATGTCGCCGGTTTCGATGCCGAGTTCTTCGGGATCACACCGCGCGAAGCGGACTACATCGATCCCCAGCAGCGGCTGATACTCGAGGTGACCGTCGAGGCGCTCGAGCACGCCGGCATCCCGGCGGAATCACTGCAGCGCTCTCAGACCGGGGTATTCGTCGGCGCCTGCGTCAGCGAGTACGGATACCTGGCATCCCGCGACCTCAATCAGATCCAGGCGTGGACCGGAACCGGCGGCGCGCTGAGCATCATCGCCAACCGGCTGTCGTATTTCCTGGACCTGCATGGGCCGTCGCTGACCATCGACACTGCCTGCTCGTCGTCATTGGTCGCGGTTCATCTGGCCTGTCAGAGCCTGCGCACCGGACAATCCGAACTCGCGATCGCCGGCGGGGTGAACATGCTGCTCTCGCCGGTGGTCACCCGCAGCTTCGACCAGGCCGAGGCGATGTCGCCCACCGGCGCATGCCACGCCTTTGATGCGGCGGCCGACGGATTCGTCCGCGGTGAGGGCTGCGGAGTCGTTGTGCTCAAACGGCTTTCCGATGCGGTCCGGGACGGCGATCAGGTTCTTGCCGTCGTCCGGGGGTCGGCGGTCAATCAGGACGGCCGCTCCAATGGGCTGATGGCCCCCAATCCCGCCGCGCAGGCGGCGGTGCTCCGGGCCGCGTGTGCCGACGCCGGGGTGGAACCGGCATCGGTCGACTACGTCGAGGCGCACGGCACCGGCACCCTGCTCGGGGATCCCATCGAAGCCCGCGCGCTCGGTGCGGTCTACGGCCGCGGACGCCGGTCCGATGTCCCGTTGCTGGTGGGTGCGGCCAAGACGAACCTGGGCCACCTCGAGGCTGCCGCGGGCATCGCGGGCCTGATCAAGGCGACGCTCGCGGTGCAACGCGGCGTGATCCCGCCCAATCAGCACTTCGACAACCCCAATCCGCACATCCCGTTCGACGAACTCGGCCTGAAAGTCGCCGACGAGCCGATCGAATGGCCGGCCACCGGTCACCCTCGGTTGGCGGGAGTGTCGTCCTTCGGTTTCGGGGGGACCAACGCGCATGTGGTCCTCGGGCAGGCCCCGCGGGCGCCTCTTCCCGAACCTGTGGCCGCGCCGCCGGTGGCCACGGTCGTCGTCAGCGGGAAAAGCCCGGAGCGTATCGCGGCGACCGCGGCGGTGATCGCCGACTGGATGACCGGAGCGGGTGCAGCGGTACCACTGGCCGACATCGCCCACACGCTCAACCACCACCGCACCCACCACCCGACCTTCGCGACGGTCTGCGCAGCCGATCGCGACGGCGCCGTCGCCGGTCTGCGGGCGCTGGAGGCAGGGGAGCAGGCGGCCGGAGTCGTCGGCCCGCATCCCGGCGCGTGCAAACCGGGCACCGTGTTCGTCTACTCGGGTCAGGGTTCCCAGTGGTTGGGGATGGGTCGTCAGTTGCTTGCCGATGAGCCGGTGTTCGCCGACGCCATCGCGAGCCTCGACCCGGAATTCGTCGGGCAGCTCGGCTTCTCACTGCACGACGTGATCGCCGGCGGCGAAGCGGTCGAGGGATCGGTGCGGGTTCAGTCGGTGCTGTTCGGCATGCAGGTCGCACTGACCGCGCTGTGGCGTTCCTACGGCATCGAACCTGACGCGGTGATCGGCCATTCGATGGGGGAGGTCTCGGCTGCGGTGGCGGCCGGAGTGTTCAGCGCCGGTGAGGGTTTGGAGATCATCGCCGCGCGGTCGCTGCTGATGGCTCAGCTCTCCGACAAAGGTGCGGTGGCGCTGCTGGAACTCGACGCCGTTGCCACCGAGTCACTGATCGCCGACTACCCCGGCGTGACGGTGACGGTGTACTCCTCGCCGCGCCAGACTGTGGTCGCTGGACCCACCGATGCTGTCGACGCCGTCATCGACTCGGCCCGCCAGCGGAACATCTTCGCCCGCCGGGTCAACATGGAAGTCGCGTCGCATCACGCGATGATGGATCCGATCCTGCCGGAGCTGAGGGAGTCGCTGGCGCATCTGATGCCCGGATTCCCGGTGATCCCGATCATCTCGACGGTCGAGAATGCCGGGGACGCACCCCAATTCGACGCCGATCACTGGGTCGCCAATCTGCGCAACCCGGTCCGGTTCCGGGACGCGATCGCAGCCGCCGGTGCAACCCACTGCACCTTCATCGAGATCAGCCCCCACCCGGTGCTCACCAAGGCGATCGCCGACACGTTGGCTGATCCGGAGACCGGTAACAGCCACCACCACAGCATCGGCACTCTGGAACGCGACAGCCATGACACCGTCGCGTTCCACACCGCGCTCAACTCGACGTTCACGGCACGGCCACCGATCGGTGCCCACCCACCCGAGCCGCATCCCGCACTGCCGGCGACGCCGTGGCAGCACTGCAGGCACTGGCTGGAGTTCACTCCGCTCGGCCCCGGCGCGCACCGCGCCGAACCGCTTGCCGCACAGCACAGCCCGGTACCGGTGGACTGGCTGTACGAACCCACCTGGCGGCACCGGCCGCTCCCGGAGGGTTCGCCTGCTGACGCCGGGCGGTGGCGGGTCGTCGGTGATGACGATCTCGCGGCCGAACTCGGCAGCGAACCACTGGAGAGCCCGCACAACGTTCTCTACGCGCCCGCCGCCAGCGGTTCCCCCTTCGACATCTCCGCGGCCTATGCCGTGTTCAACGAGGGACGGCGAATCGCCACCCGACTGGCTGAACACCCCGACGGCACCAAGCTGTTCTTCCTGACCCGCAACGCCCAACCCACCAGCGCCGGTGACCGGGCGAATCCGGTGCAGGCCATCCTGTGGGGACTCGGACGGACCTTGGCGCTGGAACACCCGGAGATCTGGGGCGGGGTGATCGATGTCGATGAATCCATGCCGGCCGTCCTCGCTGCCCGCCTTGTTCGCGATGAGGCGAACGGGGACGACCGCGAGGATCAGGTCGTCTACCGGTCCGGGTTGCGGTACGTGCCGCGGTTGACGCCGGCCGTGCCCACCACATCAGGCGCCACTCTCTCCGCCGATACCAGCCATCTGGTCATCGGAGCCACCGGTCATCTGGGTCCGCACATCATCCGGCAACTTGCGGCGATGGGTGCCGGGACGGTTGTCGCCGTGTCGCGGAACCCCGGCGAGGCGATGAAAGAACTTGCGGCGCAACTGGAAGCGTCGGGTTCGAGACTGGTTCAGGTCGCCGCCGACGCCACCGATGAAGCGGAGATGGCCGCGCTCTTCGACCGGTTCGGCGCCGACCTTCCCCCGCTCGAGGGCATCTACCTGGCCGCCTTCGCCGGCGGTCCGGTGACGCTGACGCAGATGACCGATGCCGACGTGACGACCATGTTCCGGCCGAAGCTGGATGCACTGCGCGTACTGCATGACCTATCGCTCACCTCGAACGTCCGGCATTTCCTGCTGTTCTCCTCGATCTCCGGTCTGCTGGGATCCCGGTGGCTGGCGCACTACACGGCGACCAGCACCTTCCTGGACACATTCGCCTATGCCCGGCGCAATCTCGGGTTGCCGGCCACGGTGGTCAACTGGGGACTGTGGAAGTCGTTGGCCGACAAGCCCTCCGAGGACGATGCAGGGGCCGGTGAGGTGATGACCAGTGCCGGACTCGAGCCGATGCCCGACGACGTCGCCATCCGTGCGTTGCCGATGGTGATGGGATCAGAAGCACCCGTGCGGAGCACCGTCGTCGCGGCAGACTGGCCGCTGCTCGCCGCCGCGTACCGCACCCGCGGGGCGCTGCGCATCCTCGATGAGGTCCTGGAGAGGCAGGCGAGCGCACAATCGGCTGCACCGGAGAGCGAGTTCCAGAAGGCATTGCGTGATTGCCCGCCCGAGGGGCGTCGGCAACTGCTCGCCGATCACATCGCCGCCTCAGCCTCGGCGGTGATGGGCCTTTCGGCGAATGAACGCCTCGACCCGACTGCCGGTTTCTTCCAGCTCGGGATGGACTCGCTGATGAGTGTCACGCTTCAGCGGAACCTGAGTGCGAGCCTCGGCATTGATCTGCCGGCGGCATGCATCTACGAGAACCCGACGATTTCGTCGCTGACCGAGGCCCTGTGTGAGCGGATGGGCTGCGAGGCGGCACCGACAGCAAAATCCGGCATCGCCACGCGGGCCCAGCAACGCGCCAAGGCGCGCCAGGGAGCTGCCGCGGGCAGACGAAAAGGACGTGTGGTGTGAGCGCCGAGAGCAGCTACTCTTCAGAATCGGATGGGTTGGGGCCCAACGCGATTGCCGTCATCGGCATGGCGGGCCGATTCCCCGGCGCCGACTCGGTGGCGCAGTTCTGGGAGAACCTGCGCGCCGGTAAGGAGTCCATCGAGACGCTGTCCGAGGAGACCCTCACCGCCGCGGGAGTCAGCGCCAAGACACTGGCCGATCCGACGTATGTGCGGCGCGCACCTCTGCTCAACGGGATCGACCAGTTCGACGCGGACTACTTCGGCATCAACCCGTACACCGCCCGCATGATGGACCCGCAGCAACGGCTGTTCCTGCAGACCGCCTGGCACGCCCTCGAGGATTCCGGGTACGACCCCGACGACTACGACGGGTCGATCGGTGTCTTCGCCAGCAGCACCGCCAGCGGCTATCTGATGGACAACCTGATGTCGCATCGCGACGAGAAGACCCTCGTGGGCGAGGGCATCACCGTCGAGATGTTCAACCTTGTGCTGCTCAACGACAAGGACCACCTGGCGACCCGGGTGTCGCATGAGTTGAATCTGCGCGGCCCGAGCATGTCCGTGCAGACCGCGTGCTCGTCCTCGTTGGTCGCCGTGCATCTCGCCTGCCAGAGTCTGTTGTCCGGTGAATGCGACCTCGCACTGGCCGGCGCTTCGGCGATCCGGGTCCCGCATCACGTCGGCTACACCTACGAGCCCGGCGCGATGGTCTCGCCGTCGGGTCACTGCCGGCCCTTCGACGCGCACTCCGATGGCACGATTTTCGGGAGCGGCGTGGCGGCGCTGATCCTCAAGCCGTTGCAGGCGGCCCTCGATGACGGCGATCGCATCCACGCGGTGATTCGCGGCTCGGCGGTCAACAACGACGGCGCATTGAAGATGACCTACGCCGCACCCACCGTGTCCGGCCAGGCAGAGGTCATCGCTGAAGCGCAGGCCGTTGCCGAGGTCGACTCGTCGACCATCGGTTTCGTCGAGACACACGGCACCGGTACCCCGTTGGGCGACCCGATCGAGATCGAAGCCCTCCGGCAGGCTTTCGGGGCCTCCGAGATCGACCGCGCTGCCCCCTGCGTACTGGGCTCGGTGAAGTCGAACATCGGCCACCTCGACGCGGCGTCCGGAGTCGCCGGCTTGATCAAGGCGATCCTGTGCCTGAAGAACAAGGCGA
>NZ_JAFMJZ010000178.1 GCF_017853185.1 Mycolicibacterium sp.
CGGAACGCTGTTCGGCCTCGGCCTCGGTCCCGGCGACCCGGAACTGGTGACGGTCAAGGCCGCCCGGGTGATCGGTGAGGCCGACGTGGTGGCCTACCACTCCGCCCGGCACGGCCGCAGCATCGCGCGCCGGATCGCCGAGCCCTATCTGCGCCCCGGCCAGATCGAGGAGCATCTGGTGTATCCCGTCACCACCGGGACCACCGACCATCCGGGCGGCTACGACGGCGCCATGGAGGATTTCTACACCGAGGCGGCCGCGCGACTGGCCGCCCACCTCGAGGCCGGCCGCGACGTCGCACTGCTGGCCGAGGGTGATCCGCTGTTCTACAGCTCCTACATGCATATGCACACCCGGCTGACCCAGCGGTTCAACGCGGTGATCGTGCCCGGGGTGACCTCGGTCAGCGCGGCGTCGGCGGCCATCGCGACACCACTGGTCACCGGCGAGCAGGTGCTGTCGATCCTGCCCGGCACCATGGGCGTCGACGAGCTCGCGCGCCGGCTCGCCGACACCGACGCGGCGGTGATCATGAAGCTGGGCCGTACGTATCCGCAAGTGCGCGAAGCGCTTTCACTGGCGGGACGGCTCGACGAAGCCCTCTACGTGGAGCGGGCGAGTTCCGAAGGAGAGCGGGTGCTGGCCGCCGCTGATGTCGACGATGCCGACGTTCCGTACTTCTCGGTGGCGATCCTGCCGGGTGCCTGGGAGACCGGCCGGCCGAACACGGCTGCCGGAACGGTGGCCGTCGTGGGCCTGGGCCCGGGCGACAGCGGGTGGATGACACCGCAGAGCCGTCGGGAACTGGCCGCGGCCACCGACCTGATCGGCTACGGGCCGTACCTGGACCGGGTGAAGGCACACCCCGGCCAGCGCCTGCACCCCTCGGACAACACCGACGAACCGGCACGCGCCCGGCTGGCCTGTGAGCTCGCCGAGCAGGGCCGCGCGGTGGCGGTGGTGTCCTCCGGCGATCCCGGCGTCTTCGCGATGGCCACCGCGGTGCTCGAAGAGGCCAAACAGTGGCCGTCGGTGGCGGTGCGGGTGATCCCGGCGATGACGGCGGCGCAGGCGGTCGCCAGCCGGGTAGGCGCCCCGCTGGGCCACGACTACGCGGTGCTGTCGCTGTCGGACCGGCTCAAGCCGTGGGAGGTGATCACCGCCCGGTTGTCGGCCGCGGCGGCCGCCGATCTGGTGCTGGCGATCTACAACCCCGCCTCGAAGAGTCGGACCTGGCAGGTGGCTGCCATGCGGGATCTGCTGCTCGAGCACCGCGATCCCGGCACCCCGGTGGTGATCGGGCGGGATGTGTCCGGCCCGAACGAATCGGTGACGGTGGTGCGCCTGGCCGACCTCGATCCGGAACAGGTGGATATGCGCTGCCTGCTGATCGTCGGCTCGTCGCAGACCCAGTGGTACACCGCAACCGGGGGCGGCGACACCGTCTTCACCCCGCGGCGTTACCCCGGCTGAGCACCCACTCCACTGCCGCATCAACAGAGTTCACGACGGCGACGCCGACCGGTAGGGCCGGCCGGCCGATCATCACCACGTCGACCCCGAGTTCCCGGGCCGCATCGAGTTTGGCCCGCGTCAGCGCTCCCCCGCTGTTCTTGGTGACCAGTGCCTCGATTCGGTGATCGCGCAGCAGCGCGCACTCGCCGTCGTAGTCATAGGGGCCGCGGGAGAGCAACAGTTCATGGTTTCGCGGCAGGGTGTCCGGATCCGGCGGGGTGACCACTCGGATCAGGAACCAGGCGTCGCTGTCGGCGAACGCGGCGGCGCCGGAACGCCCGGTGGTCAGGAAGACCCGCGAATAGCCCTGCGCGGCAACCTGTTCGGCGGCCGCGGTATCGGAGTCAACCAGGGTGGCGGAACCGGGATCCCAGGCGGGCCGGCAGAGCACCACATGCGGCAGTCCCAGTTCCGTGCAGGCCGCGGCGGCGTGCGCGGTCATGGTGGCCGCGAATGGGTGGGTGGCGTCGACGACCGCCTCGATGCCGTTGTCCTGGAGCCACCGCGTCAGGCCGTCGACACCGCCGAATCCGCCGACCCGCACCGACCCGACCGGAAGCGCCGGGTCGGGCACCCGCCCGGCCAGCGAGCTGATGACGTCGGCCTGCGGGTGCAGCCGGGCGGCCAGGGCGCGGCCCTCGCTGGTGCCGCCGAGTAGCAGCACCCGCATCAGTGCCGGCTCCCCCGGGTGCGCCCGGCCGAGTAGAGGTAGCTGTCCGGAAATCCTTCTGCGGCAAGGACGTCGCCGACGATGATCACCGCAGTGCGGGTGACATCGGCGGCGTGCATCTGCGCGGCGATGTCGGTCAGCGTTCCGCGCAGCACCACCTGCTCGGGCCAGCTGGCGAAGGCCACCACCGCCACCGGGGTGTCCCCGGTGTAACCGCCGGCCAGCAACTGCGGCACGATCGCGTCGATGCGGTGCGCGGCCAGATGGATCACCAGGGTCGCGCCCGGTCCGGCCAGAACGGTGAGGTCCTCGCCGTCGGGCATCGCCGTCGACAGGGTGGACACCCGGGTCAGCGTCACCGTCTGCGCCACCCCCGGCACCGTCAGCTCCCGGCCCAGCGCGGCCGCAGCGGCGGCGAAAGCCGGCACGCCGGGCACGATCTCGTAGTCGATGCCGCGCTCGGTGAGCCGGCGGCACTGCTCGGCGACCGCGCTGTAGAGCGACGGATCCCCGGAGTGCAGCCGCGCCACATCGTGGCCCGCGGCGTGCGCGGTGGCGATCTCGTCGATGATCTGCTCGAGGGTCAGCGGTCCGGTATCGACCACCCGGGCATCGGGCGGGCACAGCGCCAGCAGATCCTCCGGCATGATCGAACCGGCGTACAGGCAGACCGGGCTGCCCTGCAGAATCCGTTGTCCGCGAACGGTGATCAGGTCGGCCGCACCCGGTCCG
Source organism: Mycolicibacterium sp. (assembly GCF_017853185.1). Taxonomy (GTDB): domain Bacteria; phylum Actinomycetota; class Actinomycetes; order Mycobacteriales; family Mycobacteriaceae; genus Mycobacterium. The sequence goes on from NZ_JAFMJZ010000178.1 coordinate 2,919, forward strand.
GCGCCGATGAAATAGACCGTCACAGGACGGTGCCAGTCCTCGTCGTCATAGGACGACCACGGACCACTGCGTGATCGGCATCGCCGGGCGCCAGCCGGTGAAGCCGCCGAGCGGTTCACCGTGGTAGTGCTGGAAGCGGCGCAGTTCCCCGCCGAGCCGCGAATGCCATTCCACCAGAAGGGCTTCGGACTCCGCGGTCACGGCGTTGGCGACCAGCCGGCCGCCGGCCGGCAACCGATCGATGCAGGCCTGCACCAGACCGCTGCCGGTGAGGCCGCCGCCGATGAAGACGGCATCCGGCGCGGCCGCGCCATCGAAGGCGCCGGGCGCGTCGTCGCGCACGTCGATGTCCACGCCGAACGCCCGCGCATTGGCGGCGATGCTCTCCCGGCGGTCTGGCCGGCTCTCGAACGCCACCGCGCGGCCACCGGAATCGCGGCACCATTCGACGGCGATGCTGCCCGAACCGGAACCGACATCCCAGAGCAGTTCACCGGGGCGGGGGTGCAGTGCCGCCAGGGTGACCGCACGGATGGTGCGCTTGGTGATCTGGCCGTCGTGTTGCAGGGCGTCGTCGGGCAGGCTGTGGCCGAACCGCTCGTCGGGCAGATACCGCACGGCGACGATGCACAGGTCGTCGAGATCCCGCGGCGGGGCGGCGGCCCAGGCATCCGCGGGTCCTTCGCGGAACCGCTCGCGCGGTCCGCCGAGTTGTTCGAGGACGGTGAATTCCGAAGCGCCGCGGCCGGTTTCGGTCAGCACAGCGGCCAGCGCCGCCGGTGTGCCGGCGTCCCGGCACAGCACCACCGCCTGCCCGCCGCGGCGCACCGCGGTGTGCACCGGTGCGGTCACCAGGCTGATGATCTCGGTGTCCTGGAGATTCCACCCCATCCGGGCACACGCCAGCGTCACCGAGGACACATGCGGCAGCACCCGCACCTGCTCGGCGCCGTGAATCCGGATCAGGGCGCCGCCGATGCCGTGCAGCAACGGATCACCACTGGCCACAATGTGGATGCGCTCGGCCGGCTCGTCGTCGAGAAGGCTCTGCAGCGCCGGCAGCATCGGGCTTGGCCAGGCCTGCCGGGGCGCGGTGACGGTGTCGTCGAGCAGGTCGAGCTGGCGTCGCGCGCCGTAAACGACGGTGGCGCTGCGCAATTCCAGCCGGGAGGCCTCCGACAGGCCGGCCATCCCGTCCGCGCCGATGCCGACGACGATGAGGCGCGCCGTCATCGGGGCATCCTGCGCCACAGCGCCTGCGGCAGCAGCTTCATCCCGAAGAACATCGGCCGCAGCGCCCACGGCACCCACACCGTCCGGCGGCCCTCGGCCAGTGCCCGCGCGGTCGCTTCGGCCACCTGGGCCGGTGTGCTGGACAGCGGCGCGGGATCCATGCCCGTCGTCATCCGGCCGATCACGAAGCCGGGCCGCACGATCAGCAACTGGATTCCGGTGCCGTGCAGGGCGTCCGCCAGGCCGCTGGCGAACCCGTCCAATCCGGCCTTGGCGGAGCCGTAGACGTAGTTGGCCCGGCGCACCCGGACGCCGGCCACCGAGGAGAACACCACCAACCGGCCGCTACTTGCGGCGCGCATCGCGTTGGCGAGCACCGTCAAGAGGCTCACCTGCGCGACGTAATCGGTGTGAATGATCGCCACCGCGTGCGCGGGATCGCTCTCGGCGCGGGCCTGGTCGCCGAGGATGCCGAAGGCGAGCACCGCGGTCCCGATCGGTCCGTGCTCAGCAATGAGGCGGTCGACCAGTGGGCCGTGCGAGGCCAGGTCGTCGGCGTCGAACTCGCATGCGTGCACGGCCGCTGCACCGGCGGCACGCACCGCGGCCACCTGCTCGCCGAGGCGCTCGGCACCCCGGCCGGCCAGCACCACGGTGGCCCCGGGGGCCAGCCGGGTGGCGAGTTCGACGCCGATCTCGCTTCGGCCGCCGAAAATCACCACCGGGCCGGCTGTGTCCTCCATGGCTGTGATTATTCCCTGCGCTAACTTGGACCTTGATGTCCACTGCCCGGCTGACCAGCGATGCACTCGAGTTCCTCACCGAACGCCATCTGGCGATGCTCACCACCCTGCGCGCCGACGGCTCCCCGCACGTGGTCGCCGTCGGCTTCACCTTCGACCCGGACACCCACATCGCGCGGGTGATCACCAGCGACGGCTCGCAGAAGGCGGTCAACGCCGAACGCAGCCATGTCGGCGTGCTGTCGCAGGTCGACGGCGGGCGCTGGCTGTCGCTGGAGGGCATCGCCCAGGTCAATCGGGAGCCTGACGCCGTGCGCGACGCCGAGGTCCGCTACGCCCAGCGCTACCGCACGCCCAAGCCCAATCCGCAGCGCGTGGTGATCGAGGTCCTCGTCAAGCGCGTGCTCGGGTCCTCGACCCTGCTGGACCACACTGCTGATTAGGACAGGGCCGACTAGATAGCCACCACCGTCAGATCGTGCGGGCGGTTGTTGACCGACTCGGCGCCGTCGGCCGTGACGATCACGATGTCCTCGATCCGGGCCCCCCATTTGCCGGACAGGTAGATCCCCGGCTCCACACTGAACGCCATTCCCTCGGCGAGCGGGATGTCGTTGCCGGCGACGATGTAGGGCTCCTCATGCACCGACAGCCCGATGCCGTGCCCGGTGCGGTGCACGAAGTACTGCGCCAGGCCCACCTCGGCCAGCACGTCGCGGGCGGCGGCGTCGATCTGCTCGGCCGTCGCACCCGGGCGCACCGCGGCCACCGCGGCGGCCTGCGCCCGTTGCAGCACCGCGTACCGCTCGGCAACCTCGGCGGTCGGTTCACCGAGGCTGTAGGTGCGCGTGCAGTCGGAGTTGTATCCCGGTTCGACCGGGCCGCCGATGTCGACGACGACGACATCCCCGGCTTGGAGCACCCGATCCGAGCACTCGTGATGCGGGTCGGCGCCATGCGGCCCGGATCCGACGATGACGAAGGCCGCCTCCGAATGACCCTCGGCGACAATGGCTTCGGTGATATCGGCGGCGACCTGCGCCTCGGTGCGGCCGGGCTTGAGGAATTGCGGCACCATCGCGTGCACGCGGTCGATGGCGGCGCCGGCGGTGCGCAACGCCGCGATCTCGCTGGGGTCCTTGACCATTCGCAGCGCGGCCAGCACGCCGGTGGCCAGCACCGGCACCACGCCGAGCACATCGGCCATCGGCAGCAGGTGCAGCGCCGGCATCGAGTCGGTGAC
>NZ_JAFMJZ010000179.1 GCF_017853185.1 Mycolicibacterium sp.
GATGTCGCCGCCGACTCTGCTGGCGCTGGCCACCGGCCAGGTCGGCATTCTGCTGGGCCTGGGCGACCACACCACCGCGGTGCTGTCGCTGACCCGTGCGATGGGCGTGCTGATCATCGCGATCACGGTGAGCTGGCTGCTGCTGGCGGTGCTGCGCGGCCGGCTGCACCCGGTCGGCGGGCTGGGTGTGGCGCTGGGCGCGACGGTGCTGCTGTTCCCCGTCGTGCAGCCCTGGTACCTGCTGTGGGCCATCATCCCGCTGGCGGCATGGGCCACCCGGCCGGGGTTCCGGATCGCCACCATCGCGGTCACCCTCATCGTCGGAATCTTCGGGCCGACCGCCAACGGGGACCGCTTTGCCCTCTTCCAGATCATCGACGCCACGGTGGCCAGCACACTGATCGTGGTGCTGCTGATCGCCCTGACGCTCAACCGCCTGCCGTGGCGTTATGTGCCCGGCACCGACGAGCGCTACAGCGGGCAGGACCCCGAACCGGTGGCCGGCGAACTCGAACGCCTACGCTGAGTCACCGTGAGTTCAGCCCTGTCAACTCCGGTCCGGCTGCGCGGCGTGTCCAAGCGCTACGGGGCCACCGTCGCGGTGTCCGACCTCGATCTCGAGGTGGAGCGCGCGCAGGTGCTGGCACTGCTGGGCCCCAACGGCGCCGGCAAGACCACCACGGTCGAGATGTGCGAGGGCTTCACCAAGCCTGACTCGGGCACCATCGAGGTGCTCGGCCTGGATCCGATCGCCGACAACGCTCAGTTGCGCGAGCGCATCGGGGTCATGCTGCAGGGCGGCGGCGGCTACCCGGCCGCCCGCGCCGGCGAGATGCTGAACCTGGTCGCCGCCTATTCCGCCGATCCGCTGGATCCGGCCTGGCTGTTGGACACCCTGGGACTCACCGACGCCGCCCGCACCACATACCGCCGGCTCTCCGGCGGTCAGCAGCAGCGCCTGGCACTCGCGTGTGCCATCGTGGGCCGGCCGGAACTGGTGTTCCTCGACGAACCCACCGCCGGCATGGACGCCCACGCCCGGCTGGTGGTGTGGGAGCTGATCGACGCGCTGCGCCGCGACGGAGTCACCGTGGTGCTCACCACCCATCAGCTCAAGGAGGCCGAGGAACTGGCCGACCGGATCGTGATCATCGATCGCGGATCCCAGGTCGCCGCCGGCACCCCGGCCGAATTGATGAGCACCGGCGCGGAGGGCCAGCTGAGGTTCACCGCCCAACGCCGCCTTGATCTTTCGCTGTTGCTGACCGCCTTGCCGGAGGGCTACCGGGCCACCGAAACCGGTCCGGGCGAGTACCTGGTCGAGGGGGATATCGACCCGCAGGTGCTGGCGACGGTGACGGCCTGGTGTGCCCGGCTGAACATCCTGGCCACTGATCTGCGGGTCGAGCAGCGCAGTCTCGAGGACGTCTTCCTCGACGTGACGGGCAAGGAGCTGCGGTCATGACCGAGTTGTTCCCCGCGGGCACTTTCTCCCCCGATCCCCGGCCCAGCAGCGTGCCGCGGATGCTGGCCGCCCAGTACACGCTGGATCTGAAGTTGTTGCTGCGCAACGGCGAACAGCTGCTGCTGACCATGTTCATCCCGATCACGCTGCTGATCGGGCTCACCCTGCTCCCACTGGGCGACTTCGGCTCCAACCGGGTCGCGGTGTTCACCCCGGCGATCATGGCCGTCGCGGTGATCTCGACGGCCTTCACCGGCCAGGCGATCGCCGTCGCCTTCGACCGCCGCTACGGCGCCCTGAAAAGGCTTGGGGCCACGGCACTTCCGGTCTGGGGCATCATCGTCGGAAAGACGCTGGCGGTCGTGACGGTGGTGTTCCTGCAGGCGATGCTGCTGGGCGGTATCGGGCTGGCACTGGGCTGGCGGCCGAATCCGGCCGGCCTGCTGCTGGGTGCGGTGGTCATCGCACTGGGCACCGCGACCTTCGTGTCGATGGGCCTGCTGCTGGGCGGCACCCTGCGGGCCGAGATCGTGCTCGCGGTGGCCAACCTGATGTGGTTCGTCTTCGCCGCTATCGGCGCGCTGACCCTGGAGACCGCCGTCATCCCCCGTGCTCTGGCCTGGGTGGCCCGGCTCACCCCGTCCGGCGCCCTGACCGAGGCGCTGTCCCGGGCGACGCAACTCTCGGTCGACTGGTTCGGTATCGCGGTGCTGGCCGTCTGGGGCGCCGTCGCGGCACTGGCGGCGCTGCGCTGGTTCCGGTTCACCTGAGCACTTCACCTACGATCGTGCGGTGACGGTCGGACGATATTTCCAGCGCTTGGTGGACCTGCTCCCGTTGCCGAGCCTGCGGACCCAGCGACTGATCGCCCTGGCGGTGCTGCTGACCCAGGCCGGGATCTCGGTGACCGGTTCGATCGTCCGGGTCACCGCATCGGGACTGGGCTGCCCCACCTGGCCGCAGTGCTTCCCGGGAAGTTTCACCCCGGTGCCCCACGCCGAGGTGCCGGTGATCCATCAGGCCGTCGAGTTCGGCAACCGGCTGATCACCTTCCTCGTGGTCATCACAGCGATCCTGGCGGTGCTGGCCGTCACCCGCGCCCGGCGCCGCCGCGAGGTGCTCGTCTACGCGTGGCTGATGCCGGCGTCAACGGTGCTGCAGGCCGTCATCGGCGGCATTACGGTGCGGACCGGACTGCTGTGGTGGACCGTGGCGGTGCACCTGCTGGTGTCGATGGTCATGGTGTGGCTGGCCACACTGCTCTTCATCAAGGTCGGCGAGCCTGATGATGGTGTGGTCACCGAGGTGGTGCCGAATCCGCTGCGCTGGTTGACCTTTACCAGCGGGCTCGCGCTCGCCGCGACTCTGTTCACCGGATCGCTGGTGACCGGCGCCGGCCCGCACGCCGGCGACAAGAGCCCGCAGCGAGTGGTCCCGCGGCTGGAGATCGAGGTCGTCACACTGGTGCACGCGCACGTCACCGTGCTGGTCTGCTTCCTGAGCCTGCTGGTGGGGTTGGGCGCCGGACTACGGGCCGTGGCGGCGCCGCCGCCGGTGATCAAGCGGTTGGCGGTTCTGGTCGGACTCGTCATCGTCCAGGGTCTGATCGGCGAGATCCAGTACCACACCGGCGTGCCGCCGGTCCTGGTAGCGATGCATGTGGCGGGCGCAACGGCCTGCACCGCGGCCACCGCGGCACTGTGGGCGTCGATGCGGCAGCGCGCCGCGCGCCCAGGTGCAACGGTCGGGGATCTACCGGGAGAGCGGGCCGAGGCCCCGGCGCTCCAACGCTGACTCCACCTCGACGGCGAAAGCACGTTCCCGCAGTTCCCGAGTCTCGGGGTCAAGCTGGCGCCAGCCCAGCGACGGTTCGACCAGTTCGAGTTCGAGCAGCATCGGATTGTCCGGTCCGCCGATGAGATCGACTCGGGCATAGAGCAATTCGCTTCGAGCAATACCCAGATGCGCGCAGGCGGCGTCCAGGGTCGCATACCCGACGTCCCACATCTCGAAGTCCGGATCGGCAGCGGACAGCGACTCGGCGGCATAGGTCCCGGACTCGTCGAACGCCGGCGTGACGCCCTGCGGAGGCAGGATCGGCCCCTTGGTGAACGCGTGTGACTGCTCACCACCGATGAACACCAACGCGGTTTCGCCGTCCTCCACCCGAGCGTCATAGGGCTGGATCAGCACGTCGCGTCCGGCCTCGAGCAGGGTTGCGGCGTGCGCACGGGCGGCCTTGGGATCGGTGAACCGGTGGGTGTCCACCGATCCGGCCCCGACGGCGGGCTTCACCACGACCTCCCCGCGCGGCAGCACGACGGACTCCCCCGGCGCGACGAAGTGGGACGCCAGCACCGGAACCCCGGCCGCGGCGAGATCCGCCAGATAGTGCTTGTCACTGTTCCACTCCACCACCGCCGGCGGGTTGAGCAGATTGCGCACCCGCGTGGTCCAGGCCAGGAACTCCTCACGGCGTTCGGCGTAGTCCCAGGTCGCCCGCAGGATCACCAGATCCGCGGTCTCGGTGTCGGGGTCGTCCCAGGGTAGCCACCGGGCGTGCAGACCGCGGCGGCGCAGGGCCGCCACCACACCGTCGTCGTCACCGTCGCTGCCCGGCAGCTGACGGCACGACGCCAGCACGATGCGCGGGTGGAAGACGTTCGGCCTGGCCAGCTTCATGGGTGGATGATAGTGACATGCACGCAATCGAAATCGCCGAGACGGGCGGTCCGGAGGTCATGCGCTACGTCGAGAAGCCGACTCCGAAACCGGGTGCCGGCGAGGTTCTGATCCGGGCCGACGCGATCGGGGTCAACTACATCGACACCTACTTCCGCTCCGGGGCCTACCCGCGGGAGCTGCCGTTCGTCCTGGGCATGGAGGTGTGCGGCACCGTTGCGGAGGTCGGCGCCGATGTGGCGGCGATCAATGTCGGAGACCGGGTTGTGACGGCGAACGCGACCGGCGCCTACGCCGAATACTGCACGGCCCCTGCCGATTTCGTCGCCTACGTGCCCGATGTCGTGCGCTCTGATGCCATCGCGTCGGCCCTGCTGAAGGGGATGACGGCGCACTACCTGATCAAGTCGGTGTACCCGGTTCAGCCGCGGGACTTCCTCCTGATGCATGCCGGCGCCGGTGGTGTCGGCCTGATCCTGACCCAGTGGGCGACCAGTCTCGGTGCGCGGGTGATCACCACCGCCTCCACCCCGGAGAAGGCCGAACTGTCACGGCAGGCCGGGGCCATCGAGGTGCTCGACTACCCCGAGGACCCGGCCGAGTTCGCCGCCGAGGTCCGCGAACTGACCGACGGTCACGGCGTGGCCGCCGTCTACGACGGGGTGGGCCGGAGCACCTTCGACGCCAGCCTGGCCAGCCTGGCGGTCCGGGGCACGCTGGCGTTGTTCGGCGCCTCCAGCGGGCCGGTGCCGCCGGTGGACCCGCAGCGGCTCAACGCCGCCGGATCGGTCTTCCTCACCCGGCCGAATCTGGCCCACTACATCCGCACCCAGGACGAGTTCGCCTGGCGTGCCGGCGAGGTGCTCGACGCCATCGCCGACGGGTCGATCACCGTGACGGTCAGCGCGCACTATCCGCTGGCTCAGGCCCAGCGCGCGCATGAGGATCTGCAGGCCCGCCAGACCACCGGCTCGATCGTGCTGATGCCCTGAGCCATTGCCGCCGCGGCGGGCGTGCTCCTGGGGAATCAGGGCATAAGCGGAAGCGCCAGCACCGAATCAACCGCCAGCGCCACGAACACCGCGGCGAGGTAGTTGTTCGAGTGCAGGAACAGCTTCAGCGGCTTGACCGCGATGCCGCGCTTGACGCCGGCGTGCAGCCGGTGCGCCAGGGTCAGGAACCAGGCCCCGGCCACTACCGCCACCAGCGCGTAGAGCCAGCCGGCAGCCGGGACCAGGGCCAGCGTGGCCGCCACGGTCAGCCAGGTGTAGATGACGATCTGAGTGGTGACCTGACGTTCGGTGGCCACCACCGGCAGCATCGGCACTCCGGCCGCGGCGTAGTCGTCCTTGTACTTCATGGCCAGCGCCCAGGTGTGCGGCGGAGTCCAGAAGAAGATGATGGCGAACATGGCCAGCGCCTGCCAGCCGATGGTGCCGGTGACCGCCGACCAGCCGATCATCACCGGCATACAGCCGGCCGCGCCGCCCCACACCACGTTCTGCGAGGTGCGGCGCTTGAGCACCAGGGTGTAGACCAGCACGTAGAACGCGATGGTCGCGGCCGCCAGGTGGGCCGAGAGCATGTTGGTGGTCCACCACAGCCAGAAGAACGCGCCGACCGACAGCGCCAGACCGAACACCAGGGCGTGACTGCGCGGCACCACCGCACGGGCCAGCGGACGGCGTTCGGTGCGCTTCATCACCTTGTCGATGTCCGCGTCGGCAACGCAGTTCAGGGCGTTGGCACCACCGGCGGCGAGCATCCCGCCGAACAGCGTGCTGAGGATCAGCACCAGGTCGGCGTGGCCGCGGTCGGCCAGCAGCATGGCCGGGATCGTGGTGACGAGCAGGAGTTCGATGACGCGCGGCTTCATCAGCGCCAGGTAGCCGAGCAGGGAACTGCGGAACCGGCTGGAGCCGGCATCCGACCCGGCTTCAACCAGGTGGCTCTCGCGAATGTCCACGCAGTCAACTCCTCAC
>NZ_JAFMJZ010000040.1 GCF_017853185.1 Mycolicibacterium sp.
TGCCCGGCGCCCTGCCGGCCGTCCCGGCCGCCGCGGCCCCCGCCCCGATGATCCCGACCCAGACCCTGGGCCAGACCGTCATCCCGCTGCTGAACCAGTTCGGCGTTCCGGGCAACCTGGCAAATCTGGCGCCGTCGAACGTCCCGTTCCCGATCCAGATCGCCGACCCGGCGGCTCCGGCGGCTGCTGCGGCCCCGCTCACCGCGCCGCTGACGGCACCCGCCGCCGCTGCCCCGCAGGTGGCGCTGACGCCCCCGGTCGGCGGCACGGCGCTCAATCCCCTGCCGCTGCTCAACGCCCTGCCCTGACGCTGACCCGACACTGACGCTGACCGACGACTGACGAGGGAGCAACACGTGTTGCAGATCGCCAAGCTGACCACCGGCCTAACCACCGCCGCCTGCCTGGCGGCGGCCCTGGGCCTGAGCTCGGTGGCAGCTGCTGACCCGACCATCCCGTTGGATCCGGGTCAGCTGCCGGGACTGGAGGCCGTGCAGAGCCTCAGCCCGGTTGTCGAACAGGCGGCGGCCAATCCCTCCTCAGCCCAGCAGCTGCTGCTCGCCGCGGCCTCGCAGCTGGCCGGCAACGCCACCACCCCGCAGGGTTCGCTGTCACTGGCCGAGGCGGTGGCCAAGTTCGTCCAGAACGGCGGCGCCGCCAGCCTCGGCGGAGCGCCCGCGGCGGCCGTATCCCAGGGGGCGGTGTCGCAGCAGGCGGCTGCCCCCCAGGCGGCCGTCGTGGGGATGCCGCACGGCACCGCGCCGCTGCTGACGCCGGGCCCCGGCAACGGCCCCATTCCGCTCGAGCAGCATGTCCCGGCCGCCGGCGCACTGCCCGGCACCGAGGCGCACCTGCCCACCGGCATCGACCCGGCGCATGCGGTCGGCCCGGTCGCCGCCCCGCTTGCCGACGCGATGCCGGAGGTTCCCGTCATGGTGGCCCCGGAGGCAGCCGCCGCGGCGGCCGTCGCCGCCGCCCAGCCCGTTTCCGCCCAGCCCGTTTCCGCCCAGCCCGTTTCCGCCCTGCCGGTTCCCGGCCCGGCGGTCCCGGCCCCCGCGCCGGGCGCCGCTGGGTCGTTCGACCCGAACAGCCCGCCGACGCAGGACTTCATGTACCCGTCGATCAGCAACAACTGCACCAAGGACGGCGGCAACGTCATCGCGACCGCCATCGCCGTGGCCGGTCCGGCCAAGATCCCGGCACCGGGTCCCGCCGCCGGCCAGACCGCCTACGTGTTCACCGCCGTCGGCACTCCCGCACCGGCCGCCGAGCAGAAACTCCCGCTGAATCTCACCTGGGTCAACATCACCACCGGCCGTTCGGGCAGCGCGACACTCAAGCCGAACCCCGGCATCAACCCGGACGGCCCGACCACGCTGACCGCCATCGTGGACACCGGATCGGGCAGCATCATGTCGACGATCTTCGGCCAGGTGACCACGCTGGACAGGCAGTGCACCTTCATGCCGACCATCGGATCCACCGTCGTTCCCTGACCGGGGCCGCCGCACGCCTTCGCGGGGCTAGGCTCAGTTGTCATGGAGGCCCTCGCGACGATGGACCAGCTGATGCTGGCCGGCGAAACATTCGGCAGCGCAATGCATGTCGGCATCGTGCTGATCCTCACGCCGCCGGCCGGTGCCGGTCCGGACTTCGTCGACGGGCTCTACCGTGACAGCCTGATCGGCAGCCACGAAATCGACCCCCGGCTTCGTCGGCACCCGCACCGCGGTCTGGACACCGGCGGAACCTGGGTGTGGCGGGATTCCGGCGAAGTCGACCTGCGCAAGCACCTCCGCCGCGCGACGCTGCCCCCGGGATCCGGGCTCGACGCGATGTGGAAGCTGGTCTCGGAATTGCACAGCGAGCGGCTCGACATGGCCGCACCACTGTGGATGAGCTGCCTCATCGACGGGATGGCTGACGGCCGTTTCGCGCTCTACATCAAGGTCCACCACATCGTCATCGACGGCGTGGGCGGTCTGCGGATGATCAGCGACTCGCTGTCGGAGGACCCCGGCCGCCGCTCGATGCCGCCGTTCTACGCAGACAAGACCGGGTACGACAAGAACGCGGCGCCCGAATCCCCGACGGAACACGAGCACAAGCGCCCCCGGCTACCCAACCCGTTCGGCGCGGTCCGGGCCATCGCCGACGCCGCCGCAGCCGGACTGGACCTGACCCGCAGGGTGGCGGCCGCCGAATTGGCCAACATCATCGGCAGCCTGGTCAGCGACGTGGTCAAGGCACCACTGGAAGCCCCGCGCACCCGTTTCAACGCCAAACTCGGACCGGATCGCGTCGCCGCGGGCAGCAGCCTGGCCCGGGCCCGGATCCGCTCCGTCCAGGAGGCGGCCGGCGTCACCGCCAACGACGTCATCACCACACTGGTCAGCGGCGCCCTTCGGGACTGGATGACCGCCAACGGCGAACTGCCCCGCCAGACCCTGGTGTCGATGTGCCCGGTGTCGGTGCGCTCCCGCGACGACGAGGGATCAGCCACCGGCGGCAACCAGTTCGGGCTCGGGCTGTGCCCGCTGGGCACCGACATCGCCGATCCGATCGATCGGCTCACCCTGGTGCACGACGCGATGGCGAACATCAAGCATCAGGTGGCTTCCAAGGGCTCCGATGCCATGCTGGCAGTGATGGGTCCGGCGATCGGCTCGACGGTGGCGCTGCCACTGCTGGGGTTGGGCGGCGTGCTGCCGCCGAGTTGCAACCTGGCGATCTCCGACGTGCCCGGGCCGCGCGAGACGATGTACTACAACGGCGCCCGGATCGACGAAATCTTCCCGGTCTCTTCGACGTTCGACGGAATGGGCCTCAACGTGACGGTCTGCAGTTATGCGGACCGGATCGAGGTGGGCTACGTGACCGACGCCGAGATGATGCCCGCTGTGGCCGAGTTGGTGCCGCTCACCGAGCGTGCACTGGCCGAACTCGAGTCGGCTTTCGGCCTGACCCCCTAGGCAGCCCAACCCCCTGGGCGGCCTGACCCCCTGGGCGGACTTACTGCGTGGGCGACCTGAGCCGCTCGCGCCCGACTCGGCCTCAGTAGGCCATGAACAGGATGTGCTCGCGCTCGTACTCCATGCCCGGGTGCACCTCGGCGAGATGCTTGAGGGCCAGCTCGACGAGTTCGTCCTCATCCTTGCCCCGGATCGCCTCACCACACGGGCAGTTGAGATGGGTCTTCATGGCTTTCCTGCTTTCTCCTGGCCTGCCTTCTGCTGGCCCGCCTTCTGCTGGCCCGCCTTCTGCTGAGCCTTCATCTTCTTCTTGTACGCCCGAACCTGCTCCAGCGACCCCTTGTCCACCACATCGGCGATGGACATGTGCGTTCCGGCCTTACCGTAGTCGCCGGCGGCGGCGCGCCAGCCCGACGGCGTCACCCCGTACTGCTTACCCAGTAGTGCGAGGAAGATTCCGGCCTTCTGCTCACCGAAGCCGGGCAACGCCTTGAGCCGCCGCAGCACCTCGGCGCCGTCCGGGTCACCCCGGGTCCACAGGCCCGCGGTGTCGCCGTCGTAGTCGTCGACGATCGTGCGGGCCAGGTCCTGGATCCGTTTGGCCATCGAACCCGGGAAGCGATGCACGGCAGGAGTTTCCGCGCACAACCGGGCGAACTCCTGCGGATCGCAGTCGGCGATCCGGTGCGGGTCGATCGCACCGAGCCGGTCGGCGATCTTGCACGGCCCGGCGAACGCCATCTCCATGGGAATCTGCTGATCAAGCAGCATTCCGGTGAGCAGGGCGAACGGTTCGTCGGAGAGCAGGGCGTCGGCGGCCGGGTCGGAGGTGAGTTGCAGTCGCGCCATGGCGCCAGTCTAGGCACCGGCCGGCGGCCCCAGGCCCCACAATGTGGGACATGTCAGATGCGGTTGCGCTGGCGCTGACGATCTCGCTGGCGGTGCTCGCCGTGGTGCTCGGCCTGATCGCGGTGCTCACCCGCCGGGTGGTCAGCACCCCCGCTGAGCGCGCCGTCCACGACGCCCTGCATACCGCGGCCCTGGCGGCCCGGCCGCTGCGCAAGGGCCTCAACACCGATTCCGCCCGCGGCGCCATCCCGCACCTGCGCGCACTCACCGGGTCCGACGGCCTGGCCCTCTACGACGAAGAGGGCCAACTGCTGCACACCGATCCGGCCGCCGAGGGATGGACCGGGGAGGGATGGACCGCGGAGCTCACCGAGCGCTGCCGCCTCGCCGCGCGCGAGTCGATCGCCGGGCAGCGCCGCGTGCTGCACCGTGACCAGTCACCGGCGGTGGTGGCCCAGCCACTGCTCGACGACGACGGCATCGTCCTGGGCGCGCTGGCGGCGGTGCACACCTCCGAACCCACCCCCGGAACCCTGGGCGCCATCGCCGAGGTCGCCCGGTACGCAGCCAGCCAGCTTCAGCTCGCCGAACTCGACGCGTCCCGGGCCCGCCTGGACCGGGCCGAGGTGCTCGCACTGCGGGCGCAGATCAGCCCGCACTTCATCTACAACGCGCTCAACACCATCGCGTCGTTCGTGCGCACCGATCCGGACCGCGCCCGCGATCTGATCCTCGAATTCGCCGACTTCACCCGTTACTCGTTCCGCGCCGCCGGGCCCTACACCGCGCTGGCCGATGAACTGCGCAACATCGACCGCTATCTCACCCTCGAGCGGGCCCGGTTCGGGCCGGGCCTGTCGGTGACTCTCCAGGTGGCCCCCGAAGTCCTGACCGTCGTCGTTCCTTTCCTGGCGCTGCAGCCACTGGTGGAGAACGCCGTCCGGCACGGACTGGCCGAGCGCCGCAACGGCTCGGTGGAGATCATCGCCCTCGACGCGGGGGCTGACTGCCTGATCTCGATCGAGGACGACGGCATCGGCATGGACCCCGAGTCACTGCGGCTGGGATTCGGCGACGTGCTCAGCGACGGCGAGCAGGCCGCCCACGTGGGCCTGACCAATGTCGACCATCGCCTGCGCGCGGCGTTCGGAAACGACTACGGTCTGGTGGTCGAGACCGCCCCTGGTGCGGGAACGAAAGTGATCATGCGGGTGCCCAAGTTCCGTGCGGGCGTGCGGGCCTGATCGGGAGCGGAGGAGCGGCGGAGGGGTATGACGACGCAGCTGCGGGTCCTGGCCGTCGATGACGAACCGCCGGCCCTCGACGAACTCACCTATCTGCTCGGCCGGCACGCCGACGTCGCGGAGGTGATCAGCGCCGCCGACGCCAACTCCGCGCTACGGGTGATCAACGAGCGCGAGATCGACGCGGTGTTCCTCGACATCAACATGCCGGGCCTGTCCGGTTTGGAACTGGCCGCGGTGCTGGCCAACTTCTCCCGGCCGCCGGCGCTGGTCTTCGTGACCGCCCACGAGGACAAGGCCATCGCCGCCTTCGAGGTCGGCGCCGTGGACTATCTGCTCAAGCCGATCCGCGAGGAACGGCTGGATGCCGCACTGCGCCGGGTGCGCACCGGTCGTGGCGCCGAGACCGCACAACCGGCGGAGAGCGCCGGCGACGACGTGATCCCGGTGGAACTCGGCGGGGTCACCCAACTGGTGCGCTGCGACACGATCGGCTGGGTGGAGGCCGACGGCGACTATGCCCGGCTGCACACCTCATCGGGTTCGCACCTGGTTCGAATCCCGTTGAGCACCTTGGAGGATCGCTGGCGTTCCCGGGGCTTTCAGCGTGTGCACCGGTCCTATCTGGTCGCGCTCAGCATGGTGACCGGGCTGCGCACATCGAATGCGATGACCATGGTTCGACTGAGCGCGAACGGCTCCTCCCCCCCGGTCGAACTCCCGGTCAGCCGTCGGCAGGCCCGCGAACTCCGCGACCGGCTGATCCGCGACCCCATGCGCAGCTTCCGCCCCGGCGGCGGCAGTGACTAGCGGACGTTCCGGGACTGGGCGGCCCGGGACTGGGCGGCCCGGGATTGGGCGGCCCGCGCGCCAACGGGTGGTGCTGTCCCATCGCCGCGGCACCCGGATGGTGCGCACCCGGGTGGAGGTCCAGGAGCAGACCGAGGTCGGCGACGCCCTGGTTCGCGGCCTGGTGCGCGCCCAACTCGGTCTGGCGCTGCGACTCGGTGCGCTGGTTTTCGGCGCGCTGGCCGTAATCGCGTTGCTGAACAGCATCTTCCCGACTTTCAGTGAAGCAACGGTGTTGGGTTTCCGGCCCAACTGGCTTGTCCTCGGCGTGCTGGTGTACCCGGTCATGTACGCGATCGGACGGTTGTTCGTCAGACTCACCGAGCAGAGCGAACGCGACTTCCTCCGGGTGATCGACGCAGGCGACGAAGCGTGAACGCCACCGCGATCACCGCGATCGCCCTGCTCGGCGCCGCGGTGGCGACGGTGGTGGTCGGTGCCTATGGCCTACGGGTGTCGCGCACCACCTCCGACTTCCTGGTGGCGTCCCGCACCGTACGTCCCGGCCGCAACGCCGCTGCCATCTCCGGCGAATACCTTTCCGCCGCTTCATTTCTCGGCATCGCCGGACTCATCGCCAAGTACGGCGCCGACGCATTGTGGTATCCCGTCGGGTTCACGGCCGGCTATCTCGGTCTGCTGCTGTTCGTCGCGGCGCCCCTGCGACGTTCCGGGGCGTACACCGTTCCGGACTTCGCAGAGTTCCGACTCGGTTCCAGGCGGGTCCGACTGGTGTCGATGGCGGTCGTCGTCACGATCTGCACGCTGTATCTGGTGCCGCAGTACCAGGGGGCCGGCGTTGCGTTGGAAGCCCTTCTGGGACTTCCCCGTTGGATCGGGCCGGTGGCGGTGGCCACCATCGTCATCGTCAACGTGGTGGGCGGCGGCATGCGATCCATCACCTTGGTCCAGGCGTTCCAGTACTGGCTCAAACTGACCGCGATCTCCGTTCCGGCCGTGGCACTGCTCTTCACCGTCGGGTCGAAAGTGGATCTGGGCCAACCGATGCCGCCGACCGTGATGCAGCAGACCACGGTGGCGGTCGGTACCGCCGTGCGGGTGAATGTCGTGGATCCGGCCGGCGTAACCGTGACCGGGACAGTGGACGGCAGGCCGGTTGACAGCGAGCCGTTGCCGGGTGCCGGGGAGCACACCCTGGGATCCGGGTCGACGGTGACGCTGTCTCCCGGCGCACACACGCCGGTGATCGTCGGCGCACCGGCGACCGGCGCGCAGTGGACCGGAAGCGGCAACGGCCTCGGCGGCGGACATCCTCTCTACCAAGTTCTTTCGATCCTGGTGGCCACCTTTCTCGGCGCCATGGGTCTGCCGCATGTGCTGGTCCGCTTCTATACCAACCCGGACGGTCAGGCCGCCCGTCGCACCGCACTGGTGGTGATCGCGCTGCTGTCGGTGTTCTACCTGTTCCCCACCCTGCTGGGCGCCTTCGCCCGGATCTTCGTGCCACAACTGCTGGTGACCGGCCGGGCCGACGCCGCGGTCCTGTTGCTGCCGTCGGCGGCCATCGCCGGAACCGGGGGCCTGCTGTTGGCCGCACTGGTGGCCGCCGGTGCGATCGCGGCGTTCCTGGCGACCTCCTCCGGACTTCTCATCAGCATCGCCGGCGCGGTGTCCACCGACCTGCTGCGCGGCCGGGTGCGCGACTTCCGGGTCGCAGCGGTCGCCGGCGGCCTGGTCCCGGTGCCACTCGCACTGGCCGCGTCGTCCTTCGAACTCTCCCGCGGGGTAGGACTGGTGTTCGCGGTGGCTGCCTCGACGCTGTGCCCACTGCTGGTGCTCGGCATCTGGTGGCGCGGCCTGACACCGGCCGGGGCGATCGCCGGTCTGGCGGTGGGTGCGGTGTCGTCGGCGATCGCCGGCCTGCTCGCGGTCACCCAGTGGGTGGGCGACAACTTCCTGGCCGGCTGGCCGGCCGTGATCGTCGGCTTCCCGGCCGCGGTCACCGTCCCGTTGGCGTTCGCCACGATGGCGATCGTCAGCAGATTCACCGGGGCGACGGCGCCGGCCAACGTCTCCCGCGCGTTCGCCCGAATGCACCTGCCCGAACGGCTCGGGATGGGTGTGGAGCGGGTGCCCCGGGGTTGATCGCGCCGGACTTGACCAGCCCTGGAGCTTGACCGCTTAGCGGCCCGCGGCGACCGTTCGGCGCAGGCTTCGCGGAATTCGACTCTTGGCACTACGGATGTGATTCAGCTCTCAATACGCTCATGCAGCGATTCCCCTTACATCAGTGGCAGCACAACACGAGGCAGGAGAGGTAGTGCCCACAAACGATCTTTCGCACAGCAACGTGCCGCAACCAAGCGGCGCGCAATACATGGCGGTGCAGGCCAGTCCAGAATTCCAGGAGCTGCGCACCAGGCTGCGCCGCTTCGTGTTCCCGACGACGATCTTCTTCCTGGTCTGGTACGCGCTCTACGTCCTGCTGGGCGCCTTCTCCCATGACTTCATGGCCACCAAGGTCTTCGGCAACATCAACGTCGGCCTGCTGCTCGGCCTGGGTCAGTTCCTGACGACGTTCCTCATCACCGGTCTCTACATCCGGTTCGCCAACCGCGTGCTCGACCCGCGCGCCGCGAAGATCCGCAACGAGATGCATTGGAGCGAGCAGTGAACCTGAGCATCCTCGCCTCAACCGGCCAGATCGGTAACCCGGCCGTCAACATCGGCATCTTCGTCGCGTTCGTCGTCATCACCCTGGCGATCGTGATCCGGGTGGGCCGTCGCAACACCAACGCCGCCGAGTACTTCACCGGTGGCCACGCGTTCACCGGCCGACAGAACGGCATCGCGATCGCCGGCGACTACCTGTCGGCAGCCAGCTTCCTCGGCATCGCCGGCGCCATCGCCGTCTACGGCTACGACGGCTTCCTCTACTCCATCGGCTTCCTGGTGGCCTGGCTGGTCGCCCTGCTGCTGGTGGCCGAATTGCTGCGCAACACAGGCAAATTCACCATGGCCGACGTGCTGAGCTTCCGGCTCAAGCAGCGGCCGGTCCGACTGGCCGCAGCCATCTCGACCATGACGGTGTCGCTGTTCTACCTGCTGGCCCAGATGGCCGGCGCCGGTGGCCTGGTGGCGCTCCTGCTCAACATCCAGGGCCGCGCAGCGCAGTCGCTGGTGATCGCCATCGTCGGCGTGCTGATGATCCTCTACGTGCTCATCGGCGGTATGACCGGCACCACCTGGGTGCAGATCATCAAGGCCGTTCTGCTGATCACCGGCGCCGGGGTCATGACGCTGATGGTGCTGTTCCACTTCCACCTGAACCTCTCCGAGATCCTGGGCTCGGCGCAGGAGATGGTGCACAAGGCCACCACCAAGGGTGTCGCGGCGCGCGACGTGCTGGCGCCCGGCGCCAAGTACGGTGCCACGACCCTGTCGAAGGTGGACCTGATCTCGCTGGGCATCGCCCTGGTGCTCGGCACCGCCGGCCTGCCGCACGTGCTGATGCGGTTCTACACCGTCCCCACCGCCCGTGAAGCCCGCCGTTCGGTGGTCTGGGCCATCGGGCTCATCGGCGCCTTCTACCTGTTCACCCTCATCCTCGGCTACGGCGCCGCGGCGATGGTCGGGCCGGACACAATCCTGAAGGCTCCGGGCAAGGAGAACTCGGCGGCGCCCCTGCTGGCGTTCGAGCTCGGCGGCACGATCCTGCTCGGCGTCATCTCGGCGGTGGCCTTCGCGACCATCCTCGCGGTGGTCGCCGGCCTGACCATCACCGCTGCGACCTCGTTCGCCCACGACGTGTACGCCAGCGTCATGAAGAACCATCAGGTCACCGAGGACGAGCAGGTGAAGGTCTCGCGCATCGCGGCGGTGATCATGGGTGTCGCGGCGATCGGCCTGGGCATCCTGGCCAACGGTCAGAACGTCGCCTTCCTGGTGGCGCTGGCGTTCGCGGTGGCCGCCTCGGCCAACCTGCCGACCATCCTGTACTCGCTGTACTGGCGCCGGTTCAACACCCGCGGCGCGTTGTGGAGCATGTACGGCGGCCTGATCAGCTGCATCGTGCTGATCATCTTCTCCCCGGCGGTGTCGGGCGCGAAGACCTCGATGCTGCCGAACGCGGACTTCCACTTCTTCCCGTTGCAGAATCCGGGCATCGTGTCGATCCCGCTGGCGTTCATCCTCGGCATCGTCGGAACGCTGACGTCTCGGGACGCCGGCGATCCGGAGCTCAACGCCGAGATGGAGGTTCGCTCCCTGACCGGTGTCGGCGCCGAGAAGGCGACCCATCACTGATCAGGGCCATCACTGATCAGGGCCATCACTGATCAGGGCCATCACTAGGGAAACCGCGTCAGGCGGCCGGGCGAGTCACCGACTCGTCCGGCCGTCGGCGTTTTGACCGCCGTTTAACCGCTCTTGCGGCGGAACTCCCGGCGGTTCTCCAGCGGGCCGTGCGAACGGGACTGCTTGCCCCCGCCGTCGGTGTGGGAGGCGCCGCCGGCGGACTTGGCCTTCTTGCGCTCGAGGGCCTCGCGGAACTTGCGCTTGGTTTCATCCTGGGGCGTCTCGTCCTGGGGCGTCTCGTCGTGGGCGCCAGATTCCGACTCGGTCATGCTCGCAGGCTACTCAGCCTCGTCAGCGCAGACCGGGCGGCATGCCGTAGACGTGCGTGATCGGCACCCGCAGCAGGACCCGCCGGTCGGCCACCATGGCCCGGCGGTAGTCGTCCCAGTCCGGGTGTTCACCGGCGACGTTGCGGTACAGCGTGATCAGCGACTCGACGGTCTCGTCGTCGGGCGCCGAGGCCGGCGCGCTGAGGACGGCCTCCCCCTCGGCGACCGCATACGCCCAGCCGTCGTCGGAGCTCACCAGCAGCGAGGCGCGCGGATCCCGGCGCAGGTTACGGGTCTTTGCCCGCGATTCGGTGATCGAGACCTCGATCGCCAGGCTGCGCGGGTCGAAGTGATAGGTGACGTGGGACAACTGCGGACGGCCGTCACTCTTGATGGTCGCCAGCACACCCAGCGAGTGATCCGCGATCACCGCGAGCAACTTGTCGTCGAACACGTCACGGCTCATGGTGCGAGCCTACGTGGGTAGCCCACCGCCGGTAGCCTGGCCGGATGAACCGTCCCGCGCACCACAAGGTCGACGCCGCACTGGCCGGTGTGTCGGAGACCGCACTGATGACCCTCAACGGCCGCGCCCACCAGGCCGGCCTGCCGGATGCCATCATCGACGACCCGATGGCCATCGAACTGCGCGACGCCCTCGACGTCGACTATGACAAGTTCGGCCGGCGCGGTCAGGAGATGGCGCTACGCTCGCTGGCCGCCGACCGCTGCACCGTCGAGTACCTGCGCGACCATCCCCGCGCCACCGTGGTGGCACTGGCCGAGGGTTTCCAGACCAGCTTCTGGCGGCTGGAGGCGGCCGTGCCGGATGCGCAATTCCACTGGGTCTCGGTCGATCTGCCACCGGTGATCGCGCTGCGCGAGCAGTTGCTGCCGAAGTCGCCGCGGATCACCAACCTGGGCCAGTCGGCACTGGACTTCAGCTGGATGGACAGGATCGATGCCAGCGACGGCGTCTTCATCACCGCCGAGGGTCTGTTGATGTACCTGCAGCCCGACGAGGCGATGGGGCTGATCACCGAGTGCGCCAAGCGTTTTCCCGGTGGCCGGATGTTCTTCGACCTGCCGCCGACGATCCTGAAGAAGGTCGCCCCCAACGGACTTCGGGCCTCCAAGCACTACCGGGTGCCACCGATGCCGTTCAGTCTGTCGATCGACGAATTGCGGGCGCTGGTGGGCACGATGCCGGGCCTCGCGGCAGTCCACGACATTCCGATGCCGGCGGGCCGCGGGAGTTTCTTCGGCAAGATGTATCCGGCGTTCTGGTCGTTCAAGCCGACCAGGAATCTGCGTGGGGTCTACGCACTGCTCGAATTCAGCTGAATTCGGCCCCGCCACATCGCCGAATTCAGCTGAATTCGGCGTCGAGATAGCGGCGCGCGTCAGCGCGGTCCAGGCCCAGCGCGCGGGTCGTCTCGGCGAACGCACGCGCGGCGGCCGCCATCGCGGCGTCCGCCGGATCGGAACGTGCGACGAACGTGCCCAGCCGCCGGTGCGTTTCGACGATCCCGGCGGTCTCCAGTTCCCGGTAGGCGCGGGCCACGGTGTTGGGCGCCATACCCAGTTCGCCGGCCAGTTCGCGAACGGTGGGCAGCCGGGCGCCGGGTTCGAGCCGGCCGGTGCGGATGGCGTCGATGACGCCCATTCGGAGTTGGTCGAACAGCGCCGCGCCGGAGGCCTTCTCCTGCTCCAGGTCGACCTTCAGCGACCGTCCCAGTTCCGACACGCGTTTCAGTATCACTGATTGCCGACCCGCTATCTTGTGGGCATGCGAATCGCGGTCCTCAGCGGGGCGGGCATCTCCGCCGAGAGCGGGGTGCCGACGTTCCGCGACGACAAGACCGGGCTGTGGTCCAAATACGACCCCTACGAGATCGCCAGCACCGACGGGTGGCAGCGCAATCCGGAGCGGGTGTGGGCCTGGTACCTGTGGCGGCATCACCTGGTCAACGAGGTCGAGCCGAACGCCGGGCACCGCGCGCTGGCGGACTGGCAGGATTTCGCCGAGGTCACCGTGATCACCCAGAACGTCGATGATCTGCACGAGCGGGCCGGCAGCCGGACGGTGCACCATCTGCACGGCAGTCTCTCGGAGTTCTGGTGCGACACCTGCGGATCGCTGTACCACGGCCCGCTGCCCGATATGCCCGAGCCGGTGCTGGAGAAGGCGCCGCCACACTGCGAGTGTGGCGGCCTGATCCGCCCCGGCATCGTCTGGTTCGGAGAGCAACTGCCCGACGAACCCTGGCAGGCGGCGGTTGAGGCGTTCGCCACCGCCGACCTGGCGCTGGTGGTCGGCACCTCAGGCCTGGTCTACCCCGCGGCCGGACTGCCGGACTTCGCGCGGGCGCACGGCACCCCGGTGGTGGAGGTCAACCCCGAGCCCACTCCGCTGTCGGAGTCGGCGACGCTCTACATCCAGGACACCGCCGGCTCGGCGCTGCCCGGTCTGCTGCAGCGACTCCCTGCTCTGCTGGAGAGTTAGCCCTTAACCGCCCGGCCCACCGACATCTCGGCGACCGGCAGCGGCACCCAGGCCGGGAAGGTCATCTGGTGGCGCGCGGCGACGATGCTGAAACCCGCGCCGGTGATGGCCTGCTCGGTGTGACGATGGGTGTGACAGTTCCCCGCGATCCGGGGCCACAGGGTGGCGTCTGCGACCTTCTGCAGTGCGCCACGCCAGCCAGGACTTGCAACATGTTCGAAGTAGCGCAGTTCCCCACCCGGCCGAAGGACCGAATACAGCTGTCGCAGAACGGCATCCGGATCATCGACTGAGCACAGCACCAACGAGCACACCACCGCGTCGAACGGCTCCCCATCGAACAACCCCGCCTCGGGCGTCAGCGTCTCGATGGTGGACTCGATGACGGTCACCGGAACCGTCGCCGCGGCGGCCGCCTCGCGCGCTTTGGGGGCCAGCCGGGTCTCGGGCTCCAGGGCCACGACCTCACTCACGCCTGCGGGATAGAACTCGAAGTTGGTCCCGGTTCCCGCGCCCACCTCCAGCACCCGGCCGTTGAGCCCGGCCAGGTTCTCGGTGCGCAGGCGGCGCAGCAGCGGTGTCTCGTGAGCGGACAGCACCGTCCACATCCGGGCGAAGAACGGGTGGTCGATCGTCTGGGAGGTCACGGCCTCACCATAACGACCGGCTCATCCCGCACCGCGCCCTCCTCGGACAGGCCGATGCGCTGATGCAACCGGGCAAGTGGCCGCGGCGCCCACCAGTTCCACTTGCCCATCACCCGCATGAAGGCCGGCAGCAGGGCCATCCGCACCAGCGTCGCGTCAACGCCGATCGCCACCGTCAGTCCCACGCCGAAGATCCGCATGAACGACACCTGCGCGGCGATCAGCGCCGCGAATGCGATGCACATGATGAGCGCGGCCGCCGTCACCACCCGTCCGGTCCGGGCCAGACCGAGTGCCACGCTCTCATCGCTGTCGGCCCGGGTCTGCGGTGAATTGAGCCAGTACTCCCGGATACGGGCCAGCAGGAAGACCTCGTAATCCATCGACAACCCGAAGGCGATGCAGAACATCAGCACCGGGATATTGGCCTCCAGGGTGCCGGTCGAGGTGGTGCCGAACGCGCCGAGGTGCCCCTCCTGGAAGATCCACACCAGCGCCCCGAATGCCGCAGACAGCGATAAGACGTTGAGCGCCACAGCTTTCAGGGGCAGCACGACGCTTCCGGTGAGCAGGAACAGCAGCACCAGGGTGATCACCCCGATCAGCACCAGCACCGTCGGCATCCGGGAGGTGACGGCGGTGACGATGTCGCGGGTGATCTGCGCGACACCGCCGAACAGGACCGGCCGGCCGGCCGGCCCGGCGACGGCGTGCAACCGGTCCAGTTGATTCTTGGAGGCCTCCGAGTACAGCGGCGCGGTGCTGCGCACGGACAGGAACGCACTGCCGTTGGCGATCGCAGCGGGCGCCGCCGGCGGGCCGACATTGTTGCCGCCGACGAAGGTGCCGCCCGGCGCGGACACCAGCGACACGTCGGGCACCCGTGACAGGTCTGCGGCGTACCGGTCGAACTCGGCCGGGCTGACGCCGTCCGCCTCCGGGATGACGATGCTCACCCCGCTGTTGAAGTCGCTGGCGAAATCGTCGCGCAGATGGTCGCCTACCTGATGTGCCGAGGCAGTGGCGGGCAGCACCCGGTCGTCGGGGTTGCCGAACTTGATCCCCAGGAACGGCGAACCGAGCAGGAGCAGCAGAGCGACGATCGCCAGGCCCACCGGAACGGCCCGGCGCATGACGAATTTCGTTGAGCGGTACCAGAACTGACGCTCGACCGGCTTGGGTGCGGGATCCGGTCGGCCCAGGGCGCGCCGGATGAGCCGGCGGATGTCGAAGGAATCGAGCCGTTTCCCGAGGACGACGATCGCCGCGGGAGTGACCATCACGGCGGCTGCGGCGGAGAAGGCCACCGTCGCGATCCCCGCGTAGGCGAAGGACCTCAGGAAGTACATCGGGAAGATCAGCAGCGCCGACAGCGACAACGCCACGGTGACCGCGGAGAACAACACGGTGCGGCCCGCGGTGGCCAGCGTGCGCACCAGCGCGTCGGCCGGTTGCGCGCCGCCGTCGATCTCGTCGCGGTAGCGGCTCAGGATCAGCAGGGTGTAGTCGACCGCCAGCGCCAAACCCAGCGCGGTGGTGATGTTCAGCGCGAAGATCGACACCTCGGTGAACGAGGTGATCAGCCGGAGTACCGCCATCGTGCCGAGGGTCGCCATCAGTCCGACCACCATCGGCAGCGCGGCGGCGAGCAGTCCGCCGAACACCCAGACCAGAACCAGGAAGCTCAGCGGGATCGCGATCGACTCCATCCGGATCAGGTCGCGGGTGGTCTGCTGGTTGATCTGCTTGTAGATCATTGCCGTGCCGCCGGCCCGGATGGTCATCCCGTCGCGATCGCCGCCGACCTTATCGACCAGATCGGCTGCATAAACCTGGGCGTTGTCCTCCCCGCCGGACATGGTGGCCACGATCAGGCCGGTGGTCTGGTCCCGGCTGAGCAGTTCGGCGGCCGCCGCCGGCGGCGAGGTCCAGGGTGAGGTCACGCTGAGCACGTTCGGAGATGCCTGCAGCGCTCCGGCGATGTCGGCGCCGGCCGCCCGGGCGCGGGGGCTGGTGGCGCCGGTCGGATCGGTCAGTGTGATGAGAAGTTGCTGGTCACTCTGGTCGAACTTCTCAGTGAGCAGCCGGGCGGCGCGTGCCGATTCAGATTTCGGGTCCTGAAATCCGCCCGCGGACAGGTGACTGGCGACCGGAATGCCGAAGATCGCGGTGGCCACCATCAACAGGCCGGCAATCCCCAGAATCCGGCGCGGAAAGCGGAGTGCCAGTCGGGCGATACGGTGCAGCACAGGCCCCGCCCTTCCCCCCACCAGCTAACTCGCGTTGACAGCCAGTCTGGTCGGGCCGCCGAGGTGGGTCAAACCGATCCGGCGGGCCGTTACCCGCCGGTAAGAAATTGCCACCATTTTCCGAAACGTGACTCAATGATTCCTTAATGGTGACCCATACAGTCATCCTCATGTGGATCGACGACAGCAACGCAGATGTCATCAAGGTTGACTTTGACGCCCTGTATCACGGCGACTTCCTCGTTGAGGGCGACGCCACCGAGCAGTTCGAGGACGTGGCCTGAGCCATTGGCTCCCCAGCCGCCGTCCTTCGGCGCCGGGCAGTGCCCCGCGTCGTTGAACCGCGCCTAACGCTTACAAAAGCGCCCACCCGGGTTTCTGGGTGGGCGCTTTTTGTGTCTCACCCTTAGCACCGTGAGAACGACGTCAGGGCCGTGATCCATGCCGGATCCCGACCCTGACGTCGTATTCGGGGACTCGCGAGCTAGGCCAGTGCCTTGGCCGAGGCGGTCACCATGCCGCCGAGCCGGCCGGTGATGATCTCCTCGGCCTCGCTGACCATCCGGCTGACCAGCTCGCCGCAGGTCGGGATGTCGTTGATGAGGCCCATCACGGTGCCGACGGTCCAGATGCCGGCATCGGGGTCGCCGTCCTCGAAGACCTTGCGGCCGCGGGCGCCGGCGACGAGTTCCATCACGTCGCCGAACTGGCCGCCACCCTTGAGGATCTCGACCACTTCGCGCGAAACGGCATTGGACGCAACCCGCGCGGTGTTGTGCAGGCTGCGGAAGATCAGTTCGGTGCCCAGTTCGTTGCCGTCGACGATCGCCTGCTTGATGTTCTGGTGAATCGGCGACTCGACGGTGCACATGAACCGGGTGCCCATGTTGACCCCGTCGGCGCCCAACGCCAGGGCCGCGACCAGACCGCGGGCGTCGCCGAAGCCGCCGGAGGCGATCATCGGGATCTCGATCTCCTTGGCAGCGGCCGGGATCAGCACGAGGCCCGGCACGTCGTCCTCACCGGGATGCCCGGCGCACTCGAACCCGTCGATGCTGATGCCGTCCACCCCGAGGTTCTGGGCCTTGATGGCATGGCGCACCGAGGTGCACTTGTGCAGCACCTTGATGCCGTGGTCGTGGAACATCGGCAGATGCGGCGCCGGGTTCGAGCCGGCCGTCTCGACGATCTTGATGCCGGCGTCGACGATCACCTGGCGGTACTCGTCGTACGGCGGCGGGGTGATCGCCGGGAGGATCGTCAGGTTCACGCCGAACGGCTTGTCGGTGAGCTCGCGGGTGCGGTCGATCTCGCGCGCGAGGTCGGCCGGGGTCGGCTGGGTCAGCGCGGTCAGGAAACCCAGCGCACCCGAGTTCGCCACCGCTGCAACGAGTTCCGCGCGGCCGACCCACTGCATACCGCCCTGGGCGATCGGGTGCTCGATGCCGAAGGTCTCGGTGAACTTTGTCTTCAATGCCATGACTCTTCTCCCTTACCGCGGGGCCATGCGGATCGCACCGTCGAGGCGGATGACCTCGCCGTTGAGCATCGGATTCTCCACGATGTGCACTGCCAGCGCGCCGTATTCGACAGGGTTGCCCAGCCGCGACGGGTGCGGCACCTGCGCGCCGAGGGAGGCCTTGGCGGGCTCGGGCAGACCGGCCAGCAGTGGGGTGTCGAACAGTCCCGGGGCGATGGTCATCACGCGGATCTGCTTGTCGGCCAGATCGCGGGCGATCGGCAGGGTCATGCCCACGACGCCGCCCTTGGAGGCCGAGTAGGCGGCCTGACCGATCTGGCCGTCGAACGCCGCGACCGAGGCGGTGTTGATGATGACGCCGCGCTCGCCACCGATCGGATCGGTCTTGACCATCCGCTCAGCACCCAGGCGCAGCACGTTGAAGGTGCCGACCAGGTTGATGTTGACGATGCGGGCGAACTTGGCCAGCGGGTAGACGCCGGACTTGCCCAGCACCCGGATGGCGTCGCCGGTGCCGGCGCAGTTCACCACGATGCGGACCGGGCCGAGGGTCTCGGCGAGGTCGAACGCCTTCGTGACGGCCTCCTCGTCGCACACGTCGGCCGGCGCGAAGCGGACACGATCGCTCCCCAACTCGGAATTCAGCTCTTTCGCGACACCCTCGCCCGCCGACGACGGCAGGTCCAGAATGACAACCTTGGCGCCCTCGTCAAGCAGGGCCTTGGTGGTGGCCAGGCCCAGGCCCGAGGCTCCACCGGTGACAACGGCTACTGCGTCTCTGATCTCCACTGCGGCGAATTCCTTCCTTCAACCTACTAGTTGGTTGGGAAGGACTATACCCAGTCCCGCAAGACCGCCTCGGTGTCCTCCCCCGGGACCCGCGGCGGGGTCGGCTTTCCGGGCTGGGTTCGGGAGAACCGCGGGGCCGGCATCGGGAAGATCGAGTCGCCCTCCTTGTAAAAGCTGCCGCGTTCGACGTTGTGCGGTTCGGTCTCGATCTCGGCGAAGCTCAGGATCGGCGTGACGCAGGCGTCGCTGGTCTTGAAGACCTCGGCCCAGTGATCCCGATCGTGCTTGAGGAAGGTCTCGGTGAGGATGGCCCGCAACTCAGGGAATCGGGTGACGTCCATCTGGTTCGGCAGCGTCGCGGGATCGAGGCCGAGCTTCTCGACCAGCTCCGCATAGAACTGCGGTTCGATGGAGCCGACCGCGACGTGGCGGCCGTCGGCGCACTCGTAGACGTCGTACCAGGGTGCGCCGGTGTCGAGCATGTTGGTGCCGCGCACGTCGGTCCACATCCCGGTGTGCCGGAAGGCGAACATCATCTGTGCCAGCACGGCCGAACCGTCGACCATCGCGGCGTCGATCACCTGGCCCTTCCCGGAGTGGCTGCGCTCGTAGAGTGCCGAGAGAATGCCGACAAGCAGGAACATCGAGCCGCCACCGAAATCACCGACCAGGTTCAGCGGCGGCACGGGCGCCTCGTTGACCCGGCCGATGGCGTGCAGCACGCCGTTGAGCGAGATGTAGTTCATGTCGTGGCCGGACTGCTGGCTGCGCGGGCCGGTCTGTCCCCAGCCGGTCATCCGCGCGTAGATCAGCTTGTCGTTGACCTTCGCGCAGTCCTCCGGGCCCAGACCGAGGCGTTCGGTGACGCCGGGCCGGAAGCCTTCGATGAGCACGTCCGCCTTGGAAACGAGCGTCAGGATCAGCTCACGCCCTTCGGGGCTCTTGAGGTCGGCGGTGACCGAACGGCGGTTGCGGAGCAGGAAGTCCTTGCTGGGGTGTCCGGTGATGCCACCGGGCTTGGGCCGCTCGACGCGCACCACGTCGGCGCCGAGGTCGCCGAGGATCATCGAGGCATGCGGGCCGGGGCCGATCCCGGCGAGTTCGACGACCCGCAGGCCCTGGAGTGGTCCAGCCATCAGATGTACCGCCCTTCGTCGTTGAAGATTCTTCTTTGTACCGTGTTGTTTCGTGACCCCTTACACCGGCATCGACCACCTCCGCGTCTCGCTCGACGGCAACGTGTTGTCGGTGACGTTCAATCGCCCCGACAGCCTCAACTCGCTGACGCCCGAGATGGTGGAGAAGTTGTGCGACGTGCTGGAGGCCGCTGCCACCGACCCGGTGGTGCGGGTGGTGCGGCTCGGCGGGGCCGGCCGCGGATTCTGCGCCGGCGCGGGAATCAGCGCCGAGGATCAGGCGGCAGTTCGCGGATCGGGTGGAGACGTCGACCCGTTGCTGGCTGCGATCAACCGCGCGGTGCCGATGATCGTCAACCTGCCCAAGCCGGTGGTGGCCGTCGTGCACGGGCCGACCGCAGGCGTCGGGGTGTCTCTGGCTCTGGCCTGCGACATCGTATTGGCCTCGGAGACAGCGTTTTTCCTCCTCGCGTTCACCAAGATCGGGCTGATGCCCGACGGTGGCGCCTCTGCACTGGTGGCCGCGTCGATCGGTCGTGCCCGGGCGATGAAGATGGCTCTGCTGGCCGAGCGACTGCCGGCAAATGAGGCGTTCGACTACGGCCTGGTGTCGTCGGTGCATCCCGCTGAGGGCCTGGAGGCCGAGGCGGCAGCGGTGATCGAGAAACTGGCCGCGGGCCCGGCGTTGGCGCTGAGCAACACCAAGCAGGCCGTCAACGCCGCGACGCTGACCGCACTCGACGGAGCACTCATCCGCGAGACCGAAGGGCAGCTGAAGCTGTTGCGGACCAAGGATTTCCGTGAGGGCACCCGGGCCTTCCAGGAACGCCGGGCGGCGGTCTTCACCGGCGAGTGAGGCGGCTGGCGGATTAGAGCCCGAACAGCGGCGGCAGCGCCAGCACCATGATCAGTCCCCACACCAGGTGGGTCAGCACCGGCGCGAGCACACCGCCGGTCGCGCGCCGTTCCAGTGCGCACACCGTGCCCAGGATCAGTGCCGCGAATCCCAGCATCGGGTTGCCGCTGGCCGCAGTGGTGATGATGTAGAGCAGCGTGGAGATGGCCACCGGGTGGAAGTCGCCCAGGGCGGTGTAGAGCGCCCCACGGAAGAACAGCTCCTCCGCCACACCGTTGATCATCGTGATCCCCACGATGATCCACAGCGGCCCGAAGTCGGCGTACTGCAGCACCCGGGTGATCCGTTCGGCCACCGGCGGGATCTCGCGGGCCACCAGACCGCCTGCCACGAACACCGCCCCGAGCAGCAGACCGACCGTGGTCCCGGTGATCACCGGACGCTGGTTTCGGCCGCGCCAGCTGATTCCGCCGAGGTGCAGCGGACCCGACAGGAACGCCCCGGCCGTCCAGGTGGCGGCCAGCGCCACTGTCAGCCAGTAGAACGGGTCACCACCGGGCTTGCTGCGCAGCGAGATGCCCAGCAGGACCGCACCGGCAACCAGCACCACGCACACCATCAGCCGGCGGCGCCGAATGATCGACGGCCATTCCTGATACGGCACAGCCACATTGGTGGCGGCCGTCCGGATCCGGCTGAACAGCGTCCCAGGAAAGGTCACTGAAGGGCGTCCCGATGGAGGTCCACCAGATGTTCATACACCGCGCCGTTGTGCCGGATGTGTTCCACCTCGGCGTCGCTGAGTTCGCGGCGCACCTTGGCCGGGACTCCGGCCACCAGGGACCGCGGCGGAATCACCGCCCCCTGCGACACCACCGCGCCGGCCGCCACCAGCGAACCGGCTCCGATCACCGCGCCGTTGAGCACCACCGCGCCCATCCCGATCAGCGCGCCGTCCTCGACCGTGCAGCCATGCAGCACTGCGTTGTGGCCGACGGTCACGCCGTTTCCCACCCGCAACGGGAACCCCGGGTCGACGTGGCCCGTGACTCCGTCCTGGATGTTGGCGCCCGCGCCGATCTCGATCGGCTCGGCCTCGGCCCGCAAGGTGGCGGAGTACCAGACACTGGCCCGGGCCCCCAGCCTGACCCGGCCGACCAGCGTGGCGTTGGGCGCCACCCACGATTCGGGGTGCAGTTCAGGGGCATGGCCGGCCACGGCGATGATCAGCGGTTCCTGCATGTGAGCCATGTTACGAAGTCGTCGTTTTGGGTAACAGTGCAGGCCACGACTACGATCGCTTTTCCATGAGCACTTCCAAGAAGAGCCTGGGCCTCATCGCGGCCGCAGCCGCCATCGCCGTCGCCATCCCGACCGCCGTCCAGGCCTATGCCGAACCCACTCCTTCTACCGCCCCGCCGGCCCCCGTGGCCCCGGCTGGACCGGTCCCCACCTCGACCAAGGTGCCCGATCCGCAGGGCCCGGGTTGCGACGCCTACCGCGCCAAGAACCCGACCGGACCCGCCTCGATCGACGCGATGGCGCTGCAGACGGCCTCTCAGGCGATCGCCGCCAACCCTGATCTGAGCACGTTCAGTGCGGCCATCTCGGGCAAGCTGAACCCTGACATCAACATCGTCAGCGTGCTCGACGGCGGTCCTTACGTGGTCTTCGCGCCCACCAATGATGCGTTCGCCAAATTGGACCCGGCCACCCTCGAGACGCTGAAGAGCGACCCGCGGGTGCTGCTGCCGGTGCTCTTCTATCACATGGTTCTGGGCTATCTCACCCCCAACGACGTGCAGGGCAAGATGCCCACCCAGGACGGCCGCCTCGTGACGGTCACCGGTAAGGGTGGCGACGTCAAGGTCAACGACAACCGGATCGTGTGCGCGTACACCGCCCACGGTGCCTACATCTACATGATCGACACCGTGCTCACGCCGCCCACGGGCGCTTCGACTGCGGCCACGTCGACGACGGCGACCTCGACCTCGGGAACCTCGACATCGGCGTCCACCAGTGCGACCGAGTCTGCGACGCCGACATCGGCCAGTGAGACCGCGGCGACTTCGGCAGCCCCGACGACCACGGCCGCACCGGACACCTCGGCGGCACCGACCGAGAGCCAGACGGCTCCGTCCGCGCCGGCGACGACCACGCCGAAGGCCGCCGCCTAGCTCGAGCCGGCTAGCGCGCCTTCCAGACCGGGGCGCGCTTCTGGGCGAACGCCATCGGGCCTTCCATCGCGTCCTCGGACGTGAAGACGGTGCGCATCTCGCGATTGGAACGCTTCCAGGCGTCCTTCTCCGCGGTGATGGCACCCTCGTCGGCGCCGGCCGCCACCCGCTTGCTGGCCTGTACCGCCAGCGGTGCGTTGACGGTGATGCGCTCGGCCAATGCGACGGCGGCGTCGAGCACCGACTCGCCGTCGGGGACGACCTCGTTGATCAGTCCCCAGCGCAGCGCCTCCTCGGCGCTGATCGGTTCGCCGGTGAGCAGCAGTTGCATGGCGACCTTGCGGGGCAGCTGATCGACGATGCGGAACATGCCGCCGGCTGCGGCGACCAGGCCACGTTTGACCTCGGGCAGGCCGAACTTCGCGCTCTGCTGTGCGACGACCAGATCACTGGCCAGGGCGATCTCGCTGCCGCCGCCGAGTGCGGTGCCGTTGACCGCAGCGATCACCGGCTTGTCGATGAAGTGCTGGACGAAGCCGGCAAAACCCCACTCCGGATGATCGGGGTGGAAGATGTTCTGCCCCTGGGAGATCGCCTTCAGATCGGCGCCGGCACAGAACGACTTGTCGCCGGAGCCGGTGACCACCACGACCCAGATCTCCGGGTCGTCCTGGGCCTGCTGCAGCGCGTCGCCGAGCCCGATGGACACCGCGGCGTTGACGGCGTTGCGGGCCTCCGGCCGGTTGATGGTGACGATCAGGGTGTTGCCCCGGCGCTCGGTGAGAGCGCCGGGGGTCACGTCGTCGGCCATACTCAGAGCAGCTCGAGGATCGTGGCGTTGGCCTGGCCGCCGCCCTCACACATGGTCTGCAGTCCGTAGCGAATGTTGTTGTCCCGCATGTGATACAGCATCGTCGTCATGATGCGCGCACCCGAACCGCCGAGCGGGTGACCCAGGGCGATCGCACCGCCGTTGGGGTTGAGTTTCTTCTCGTCGGCGCCGATCTCCTTGAGCCAGGCCAACGGAACCGGAGCGAAGGCCTCGTTGACCTCGAACACGCCGATGTCATCCACGCTGAGGCCGGACTTCGCCAGCGCCTTCTGGGTGGCCGGGATCGGGGCGGACAGCATCATCACCGGGTCGGCCCCGGCCAGCACCGCGGTGTGCACGCGGGCAAGCGGCTTGAGCCCCAACGACTTCGCCTTCTCCGCCGACATGAACAGCAGGGCGCCGGAACCGTCGGAGATCTGCGAGGAGTTACCGGCGTGGATCACACCGTCCTCTTTGAACACGGTCTTGAGCGCAGCCATCTTCTCCAGGGTGGTGCCCAGGCGGATGCCCTCGTCCTTGGTGACGACGTTGCCGTCGGGATCCTTGATGCCGACGATCTGGTCGTCGAAGGCCCCGGACGCCTGCGCCTTGCCGGCCTTCTCATGGGAGTCCAGCGAGAACTGGTCGAGCATGGTGCGGGTCAGGCCCCACTTCTCGGCCATCATCTCCGCGCCGATGCCCTGGTTCGGGGTGCGCTCGTAACGGGCCTTGAAGCTGGCCGAGTACGGGTTACCGCCGTTGGCAAGCGAAGCACCCATCGGAGTGCGCGACATCGACTCGACACCGCCGGCGATGACGGCGTCGTAGTGACCGGCCACCACACCGGCGGCGGCGAAGTGCACCGACTGCTGGCTGGATCCGCACTGCGGTCCACGGTCACGCC
>NZ_JAFMJZ010000180.1 GCF_017853185.1 Mycolicibacterium sp.
CACGCCGCGGTCGACGACGATCTGCGAGCCCGACAGCACCCCGGAGTTATCCCCCGCCAGCCAGACCACCACCTCGGCAGCCTCCTCGGCCGACATGAAGTCGCTCCGGTGGGCGCCGGATTCCTTCTTCGGCGGCTGATAGGGCATCGGCGCGAAGCTGTGCAGATAACTGGGGTGCGCGCCGAGCACCTTCAGCATGGCGTCGTTCTGAATCATCGGTGTGGCGATGGAATAAGGGTGGATCGAGTTGACCCGAATGCTGTACTCCCCCAACTCCAGAGCGAGCGTGTTCGTCAGTGACGTCAAGCCGTGCTTGGAGGCGGCGTAGTGGCCGTTGCCGGGGGTTGCCTTGATTCCCGCCGACGAACTGATGATGACGATCGAGCCGCCGTTGCCGGCTTCGATCATCGCCGGGATCACTGCGCGCAGGGTGCGCCAGGTGCCGGTGAGGTTGACGTCGATGACGGTGTTCCACTGCTCGTCGGTCAGCTCCCAGATCCGGCCCCAACTCAGCACGCCGGCGTTGGCCACCAGGATGTCGAGCCGGCCGAATTGCTCGACCGCATCGGCCACCAGTGCGCGCAGTGCGGCGTCGTCGCGGATGTCCACCTGACGGGCCAGTGCCTTGCGGCCCTCGGCCTCCACCAGGCGGACCGTCTCCTGCAGGTCCTCCGGCGTGGACGAGACGTAGGGCACGGAGTCCGACACCGGGCCGCAGATGTCGCTGACGACGACGTCAGCGCCCTCCCTGGCCAGCCGCACCGCATAGGCGCGCCCCTGGCCGCGCGCGGCGCCCGTGACGAAGGCGACCCGTCCCTGGAGCATCGGAGCGGGGAGCGTCGAAGTAGCCATGGCTGCCCAGGCTAGCAAGTGAAATGGAACGTGTTCTAGTCCGGCCTCTACAGGTCGGCGATGATCTGCCGACGCTTGTCGTTGTGCTCGGCGTCGGTGACGGCACCGGTGGCGCGCAGGGTCTCGAGTTCCTGAAGACGCTGGGAGACGGTGAGCGGGGAGACGGCCGGCTGGGAAACGGCCGGCGCCGCCGAGGTGCCAGACACCTGACCGCTGCCCGCTCGCCGGACGATGTCCATCACCTGCTGGCGCGCAACGGGATTGGACCGGATGTCGATCGTCCCACTGACCGGGATGCCATTGACGTGCAGCACCCGAATGATGTCCAACAGCGGGCCCGCCTGACCGGTGAGATCGTAGGTCCGGTGGTCGGCATCGACGGTGAACTCGGCCGGCACCACGCCGGCCACCAGAGCACTTGCCTCCCAGTCGATCTCGTAGCGCTCGGTCCCCGGCTCGACGACCGCGACCAGCTTGTGCGCATTGAGGATCCGCATCCGGGCGGGGCTGGATGGCATGGTCTGCTGCGCGTCGAAGCCGGGGAATCCGGGAACCTCGACGCGCAGGTTGACCTTGATCATCTGCTGATCGTTGATGAACACCGGGGTGTCGGAGACGCCGGTGATCCGGGCCAGCACCAGAACCCCCGTGCGACTCAGTTCCCGGTGCTTGACCTCGGCCTTGGCACCGGCGTTGGCCAACCACAGTGCGGCCAACACGTCGGCGGCGGTAACGAACAGACCGACCCAGAACATCCACTGCAGATACGGCCGGGCCATGCTGCCCAGCGCGAAGTAGACGGCCAGGAAGATCGGTCCCACCAGACCGCCGAACAGCAGCACGGAGGCCTGGGCTTTGAGATAGCGCCCCAGCATGGTGTCCGCCCCGGATCGGTGTCGGCCTAGAAGGGCAGACCGAGCAGCCTGGTGATGCTGGGAAGACCGATGCTGGGCAGCCCGATCGGCGGCAGGCTCGGAAGGCCGATCGGAGGCAGGCTCGGCAGCCCGATCGGAGGCGGCGGCGGAAGCAGCGCAGGAATCGCGGCGATGGCGGCCGCGCCGGCAGCGGCTCCGGCCAACGCCTGTTCCGGCGTCGGCAACTGGAGTCCCGGAGGCGGCGGAGGCAGCGCAGGCAAGGCCGGCAGAGCACCGAGCGCAGGAAGCGCGGACAGTGCGGCAGTCACCTGTTCCGGGGTCGGCAGCGGGGGAAGCTGCGGGAAGGCAGGAAGCTGCGGCGGTGCGGGCATACCGACCGGCGGCAGTGCTGAGGCCGCGGCGAAGGCGGTGTTCAGACCGCTGAAGTCCACCACCGCCGGGGTCGCGCCGGCAGCTGCCGCGGCGGGCACCGCGAGGGCTGCGGCCGGGATGGCGGTCTGCAGCTGGTTCAGCAATCCGCCGCCGTTCTGGGTGTAGGCCGCATAAAGAATGAGGTCACCCAGCACGATGGCGCTGGAATTGAGCCCGGAGGACACCGCACCGATCACCGGACCGGTGATGGCGCCGGTGAGATTGGCGGCGATGGCGTCCTGTTGCGCCTGAGCGGCCGGCCCAAGCACCTCATCCCAGTTCACTGCCGGGGCCTGCGGGCCCGGCGGCAGCTGAAGCCCGGGCAGCGGTGCCCCGCCGATCGGCGCCGAACCACCCGGGGAGTTGAGCAGGCCGGCCGCCGGGCTGCTGCCGGTGTCGGCGAAATTGGCACCCATGGCGCCGAGCAGGTCGCCCGACGAGGACGGCGCCTCATCGGTGGTCGGCGGGGCCGACGCCACCGTCGAGGGGGTCGACCGGGGCTTGAGTGGGGCCGTCTGAGTCGGGGTCTGACCGGAGAACAGCAGGAAGATGATGCCGCCGACCAGGGACAGGACGGTGGTGGCCGCGGCGCCCAGCACGACAGCGCGCCGGCGCTTCTCGTCAGTCACTGCGATATCCATCTGATCCTCGTTTCTCCGCGACGCCGAAAGGCGCGCGAACTACCCCATTTTACCACCGCCGGCGATACCCCCAGCAAACGAAAAACGGCGCCCACCCGCAGGTGAGCGCCGCTTCTCGCGTACTGGTTAAGCAGTCATCACTTGATGATCTTGGTAACCCGGCCGGCGCCGACGGTACGGCCGCCCTCGCGGATCGCGAAGCGCAGGCCCTCGTCCATGGCGACGGGCTGGATGAGCTTCACCGAGATGTCGGTGTTGTCACCCGGCATGACCATCTCCGTACCCTCCGGAAGCGTGACCACGCCGGTCACGTCGGTGGTGCGGAAGTAGAACTGCGGACGGTAGTTGTTGAAGAACGGCGTGTGCCGACCGCCCTCGTCCTTGGACAGGATGTAGACGCTGCCCTCGAACTCGGTGTGCGGCGTGGTGGTGCCGGGCTTCACGACGACCTGGCCGCGCTCGACGTCCTCGCGCTTGATGCCACGAACCAGCAGACCGACGTTGTCGCCGGCCTGACCCTGGTCGAGCAGCTTGCGGAACATCTCCACACCGGTGACCGTGGTCTTGGTCGTGGTGGGACGGATGCCGACGATCTCGACCTCTTCGTTGACGTTGACCACGCCACGCTCGATACGGCCGGTCACCACGGTGCCGCGGCCGGTGATCGTGAAGACGTCCTCAACGGGCATCAGGAACGGCTTGTCGGTCTCGCGGACCGGGTCCGGGATCGACGCGTCGACGGCGTCCATCAGGTCCTCGACGCTCTTGACCCACTTCGGGTCACCCTCGAGGGCCTTGAGCGCGGAGACCCGGATGACCGGGGCGTCCTCGTCGAAGTCCTGGGCGGCCAGCAGTTCGCGGACCTCCATCTCGACGAGTTCGAGGAGCTCCTCGTCCTCGACCATGTCGGACTTGTTCAGCGCCACCAGGATGTAGGGCACGCCGACCTGACGAGCCAGCAGCACGTGCTCGCGGGTCTGGGGCATCGGGCCGTCGGTGGCGGCGACCACCAGGATCGCGCCGTCCATCTGGGCGGCACCGGTGATCATGTTCTTGATGTAGTCAGCGTGACCGGGGGCGTCGACGTGCGCGTAGTGGCGCTTGTCGGTCTGGTACTCCACGTGGGAGATGTTGATCGTGATGCCGCGCTGACGCTCCTCGGGCGCGTTGTCGATCTGGTCGAACGCACGCGACTCGTTCAAATCGGGGAACTTGTCGTGCAGAACCTTGGTGATCGCCGCGGTCAGCGTCGTCTTGCCGTGGTCAACGTGACCAATGGTTCCGATGTTGACGTGCGGCTTCGTCCGCTCGAACTTCGCCTTCGCCACTTCTGTGTCCTCCTGGACTTGTTGGTGCTTTCTCGTAAAGCAGGTTGTTGTTATTCAGTTGTCTTGCCGTGCAACGGATTAGGTTCCCGTCGCCTTCGCTTCGCTCATGGCTCGGCTCCCGGTCAGTGCGCTTCGCTTACTGACCCGTCGCCTTCGCAATGATCTCCTTCGACACGTTCGCCGGAACTTCGGCGTACGAATCAAACACCATGGAGTAGTTGGCCCGGCCCTGGGTCTTCGACCGGAGGTCGCCGACGTAGCCGAACATCTCCGACAGTGGCACCTGCGCCTTGACGACGCGCGCACCGCTGCGCTCCTCCATGGCCTGGATCTGACCACGGCGGGAGTTCAGGTCGCCGATCACGTCGCCCATGTAGTCCTCGGGCGTGGTGACCTCGACAGCCATGATCGGCTCGAGGATGACCGGCTGAGCCGCCGCGGCGGCCTTCTTGAGGGCCTGGGAACCGGCGATCTTGAACGCCATTTCCGAGGAGTCGACGTCGTGGTACGCGCCGTCGAGCAGGCTCACCTTCAGGTTCACCAGGGGGTAGCCGGCCAGCACGCCGTACTGCATGGCGTCCTGCGCACCGGCGTCCACCGACGGGATGTACTCGCGCGGGATGCGGCCGCCGGTGACCTTGTTCTCGAATTCGTAGGTCGCACCGTCCTCGCCGACGAAGGGCTCGATGGCGATGAGAACCTTGGCGAACTGGCCGGAGCCACCGGTCTGCTTCTTGTGGGTGAACTCGACCTTGTCGACCGCCTTGCGGATGGTCTCCTTGTAGGCCACCTGCGGCTTGCCGACGTTGGCCTCGACCTTGAACTCGCGGCGCATGCGGTCCACCAGGATGTCCAGGTGCAGCTCGCCCATGCCGCCGATGATGGTCTGACCGGTCTCGTGGTCCTGGTTGACCTTGAACGTCGGGTCTTCCTCGGCGAGCTTCTGGATCGCCAGGGACAGCTTCTCCTGGTCGCTCTTGGTCTTGGGCTCGATGGCCACCTGGATAACCGGATCCGGGAACGTCATCGACTCCAGCACGACCTGGTTGTTCGGGTCGCACAGGGTGTCACCGGTGGTGGTGTCCTTGAGGCCGATCACCGCGTAGATGTGGCCGGCGGCGGCCGTCTCGACCGGGTTCTCCTTGTTGGAGTGCATCTGGAAGAGCTTGCCCAGACGCTCCTTCTTACCCTTGGTCGCATTGATGACCTGGGCGCCGGAGTCGACCTTGCCCGAGTACACCCGCACGTAGGTCAGCTTGCCGAAGAACGGGTGGGTGGCGACCTTGAACGCCAGGGCCGAGAACGGCTCGTCGGTCGACGGCTTGCGGATGATCTCGACGTCTTCCTTGCCCGGCGCGTGGCCGATGGCCGGCGGCACGTCCAGCGGCGAGGGCAGGTAGTCGATGACCGCGTCCAGCATGGGCTGCACGCCCTTGTTCTTGAACGCCGAACCACACAACACCAGGTAGGCCTCGGAGTTGATGGTCAGCTTGCGCAGCGCGGCCTTGATCTCGGCGACGGTGAGTTCCTCACCACCGAAATACTTCTCCAGCAGAGCCTCGTCGGTCTCGGCGACGGCCTCGAGCATCTTGGTGCGGTACTCGTTCGCCTTCTCGACCAGGTCTTCCGGGATGTCGACGACGTCGTACTTCTCGCCGAGCTTGGTCTCGCCGCGCCAGACCTTGGCCTTCATCTCGACCAGGTCGACGACGCCCTCGAAGCCGCCCTCGGAACCGATCGGCAGCTGGATCGGGATGACCCGGGCGCCGAGGCGGTCCTCCATGGTCTTCACCGAGAAGTAGAAGTCCGCGCCGATCTTGTCCATCTTGTTGACGAAGCAGATGCGCGGCACGTCGTACTTGTCGGCCTGGCGCCA
>NZ_JAFMJZ010000181.1 GCF_017853185.1 Mycolicibacterium sp.
GCCCGTTCTTCGGGCCCGGCCCACATCCACATCGGCACGGCGGTTTCGGACCCCGCCCCGGCTTCGGGCCGGGCTTCGGGCCGGGCGGGCCCCGCGGCCGTCGGGGGCATGGCCGCGGACGCGGCCGTCGTGGCGACGTCCGGGCCGGAATCCTGGCACTGCTCGCCGAACGCCCCATGCACGGCTACGAGATGATCCAGGAGATCGCCGAGCGCACCGACGGCGTGTGGAAGCCGAGTCCCGGATCGGTCTATCCGACCCTGCAACTGCTCGTCGATGAAGGCCTGATCGCCGGGACCGAGACCGCGGGCAGCAAGAAGCTTTTCGAACTCACCGAGACGGGACGGGCCGTCGCCGAGAAGCTCGACACTCCGCCGTGGGAGCAGATCACCGACTGCATCGAACCCGAGGAGGCCAGCCTGCGCACCGCCGTCGGTCAACTCTTCGGTGCGATCGAGCAGTCAGCGCTTGCCGCAACACCAGAACAGCAGCACCGCGTCGTCGACATCGTCAACAACGCCCGCCGCGAGATCTACCAGATCCTCGGCGAATCCGACTGAGGGACTTAGACCTCTACCCAGTCCAGGGTGCGCTCAACGGCCTTGCGCCAGCCGGCGTAACCCTTGGCGCGCTGCGCATCGGTCCACTGCGGCGTCCAGCGGCGGTCCTCCTGCCAGTTGGCCCGCAGGTCCTCCGGGTCTGCCCAGTAGCCAACCGCCAGGCCGGCCGCGTAAGCAGCACCCAGTGCGGTGGTCTCGGGCACCTTCGGACGGACCACGTCGACGCCGAGCACGTTGGCCTGGATCTGCATGCACAGTTCGTTGAGCGTCACCCCGCCGTCGACCTTGAGCACCTCGAGTTTGACGCCGGAATCGGCGGCCATCGCGTCGACCACGTCGCGGCTCTGGTAGCAGATCGCCTCCAGGGTGGCCCGGGCGATGTGGGCGTTGGAGTTGAACCTGGACAGCCCGACGATCGCGCCGCGCGCATCGGAACGCCAGTACGGCGCGAACAGGCCGGAGAACGCCGGAACGAAGTAGACCCCGCCGTTGTCCTCGACCTGGGAGGCCAGCGCCTCGCTGTCCGCGGCGCCGCTGATGATGCCCAGCTGATCGCGCAGCCACTGCACCGCCGATCCGGTCACCGCGATCGAACCCTCAAGGGCGTAAACGGGTTTCGCGTCACCGAACTGGTAGCACACCGTGGTCAGCAGGCCGTTCTCGCTGCGCACGATCTTCTCGCCGGTGTTGAGCAACAGGAAGTTGCCGGTGCCGTAGGTGTTCTTGGCCTCACCGGGCTTGAGGCACACCTGCCCGACCATCGCGGCCTGCTGATCGCCGAGGCTGGCGGTCACCGGCACCACGCCGCCCATCGCGCCGTCGGTCAGCGTCATCCCGTACGGAGTCGGTGAGGACGACGGCCGGATCGCGGGAAGCATCTGCCGCGGAATCCCAAAGAACCCCAACAGTTCGTCGTCCCAGTCCAGGGTCTCCAGGTTCATCAGCATGGTGCGACTGGCATTGGTGGGATCGGTGACGTGCACGCCGCCGTGCACACCGCCGGTGATGTTCCACAGCACCCACACGTCGGGGGTGCCGAACAACGCGTCGCCGCGTTCGGCGTCGGCCCGCAGACCGTCGACGTTCTCCAGCAGCCACTGCAGCTTGCCGCCGGAGAAATAGGTGGCCGGCGGCAGTCCGGCCTTGCGGCGGATCACCTCACCGCGGCCGTCCCGGTCCAGCGCAGCGGCGATCTGGTCGGTGCGGGTGTCCTGCCAGACGATCGCGTTGTAGTACGGCTGACCGGTCTTGCGGTTCCAGACGATGGTGGTCTCGCGCTGGTTGGTGACGCCCAGGGCGACGATGTCGGCTGCCTTCAAGCCCGTGTTGTTCAGCGCCGAGGTCACCACCGTCTGGGTGCGGCCCCAGATCTCGGTCGGATTGTGCTCCACCCAGCCGGCCCGCGGCAGGATCTGCTCGTGCTCGAGCTGGTGGCGACCGACCTCGAGACCGTTGTGGTCGAAGATCATGCAGCGGGTGCTGGTGGTGCCCTGGTCGATGGAGGCGACGAACTCGGCCAACGGTGCTCCTCGGATCAGACGTGCGGCGAACTGTCCTGGGAGTCTGCCACCGCCGCTGGCCGTTCATGGCGGAATTGCTTGCGCCGCCACACTGACCGGTGTTGCATCGGCGGGGTGGGAGAAGAGGTCACGCACGCCAGCTACAGCCGCAAACACCGGCAGGAGTACCGGCAGAAGGTGCAGCTGTGCCTGGACGTGTTCGAAACCATGCTCGCGGAGTCGAGTTTCGAGTTCGACCGGCCGCTGACCGGTATGGAGATCGAGTGCAACCTGGTCGACGCCGCCTATCAGCCGGCGATGCAGAACCAGGAAGTGCTGGCCGCCATCGCCGATCCGGCGTATCAGACCGAACTGGGCGCCTACAACATCGAGTTCAACGTTCCGCCCCGTCCGCTGCCGGGGCGCACCGCGCTGGAGCTCGAAGGCGAGGTCCGGGAGAGCCTCAACGCCGCGGAGATCAAGGCCAACACCGACGGCGCGCACATCGTGATGATCGGCATCCTGCCCACCTTGATGCCCGAGCACCTGACCGGAAGCTGGATGAGTCCGTCCCTGCGCTATCAGGCGCTCAACGACTCGATCTTCACCGCCCGCGGCGAGGACATCCCGATCGACATCGCCGGCGTCGAACACCTGAGCATGCACGCGGAGTCCATCGCGCCCGAATCAGCCTGCACGAGTATGCAATTGCACCTGCAGGTCTCCCCCGCCGAGTTCGCCAACAACTGGAATGCCGCTCAGGTGCTGGCCGGCCCGCAGCTGGCGCTGGGCGCCAATTCGCCGTACTTCTTCGGCCACCAACTCTGGGCCGAGACCCGCATCGAGCTGTTCGCCCAGGCGACCGACACCCGGCCCGACGAACTCAAGACGCAGGGGGTGCGGCCCCGGGTGTGGTTCGGGGAACGCTGGATCACCTCGATCTTCGACCTGTTCGAGGAGAACGTGCGGTACTTCCCGTCGCTGCTTCCCGAACTCTCCGACGAGGACCCGCTCGCCGAACTGGCCGCCGGGCGGATTCCGCTTCTGCCCGAACTTCGACTGCATAACGGCACCGTGTACCGGTGGAACCGGCCGGTGTACGACGTAGTCAACGGCCGACCGCATCTGCGGGTGGAGAACCGGGTCCTCCCGGCCGGGCCGACGGTGGTCGACATGATGGCCAATTCGGCGTTCTACTACGGACTGCTGCGGACGCTGGCCGAGGACGAACGCCCGCTGTGGACGAAGATGAGTTTCGCTGCCGCACATGACAATTTCCTGTCCGCCGCCCAGCACGGAATCGCGGCCCGGATGTACTGGCCTGGTTTGGGCGAGGTGAGCGCCGACGAGTTGGTGCTGCGGCATCTGTTGCCGATGGCCGCCGAGGGGCTGCGGCGCTGGAAGGTCGCCGGTGACGTGAGTGACCGCTATCTCGGGGTGATCGAGGGCCGGGCCAAGACGGGGCGCAACGGCGCGGTGTGGCAGGTGCAGACGGTCAACCGGCTCCAGGATCAAGGTCTGGACCGGCCGGAGGCGCTGGCCGAGATGCTGCGCCGCTACTGCGATCTCATGCACAGCAACGAACCGGTGCACACCTGGGCCTGAGCCCGGGCATGCACCGGTTCGCGATAAATCAGGAGCGCGGCGCCGGAGAACTCGGCGGGCTCGGCGGCTGTGCCGGGCCGGGAAGCTCGTCGCGGTCGGGGCCCATCATGCCGGGACCCATGCCGCCACGCGGGCCCATCCCCGGCCCCATCATCCCCGGACCCATGCCCGGCATCATCGGCGGACCGCCACGGAAGCCCATCTCGGGACCCCGCTGGTGATGCCAGCCGCCGCCGCTGTGGCGGCCGAGGAAGAAGCCGGTGAAGAACACCGAGCCGACGATGAACACGATGCCGGCGACGATGGCGACCCAGGCCGCAACCTGGTTGAGCCGGTTGGGACGGTGGATGACGACGGTTTCGCTCAGGTCGGGAACGATCGAGGGCTGATCAACTGATTCGGTTGTATCGGTCATACCAACCATCATCACCCTGCCGGTAGTGAGCCCATTAGGCGCCGGCTATGAGACCGCTGTGAAAGCAGTGCGGGCTAGAGGGCCG
This sequence comes from Mycolicibacterium sp., assembly GCF_017853185.1. Classification (GTDB taxonomy): domain Bacteria; phylum Actinomycetota; class Actinomycetes; order Mycobacteriales; family Mycobacteriaceae; genus Mycobacterium. Next base: position 4,165 of record NZ_JAFMJZ010000181.1, read on the forward strand.
CAGCCAGCAGTTCCGCGATCTGAATGGTGTTCAGCGCAGCGCCCTTACGCAGGTTGTCCCCGGAGATGAACAGCGCCAGACCACGGCCGTCGGGCGCGCCCGGGTCGCGGCGGATGCGGCCCACCAGCGACTCGTCGGTACCGGCGGCGGCCAGCGGAGTCGGGACGTCCACGACCTTCACGCCGGGGGCGCCGCGCAACAGCTCGGTGGCGCGCTCCGGTGAGATCGGCTGGGCGAACTCGACATTGATCGACAACGAGTGGCCGGTGAACACCGGAACCCGCACGCAGGTTCCGCTGACCGCGAGGTCGGGGATGCCGAGGATCTTGCGGCTCTCGTTGCGCAGCTTCTGGTCCTCGTCGGTCTCCCCGGAGCCGTCGTCGACCAGGGCGCCGGCCAGTGGCACCACGTTGAACGCGATCGGCGCGACGTACTTGACCGGAGCCGGGAAATCCAGCGCATCCCCGTGGTGCACCAACTCCTCGACACCGTCGATCACCGCGCGGGCCTGGGTGGCCAGTTCCTCGACGCCGGCGATCCCGCTGCCGGACACCGCCTGATAGGTCGAGGCGATCATCCGCACCAGGCCGGCCTCGTCGTGCAACGGCTTGAGCACCGGCATCGCCGCCATCGTCGTGCAGTTCGGGTTGGCGATGATGCCCTTCTTCAACGTCGCGTTACGCACATCGCGGTCGAAGTTGACCTCGCTGACCACCAGGGGGACGTCGTCGTCCTTGCGCCAGGCCGAGGAGTTGTCGATGACCGTGACCCCGGCGGCGGCGAACCGCGGCGCCTGAACCCGCGACATCGTCGCGCCGGCGGAGAACAGCGCGATGTCCAACCCGGACGGGTCAGCGGTCTCGGAGTCCTCGACCTCGATCTCCTGACCGCGGAAGCTCAGCTTGCGGCCGGCCGAACGCGCCGAGGCGAAGAACCGGACGCTGTCGGCGGGAAAGTTGCGCTGCTCCAACAGCATTCGCATGACCTGGCCCACCTGGCCGGTGGCACCCACTACTCCGATGGCAACCATTACCGGCCCGTCCCGCCGTAGACCACGGCCTCTTCGTCGCCGCCGAGGTTGAACGCCTCGTGCAGTGCGGCGACCGCCTTGTCCAGTTCGGAGTCCTTGATCAGCACCGAGATCCGGATCTCCGAGGTGGAGATCAGGTCGATGTTGATGCCGACCTTGGCCAGCGTCTCGCAGAACGTCGCGGTCACGCCCGGGTGGCTGCGCATCCCGGCGCCGACCAGCGAGACCTTGCCGATGTGATCGTCGGAGAGCACGTTGGTGAAGCCGATCTCGTCCTGCAGCGAGTTGAGCTTGGCCACCGCGGTCGGCGTCGAGTCGCGGGCGCAGGTGAAGGTGATGTCGGTCTTGCCTTCTTCGACCTTCGAGATGTTCTGCAGCACCATGTCGATGTTGACGTCGGCGTCGGCGACTGCGCGAAACACCTTGGCGGCGTAGCCCGGAACGTCGGGCACACCGACGACGGTGACCTTCGCCTCGCTGCGGTCGTGGGCAACTCCGGTCAGGATGGCGTCTTCCATGGGTATGTCCTCGATTGATCCGGTGACGATCGTGCCCGGCTTGTCGGAGTACGACGAGCGGACATGAATCGGAACGTGGTAGCGACGGGCGTATTCGACGCAGCGCAGCATCAAGACCTTGGCGCCGCAGGCCGCCATCTCGAGCATCTCCTCGAAGCTGACGGTGTCCAGGCGCCGGGCGTTGGGCACGATGCGCGGGTCGGCGGTGTAGATGCCGTCGACGTCGGTGTAGATCTCGCAGACGTCGGCGTGCAG
>NZ_JAFMJZ010000182.1 GCF_017853185.1 Mycolicibacterium sp.
GCGCCCCAAAGACCGTTGCAGCGCAAGGAAAGCCGTGTAATTGGCCACCACTTCGACGTGTCCCGGCGGACAGGATTGGATCGCCTTCACGGTGTCGTGCACCAGGGAGTGCGCGACGCCGGCATATCCCAATCGCACTGCCAGGTCGGTGCCGCGCTCGCCGGCGGCGACGACGGTCGTGTCCCCGAAGTGTTCGAAGCGCACATCCCACAGCCAGGACAGGTCCTCGCCGTCGGGAACCTGACCGTTGACCGAAATGACCACGCCCGCAGCCTTTTTGTCGACCATCGACAGCGCCTCCTGCCAGCCGGCCGGGTTCTTGGCGAGCAGCAAGCGGGCCTCGTGGTCCCCGATGCGCACGGTCCGGTACCGGCCGGCGACTTCGTTCACGGTCGACACCGCGGCCACGGCGGCGGCCGGGTCGGCGCCCATCGCCACCGCCGCGGCGACGGCCTGGGCGGCATTGCCGCGGTTAACCGAACCCGGTAGGGACAGCCGCATCGGAATCCCGATTCCGCCTGGGCCGTAGAGCTTTTCGTCGTCGTACCACCACTGCGGAGTGGGTCGTTGGAAGTCCGTCCCGGTGGAATGCCAGTGCGAGCCGTCGCGCACGATGATCTCGCCGCTGCGCGGACAGCTCACCGAGTCATTCGCCCAGCCGCCGCCGGCGGCCACCCACACCACGTTTGGGCAGTCGTAGGCCGCCGAGGTCATCAGTACGTCATCGCAGTTGGCCACCACCACCGCACCGGGGTGGCGTGCCAGTCCGGCACGCAGGGTGCGTTCGATGTGGTTGATCTCCCCGACCCGGTCCAGCTGGTCACGGGACAGGTTGAGCAAGACGATCACCGCCGGTTCGACCGCGTCCGAGACGTGCGGAACGTGCATCTCGTCGACCTCGAGGGCGGCCAACGGGGCCTGACGGTCGGCTGCCAGGGCAGCGACCAGTCCGGCGTCCATATTGGCGCCCTCGCCGTTGGTGGCGACGGCACCGACCGTCGACAACGCCGCCGCGACCATCCGGGTGGTGGTGGACTTGCCGTTGGTGCCGGTGATCACCGCGGTGCGCCGTCCGGCGCCCAGTTGACGCAGCACAGAGCGGTCCAGGGTCATCGCGACCAGGCCGCCGATCATGGCCCCGGCGCCGCGTCCGGTGACCCGGGAGGCCCAGCGTGCGGCCGAACCGAGGCCCAATGCGGCCCGTCCTCGCACAGTCATCCGCCCGGTCATCGCCCGTGAGTTTATGCCCCGCGGACCGCGGCCTGCCCGACACGGACTCCGGATGTCCCGTTGGCTGTCGGGGGTGCGTGCCATCCTGAGATCGTGAGCCAAACCTGGGGCCGACCGGCCGGCGATCCGGGCGAGGGCTGGGTCGTCGTGGACGTCGAGACGTCCGGCTTCAGCCCGCGGAATGCGCGTGTCCTGAGCGTGGCCGCGTTGGCACTCGACCCGGACGGCAACGTCGAGAACTCAGTGGTGAGTCTGGTCAATCCCGGCGTGGATCCCGGGCCCACGCATGTGCATGGCATCACCACCGAGATGCTCACGGATCAGCCGACTTTCGCCGATATCGCGCCGGCCGTCGCGGAGTTGGTGCACGGCCGGACACTGGTGGCGCACAACGCCGGGTTCGACTATTCGTTCCTGACCGCCGAAGCCGAAATCGCCGGTGCCACATTGCCTGTCGACACGGTGATGTGCACGGTCGAACTGAGCCGGCGGCTGGATCTGGGTCTGGAGAATCTGCGTTTGGAGACGCTGGCCCGGCACTGGAACGTCCCGCAGACCCGTGCGCACGACGCGTTCGACGACGCACTGGTGTTGTCCCGGGTGCTGATGCCGGCACTCGAACGCGCCCGTGCCCGCGACCTCTGGCTGCCGATCCGCCCGGTGGGCCGAAAGCTCTGGCCCAACGGTTCGGTGACCCATGACGAACTGGAACCGCTTAAGAGGGTGGCCGCCCGGATGCCGTGCGATTACCTCAACCCGGGTAGGTATCGGCGCGGCGGACGGTTGGTGCAGGGCATGCGGGTGGCGTTGTCCGCCGAGGTCGCCCGCACCCATGAGGAACTCGTCGAGCGGATCCTGCATGCCGGCCTGGCCTACACCGAGGCTGTCGACGCCGAGACCTCGCTGGTGATCTGCAACGACCCCCAACCCGAACACGGCAAGGGCTATCAGGCCCGTGAACTCGGGGTGCCCCTCGTCTCCGACGAGGAGTTCATGGCCGCCGTCGGCAAGGTCGTCCATGGGGTCGGCGTCGAGATGTTCGAGCAGTCCGTCGACCAGGGCCAGCAGTTCGCGCTGTTCTGATCAGGCCCCCAGTCGCGCGGCCCGATTCACCGCTGAGACCACCGCGCGCAGCGAGGCGGTGGTGATCGAGGTGGCGATCCCGACACCCCACACCGTGCGGCCGTCGATCGAGGCCTCGACGTAGGCCGCCGCGGCGGCCTCCTGCCCGGCCGACATGGCGTGCTCGGAGTAGTCCAGCACGTTGACGTGAATTCCCTTGGTGCCCAAGGCATCCACGAAGGCCGCCAGTGGGCCGTTGCCCTCGCCGCGGATCTCGGTCTCGACGCCGTCGATCTTGACCACTGCCTCGATGACGTCGATGCCGCCGTCGGTCTCCGAGCCGATCACCCGCTGCTTGATCCGCTCCAGTGGCCGCGTGGCGCCCAGGTACTCGTCGGCGAACGCGTCCCACATCTCCTTGCTGGAGACCTCGCCGCCTTCGCCGTCGGTGATCTTCTGGATCACCTGACTGAACTCGATCTGCAACCGGCGCGGCAGCATCAGGCCGTGGTCGGCCTTCATGATGTAGGCCACCCCGCCCTTGCCGGACTGCGAGTTCACCCGGATCACGGCCTCGTAGGTGCGGCCGACGTCCTTGGGGTCGATCGGCAGATACGGAACCTGCCACAGGATGTCCTCGACGTCGGCATCGGCCTCGTCTGCGGCGATCTTCATGGCGTCCAGGCCCTTGTTGATCGCGTCCTGGTGGCTGCCGGAGAACGCGGTGTAGACCAGATCACCGCCGTAGGGATGACGCTCGGGCACCGCCAGCTGGTTGCAGTGCTCCACGGTGCGACGGATCTCGTCGATGTTGGAGAAGTCGATCTGCGGGTCCACACCGCGGGAGAACATGTTCAGTCCCAGCGTCACCAGGCAGACGTTGCCGGTGCGCTCACCGTTGCCGAACAGACAGCCCTCGATGCGGTCGGCACCGGCCTGGAAGCCCAATTCGGCTGCGGCAACAGCGGTTCCGCGGTCGTTGTGCGGGTGCAGGCTCAGAATGATCGACTCGCGCCGGTTCAGGTTGCGACTCATCCACTCGATCGAGTCGGCGTAGATGTTCGGGGTGGCCATCTCGACGGTCGCCGGCAGGTTGACGATCAGCGGCCACTCCGGCGTCGGCTGCAGGACCTCGGAGACCGCATCGACGACGTGCTTGGCGTACTCCAGTTCGGTGCCGGTGTAGGACTCCGGGGAGTACTCGTAGCGCCACCGGGTGCCCGGGTGCTTGGCCGCCTCCTCCAGGCACTTGCGTGCGCCGTCGGTGGCGATCTTGGTGATCTCGTCGCGGTCGGCGCGGAATACCACGCGACGCTGCAGGATCGACGTGGAGTTGTAGAAGTGCACGATCACGTTCGGGGCGCCGTCGCAGGCCTCGAAGGTCCGCTCGATCAGTTCCGGGCGGCACTGCACCAGGGCCTGGATGGTGACGTCCTCGGGGATGGCGCCCTGCTCGATGATCTCGCGGACGAAGTCGAAGTCGGTCTGGCTGGCCGACGGGAAACCGACCTCGATCTCCTTGTAGCCCATCTTGACCAGCAGGTCGAACATCCGGCGCTTGCGGGCCGGGCTCATCGGGTCGATCAGCGCCTGGTTGCCGTCGCGCAGGTCGACCGCACACCACCCCGGGGCGTGCGTGATCACGGCGTCGGGCCAGGTCCGGTCCGGCAGGTCGATCTTCTCGACCTCGTCGGCGAACGGGCGATAGCGGTTGACCGGCATCGCCGAGTTGCGCTGGGTGTTCCAGTCCGGCTGGCCGTCCCAGCGGCCGCCGGCCGGTTTGTTGATGGTGCGCGCCGAGACGTAGGCGTCGACGGAATCGAACTCAGAGTGGGTGTTCACGATGTCTGCTCCGGGAGTTGAAAGGGACTTCAGACCGGCGCATCGCGAAAACCCGCGACGGGAAGCCGGTCTGGATCAGACCCCGTCGCGGCGCTCGAGAAGGAGCACACGCTGCACGGGGATTACTGTACTCCGGTTGGTTCACCAGGCACAATCGCGCTATGACCGCACCTGCGCCCGTAAACCGTCCGGCCTGGGACCGCGCCCTCGCCGTTCTGATGGGCGCGCTGGGCGTGATCGCCGCGATGGGATCGTTTCTGTTCTCCTGGTTCTTTGTGATGGCCACCGACTCGTGCGGTGTCAACGACTGCCGCGAATCCAGGATCTGGATGGCCTACGGGCTCACCTGGGGCGGCATCGCCGTGGCGATCATCGGCGCCATCGTCGGAATGGTCAGCGCCAACCGCCGCGGCACCGTGCTGTGGATCTGGCCGGCGCTGGCGGTGGTGCTGATCGGCGCGACCTTTGCCGGTGGCGCGGCTGTGGCGGCCTCAGTCGTCCGCTGACCAGGGCCGGCCCCAAGTCCCGGCGAAGGCGATCTCCTCCAAAGCCGCGCGTTCCCGTGCCGCGCCGTCGCGTTCGGCGACCTCCGGGCTCGCGGTGCCGGGTGCGGCCAGCGCGCCGACCGCCACCACCGCCACCGGGCGCACCCCGGGCGGAACGGCGAAGGCGTCGCTGGCGCCTTCGACATCGAAACCGGCCATCGGGTGGGTGATCAGGCCACGGGCGACCGCCTCGATCGCCATGTTGGCCATCGCCGCCCCGGCGTCGACGTGGGCGTAGCGCGCGGTGTTCTCATCCTCGCCCTCGTCGACGCCAACCAGGATCAGCGCACCCGCGGACTTCGCGTAGGCGTTGCCTCGTTTGAGCAGGGCGGATAGCTCCTCGAATGTGCTGTCGCCGCGCAAACCGACGACGAACCGAACCGGCTGGCGCCGCCCCCACGTCGCGGCCCAGCGAGCCGCCTCGAGCAGGCCGATGACCTGCTCGGCATCGAGTGTTGCGCCCGGGTCGAAGGCCCGTGGACTCCACCGATCGGCGATCGGTGGATGGATCGGAACACGGGTCAAAGCGCGGCGGTCTGTCATCGTTCGGGAGGTTACCCCCGGTCCGGGCGTGAAATGCACGCCTGGACACCGTTTATCCTTATGAGCAACCCCCGGCCTGGAAAGGGCAGACAGTGGCGCTCGTCGTGCAGAAGTACGGCGGATCCTCGGTGGCCGATGCCGAGCGGATCCGTCGCGTCGCTGAACGCATCGTCGAAACAAAGCGCCAGGGCAACGACGTGGTCGTCGTGGTCTCGGCGATGGGTGACACCACCGACGAGCTGCTCGATCTCGCCCGTGCGGTGTGCCCGTCTCCGCCGCCGCGGGAAATGGACATGCTGCTGACCGCCGGTGAGCGCATCTCCAACGCGCTGGTGGCGATGGCCATCGAGTCCCTCGGTGAGAACGCGCGGTCCTTCACCGGCTCGCAGGCCGGCGTCATCACCACCGGCACCCACGGCAACGCCAAGATCATCGACGTCACCCCGGGACGGCTGCGGGCCGCACTCGACGAGGGACAGATCGTCCTGGTGGCCGGCTTCCAGGGTGTGAGCCAGGACAGCAAGGACGTCACCACGTTGGGCCGCGGCGGGTCCGACACGACCGCGGTGGCGCTGGCCGCCGCCCTGCACGCCGACGTCTGCGAGATCTACACCGACGTCGACGGCATCTTCACCGCCGACCCG
>NZ_JAFMJZ010000183.1 GCF_017853185.1 Mycolicibacterium sp.
ACCATCTCGTCGGGCACCTCGCGGGCCTTCTTCAAGGCGTCGCGAATCGCATTGCGGGGTCCGGTCAGGTCCGCGGCCACCTGGGTCGGATCGAAACTGACATTGGCGATGGACACGACGTTGCCGCCGGTGTCGTCGAAGTCACCGCGGTCGTTGACCGGGATCATCAACGTGACCACGCCGTCGGAGGCACGGGTGCGCTTGAGGTTCTGGGCGAGCTTTCCGGCGAACCCGGCCGCCAGCGAGAAATTGTTCCCGCCAAGGGCTTCCGCGCGCGCATCCCACTGGTCGAGATCGATGAAGATCGACGAGGATGGGACGTGTGCGACCGCATTGCCGGTCGCGGTGACCGCCGGGACCGGCGAGGGACGGGCGAGGTCGCGCCGACGATTGAAGGCCACCTTGGCGAACCGCACCAGGGTCCGGCCGATCTCCGGCAGGTCCCGGCCGAGTTGACGAAGATCCTCACGGACCGCACGCGCACGCCGGCGAGACCGCGGCGCGGCGTAGCCCAGATCGCGACTCATGCCGTGAACGGCCTCGACGATGGACATCACCGCTCCGGCGCCATCGGCGATGCAATGGGTGGCCACCAGGCTGACCACCGTGGTGCCGTCATCGAATGGCTGGACCGCCATCCGCCAGGCCGGTCCCCATTCCGGGTCCAGTGGCAGGGCGACCTGCTCGTCGGCCCAGCCGAACAGTTCCGTGCGGGGCCGCGGTTTCACTTCGAAGTGCAGATTCGATTCGGTGGGCACCACCGATACCCAGTGGTGCCGTCCGAACGGCAGCGCCGATGTCTCGATCTGCCGGCCGAACAAGCCGTTGTACAGATTGCGGTGGATCCGGGCGATGCCCTCGTGGTCCACCGGACGGTCGTAGAACCAGAGGGCCTGCATGACGGCAGCCTGGTCGGCGCCGCGCAGGGCCAGGAACATCGCCTGATCCGGGTAGGGCAGCAGATCCTCGGGTCGCGTGGCCCGCACGGCGTCTCGAACTGCCGGCAGGCTTGCCGAGGTCAAACCCTCGCCTTCGGGATATGCGGCGAGGAAACGGAGTCGGCGCGGCCGTCGGCGGCCCGCAGGTACACCATTTTCATGAGGTCAACGTACTGTGCCACCGATTCGCGGGCCTCGGCGTTGTCCGGGTAAGCCACTGTGATGGTTGTCCCGGTGTCCCGGCGGTTCACCCACATGCCGATCTGATTCGCCGCCCCTAGGTCGGTGTAGAGCGTGCCGTTCTGGGCCTGCCACTGGCCCATCACCACCGGATTCAGTGGCGGCAGGCCGATGTCCATGTAGGACAGCATCGGAACCCCCGGACCGGGCGTCCGGATGCCCGGGAGACCCTCGGCCAGGTCGAAGACCCGCTCGATCGGGATGTTGGCCAGATGCAGGCCCGAGTCGAAGGAGGCTTGGGCGGCTCGGGCGAGTTCGGCGAAGTTGAGGTCCCCAAGGTCCACAGAGATCGGCACGATGCCGGTGAACCATCCGGTGGTCATGAAGTCCGCCGGTGTGCTCCGCGTGGTCGTCGGCGTGATGACGTTGTAGCTCGCCACTCCGGTGAGTTCGCGTTCTGCCATCGCCGCACAGGCGAAGACACCACCGATGAACCGGACGCCGATCTGGGCGCACATCGCCTCGAACCGGTCACTGTCATGGGCGTCCATCAGCTTCACCGTGATGAGGTCGCCCGTGCAGTGCACATCCGGATCGCCAAGCGGCAGCGGGAATTTCGGCATCGTGCCGTCATTGCGTTCAAGGAAGTGCAGCCACTCGCCCACTTCCGGTGTCTCCAGCGTCAGCTTCGAGGCGTACTCGCGCTGCCGGGTGCAGTAGTCCAGGTAGCTGCCCGCCTCCGGCAGCCTCATCGGCGCACCGCCCTCGACCAGCGCCGAGTAATTCATGTTGATCTCGATGAACAGCGCGACCATGAACATCGCATCGGCATGAACGTGGTCGATGCTGGCGTAGAAGGTGAAGTGGTCGTCACGCTGAATCACGCCGAACCGGAAGCAGTCCCACTCCAGCGGAGTCGGCGTCGCCAGGATGTGCGCACGCCACTGCGCGGCGTTCATCTCACCGTGCTTGGTGGCGACGAACTGGATGTCCGCCGGGTTCGCAACCGCATGCCGGACAACGCGGTCTGATGCAGCACCGTCATCGCCGGGGGCGAAGTCGAACCAGCTGTGGTAGGTGTCGTGGCGCTTGAGATAGGCGTTGATCACATACGTCATCGCCCGAATGTCACAGCGGCCCTTCATGGTCCAGGCCGGGATCAGCAATCGCGACATCTCCAGCCCGTTGGCGGTGTGCGCCCGGAAGGCACGGAGGTGCTGCTCCTGCTGATAGCTCGCCGGCACATCGATCGCCGGCGCCTGCGCCACCTTGGCCATGCAGCCCGGTGACGGAGCCCACGACACCACCGAACCCGGCGCATCCACCCAGTCGTGGATCGCTGTCAACGCAACCACTAGAAGTCGCTCCCTATCGCATCCGGTGTCAGCGCGCCGAGCTGATGGCGCCGGCCAACGTCTCGCACAGGCTCTCGGCCAGGGCGCGAACGGTGGTGATGTCCATCGACCGGACGCGGATACCGGTCTCGGTCTCAATCCTGGTTCGCAGTTCCAGATTGCCCAGCGAGTCCAGACCATACTCCGAGATCGGGCGGTCGGGATCGACCGACCGGCGCAGGATCAGGCTGAGCTGCTCGGCCACCAGACGCCGGACCCGGGTGGGCCACTCCTCCCGCGGGAGCGAGTGCAACTCGGCGCGGAAGCTGGTGGTGTCCGACGGCCGCTCGCCGCTGGCGGCGAAAGCCTCCGCGAACGGGCTGCGGGCAGCCAGCGCGGTCAGCCACGGCGTGCCGACCACCGGCGCGTAACCCGCGTAGGCCCGGTCGTGGCGCAGCAACGCCTCGAAGGCCTGCGCCCCTTCCTCGGGGCTGATCATCGCGGTGTCGGTCGCCGCCAGGTGCTTGCCGGCGCCGATCTGGTCCCAGGCCGCCCAGGCGACCGCGTTGGCCGGCAGGCCCTGTGCCCGCCGCCACTGGGTGAAGGCGTCCAGCCAGCTGTTCGCCGCCGCGTAGGCGCCCTGGCCCGGTGAGCCCATCAGCGCTGCCGCCGAGGAGAACGAGCAGAACCAGTCCAGCGGCTGGGTGGTGGTGGCACGGTGCAGATGCCAGGCGCCGTAGACCTTGGGCGCCCAGTCCCGCTCCACCAGCTCATCGCTGATGTTGGTCAGGATGGCGTCCTCGACCACGGCCGCCGCGTGCAGCACGCCCCGGATCGCCAGACCGCTCGCGGTGGCCTCGGCCACCAGCCGGTCGACCGTTGCGGCCTCGGCGATGTCACCGCTGACCACCTCGATCTCGGTGCCGAGCGCACGCATCCGCATGATCGTGTCCAGGGCCTGGCCCTTGGGGGCGGACCGGGAGTTCAGGATGATCCGGCCGGCGCCGCCCTCGGCCATCTTGTTGGCCAGGAACAAGCCGAGGCCGCCCAGACCGCCGGTGACGATGTAGGCGCCGTCCGGGCGGAACACCTGGGCCTGCTCCGGCGGCACCACCACGGTGCTGTGGCCGACCCGGGGAACCGACAGGATCAGCTTGCCGGTGTGCTCGGCCGCACCCATCACGCGGATGGCGGTGGCGGCGTCGGCCAGCGGGTAGTGGGTGGTCTCCGGCTGTGGCAGATAGCCCTCCGCCGTCAGCCGGTACACGGTGTCGAGCAGTTCGCGGATCCGCTCCGGATGCGTCGAGCACATCAGCGCCAGGTCGACACCGTAGAAGGACAGGTTGCGACGGAACGGGAACAGGCCCATCCGGGTGTCGCCGTAGATGTCCTTCTTGCCGATCTCGACGAACCGCCCGCCGAAGGCCAGCAGCTCCACGCCGGCCCGCTGCGCGGCGCCGGTCAGCGAGTTCAGCACGATGTCGACGCCATAACCGTCGGTGTCGCGGCGGATCTCCTCGGCGAAGTCGACACTGCGCGAGTCGTACACATGGGCGATACCCATGCGGCGCAACATCTCCCGGCGCTCATGGGTACCGGCTGTCACATAGATCTCCGCATCGGCCATCCGCGCGATGGCGATCGCGGCCTGGCCCACACCACCGGTGGCGGAGTGGATCAGCACCTTGTCGCCGGCCTGGATACGGGCCAGGTCCTGCAGGCCGTACCAGGCGGTGGCGGCGGCGGTGGACACCGCGGCCGCCTGATCGTCACGCAGGCCGGCCGGCAGCCGGACGGCCACGTCGGCGTCGACGGTCACGAAGGTGCCCCAGCAGCCGTTGGGCGACATGCCGCCGACGTGGTCGCCGACCTTGTGGCTCTTCACATCGGGGCCCACCGCGGTGACCACGCCGGCGAAGTCGATACCCAGCTGCGGGTTGCCCGCGAAACTCGGGTAGCGGCCCATCGCAACGAGCACATCGGCGAAGTTGAGGCTCGATGCGGTGACGGCGACCTCGATCTGCCCCTCGGCCGGGACGACCCGCTCGAAGGCGGTCAGTTCCAGGGTCTGCAGATCGCCGGGGGTCCGGATCTGCAGGCGCATACCTTCGCGGGCGTTGTCGACGACAGTGGTGTGGCGCTCCTCCGGCCGCAACGGGCTCGGGTAGAGGTGCGCGGTGTACCACTCGTCATTGCGGAAGGCGGTCTCGTCCTCGTCCGACCCCAGCAGCAACTGCTGGGCGACGAACTTGCCCAGAGTGTCCTCGTCGACATCGATCTGGGTCGGGCGCAGCTGCGGATGCTCGGCACCGATCACCCGCAGCAGACCGCGTAGACCGGCCTGCTCGAGGTTCGGCCGCTCGCCGGGCAGCACCGTCTGGGCGCTACGGGTCACCACGTACAGCCGCGGCGCCTCGGCCACTTCGGTCAGCTCCCGGGCGATCCGCACCAGATGGCGCACGTGATCGGCACCGCGGTGTCCCAGCTGCTCGGGCGGGCAGCCGTTGCGCGGAGCTGCGACCACCACGATGTTGCCGAAGGTGTTCTCGGAGAAGAAGGTTCGCAACCGCTCGGCATTGAAGACGTGGTCGCCGCTCTGCGGCCACGACATGGTGGCGACATCGGCCTCGCCGATCTTGAGCGCATCGGTGAGCTCGGAGGCCAGCAGGTCGCTGGCGTCTGAGGTGTTGACCAGCAGCCAGGTTCCGGGGTTGATGTGCGAGGTGAGCGCCGGGAGCACCTGCTTGCGCCATTCGACGGCCAGCAACCGCTCGTTGAGCACCCGGTCGCCCTCGGACGTTCCGGTGCCCATCGAAAGGCCGTCGACGGTCAGCAGCACTGCGCCGCTCTCGTCGATCATCTGGATGTCGGCCTGCACACCGGATCCGTCCAGCGACACGATCCGGGTCAGGCAGTAGCGGGCCTTGTTCGCCGGGCCGAAGGCGCGGAGACGGCGCACACCGAGTGGCAGCAACAGCCCGCCGGTGCCGCTGGTCTGGACACCGGGATGGGCTGCCACGGACTGGAAGCAGGCGTCCAGCAGCGCCGGGTGCACGCCGTATGCGGATCCCTGGTTGCGGATCACCGAGGGCAGGCCGATCTCGGCCAGCACGGTGTCACCCGCTTCACCGGCGGCAGTCTCACGGGCGTTGACGGCGGTCAGCGCGGTGAACGCCGGGCCGAACTGCACGCCGCGGCCGTCGAACCAGTTCCGGATGTCGCCGCCGTCGGCGCGCATCGGATGGGCGGCCAGCAGAGCGGCCATATCGTGGTCGGCCGGCCGGCCGGCGGACTCGGCGCCGAGGGCCTGCAGCACCGCACTGGCGCTGCGCTCCCGCTCACCGTCGTGCTCGGTCTCCACCTGGAACGTCAGCGTCCCGGGGATCTGGA